>PKYZ01000592.1 GCA_003132865.1 Bryobacterales bacterium
ATTCTCGCTCAGAGCCGGAAAAAGTAGCTGCTGGCCGCGGGGAGTCCGGCACCGGCGCAGCAGGCTGCTGCCCGGAAGCGAACAACGCGCCAATAACGAAGACGCTGGCAATTGCCTTCATGCCACCATTCTTACAAATAGCTGCTCTTGGCGGCTATGGCAGCACCGTGACGTCCGTCCACTGGCCGGCTGGACCCGCTGGAAAGCGGGTCCGCAGCCTGAGAGGCTGCCCCACTCCTCACTCGACCCAGACCGTCACCGTGTTACTCGCCACCCCAGCCACAGTGACAATCACCGGTGCCGCTCCCGAGACACCCGCAGGCAGCGCTACGTTCACCTGCCACAATCCCGCAAACCCCGGCGCCATGCCCGCGAACAACACATCCGCAGGGGCGCCGCCCACCGTCGCGGTGACCTTGGCAGTGACCCAGGACAGCGGATCGGCACTCGCCGCCACGCCTGTCGGCACTGCCGGCGACACGGCGCCCAAACCCGTTCCAAACAGAAGAATGGCCTGCCCCGCCGCAGCCGGATTATCCTGCGAGTTGACCGAATAATCCTGATTCCTCGCCGCCGCTTCCTGGCTGCCGTACAGCGTGAAGATCGCAGGCCCGGCCGCGGCGATGGTGACCGTCTGCGATGCCGCCACGCCGGCGTGCGTCACGGTCAGGGTCGCGCCGCCGGGCATCGCTTCCCACGGCACCTGCGCGTTGATCTGCAGCGGCGATACGTAGACCAACGGCGCCGCGATCCCGTCGATCTGCACACTCGCGGCCGCCATTGTGGCGGGCAGCGGCAACAGCAAAGGCCACTGCACCTGCGCCGCAAGGTTCACGCCGTAGATCGAAAACAACTCGCCCGGACTCAAAGCCGCTTCGGGCGCCGCGGCGTTGACCGCTCCAATCGCTGGAAACGCCGGCGCCGGGACCGCCCATTCATAAGTGGCCACCGCGCCCGCCGGCAGAGTGTCGGTAAAGTTGCTGCCATTCCAGGTCGCCGCGAAGGTGGAACTGCCGGATGCCGCGTTCAGCACCAGCAGCACGATCGACCCATCCGGATTGCTAAACGCCACGTCTTCGAGCGAGCCGGGGCCATAGGTGTTCGAATCGATGCGATAAGCGCCCGCCTGCACGAATTTACCCAAGTGACCCAGCACATAGTACTCCACGTTGCGCGTGATCTGCGGCGGCGAGACGCTGCCATCCACCGTCACCACGCCACGGCATGCATTACACCCGCCATTCTGCGGCCCGGAATCCCGATCCAGCGCGATGTTCCAGAGAGTCACTCCGCGCGCCCAGTTGCGCGTGGCTCCGATTAACAGATTCTCCGCGTTCCAGGCCAGGTCTCCCGCGAAGCTGGACCCCACGGTTCCCGAACACTCCGTGAACCAGATGTCCTTCGCCGGGTAAGCCTGTTTCACCTGCGATTGCGCGCTCACGCCGCCGGCATAGCAATGGAAAGAACTGCCGGCCAGATAGCCGTATGCCGTGCTGTCGGCCAGCAGCGCCTCGGGATACTGGGGATTGTCCCAGTTATGTTCGTAGCCGAAAATCTTGATGCTCTCAAGTCCCGCGCCCGCCAGCGCCGGCCCCAGGTAATTGCCGATGAAGTTAGCTTCGTCGGAAGGGGCCACATACGCCGAGGGATACCCGCTGGTGGAGTTGAGCGGCTCGTTCTGCATGGAAACGGCGTAAATTGGAATGCCCTGCTGTTGGTAGGCGCCGATGAAGCGCGTGAAGTACTGCGCCAGGCTTGGAAAGTCGGCGGTCACAACGTTGCCGCCATTCATCGATCCGGTGGTTTTCATCCATGCGGGCGGACTCCAGGGCAGCGCATGCACCTTGAGTGATGGGTTGATCGAAAGCGCCTGGCGCAGCAGCGGGATCAGGTAAGTCTGGTCATGCGCAATGGAAAACTGTGCTAAGTTCGGATCGCTCTGGCCAGCCGGCACGTCGTCATAGCTATAGTCTCCGCTGGCGGAGAAGTCACTGGCGCCCATCGGCTGGCGCAGCAGGCCGATGCCGATGCCCGCATTCGGATCGAACAAGCTCTGCATCAACGCATCGCGCTGTGACTCGGTCAGCTTATTCCAGAGGACCCAGCCCGCCGAATCGGTAAGCGAAGCGCCGACGCCATCCAGTTGCTGATAAGTGGTGTTGCTGTCCACCGCGATGGTAAAGGCGGGCGAGCCGGCCGGAGGGCCTGGCGCAAAAGTGAGCCCGGGAGATCTCTCGGTCAGCAGCTTGGATTGATCCGCATAGGTTTCGAAGACCTGTACGTTCTGCCCCGGCGCCGGCAACACGGCAGCCAGGACCATGAATAAAGCCGAAAGACCGACCCGCATATTTGTTATTTTAGGCCATGGTGGAAACAATCGAATGGACCCCCGCAGGCGTGGTGATGATCGACCAGACGCGCCTGCCGTTGCACGAAGAATACGTCACTTGCCGGACCTATGAAGATGTCGCCGTGGCTATCCGCAACATGGTGATTCGCGGCGCGCCGGCCATCGGTGTCGCGGCTGCCATGGGGGTGGCGCTGGGCGTGGCGCATGCCGATGGCGGCGATCTGGACGCGCAGGTGGAGCAGATCTGCGATACGCTGGCGCGCACCCGCCCCACCGCCGTCAACCTTTTCTGGGCGCTGGACCGCATGCGAAAGCTCTATCAATCGCTGCGCGGCCTGCCGCTGGCCGAAATCCGCGAGCGCCTGGCCGCCGAAGCGCGGCGGATCCGCCTGGAGGATATCGCCATCAACCAAGCCATCGGGCGGCACGGGGCGGATCTGGTGCCCGACAACAAGACGGTGCTCACGCATTGCAACGCCGGCGCGCTGGCGACTGCGGGCTATGGCACCGCGCTGGGCGTGATCCGCGCGGCCGTGGAAGCCGGCAAGAAGGTGGATGTCTTCGCCGATGAGACGCGCCCCTTCCTGCAGGGCGCGCGCCTGACCGTCTGGGAATTGCAGCAGGACCACATCCCCGCCACTCTGATCACGGACAGCATGGCGGGGCATTTCCTGAAATCCGGGCGCATCGGCTGCGTGGTGGTGGGCGCCGACCGCATCGCGGCCAATGGCGACGTGGCCAACAAGATCGGCACCTACTCGGTGGCGGTGCTGGCGAAGGAAAACGGCGTGCCGTTCTTCGTGGCCGCGCCCATCTCAACGCTGGACCTGACGCTGGCCTCGGGCGATGAGATCCCCATCGAGCGCCGGCCGGATGCGGAGGTGACTCACGTGTTTGGCCACGCCGTCGCGCCCGCCGGCACGCCGGTCGAGAACCCAGCCTTCGATGTCACACCCAACCGGTATGTGACGGCGATCATTACGGAGCGGGGAGTGGCGCGCGCGCCGTATACGGAGTCGCTGCGTACGCTCGCTTCGTAGTTGTCCGGTTCTCGGCGGAGATTTAAGTCCATGGACACCTATCGAGCTCGTTCTTTTAAGGAGTTACACGACATCCTCAGCTGCCATCGTCCTCACGGAGGAGTAGGGTGGTGCTATCGTGGTCAGGCGAATATCGAGTGGCCTCTCCTTCCGGCTGCTGGACGACCGCAGTATCACACAGGCAGGGACCTTGGCCGGCACAATGCTTGGCGTGATCTGGCAATAGCTTTCGATCCTAATCTGCCTGGGAATGACTGGGAGTGCTTGGCGGTAGCGCAACATCATGGCCTTGCGACTCGGCTCTTGGACTGGACGTGGAATCCATTGGTGGCCGCATATTTCGCGGCAGCATCACCGTTGAATGTGGACGGGGCTCTCTACTGTTACTTCCCCCAGGTCTACATCAACGTCCAAGCAGCGAAGTTTGACAGTATTGATCGCGTGGCGGCATACCGGCCGCGCGCCTTGACCCTTCGCCTGGTTCGTCGGGCTGGCCTGTTCACCGACCACCCAAGGCCGAATCTTCCGCTTGCTCCAGCTCTTTTGTCAGCGCCGCTTGAGGGGCCAGACCTTAAGGCTATCTGCATCCCGGCCGAAACGAAACAGCTCCTGCTTGAGACGCTCGATATCTACGGTATCAACCAGGTCAACCTGTTCCCTGACTTAGACGGCCTTTCGAGACATATTAACTTGGGAAACTCGGGTGCAGGTGGAGAGGCGCAACAGCAAAGACACTGAACGACCGGGTCCAGATGAAGGCTGAAATCCGGTGCCGCCGAGTCGCCCATTGTGGTTCCCCATTTGCCCGGGCGGTCACCTCCAGAGGGGCAACAATCCGCCACGGCGACGAAACAACGACGGTGCACCGCGGAGGTGGCGAGAGGGAAGAACGGCTTGAACCCACAGTACGGACCGCCAAGAACGAGGTCTCTATGCGGCGACTTCCACGTAATCGACCGACGTGTGCGGCTCCGGAATCGGCTCGCCGACCTCACGCATGGCCTGGAAGTGCGCAACCATGGCATCCTGAAAGTTCCGTCGCGTCTCTTCCTTCGTGTCGCCAACGGCCACACATCCGGAAACATCCGGCGAGTAGGCAGAGTAGCCCGTCCCTGTCTGTTCAATGACCACCGGATAGCGTCTCGCGCTCATTTCAGCCCTGCCTTCTTGAGTATAACATTCAAGGTGCCTGGCGCGAGTTCCTTGCCTTCATTGTCCGGTACGGTGATCACGGAGGTTTGGTTTGGATGCTTGAAGTGCCGGTGGATGCCCCTCGATCGCATCTCAACCCATCCGTGCTTCGCGAGCAAACGAATTACCTCCCGCACCAATGGCATTAGATCCGAGTACACCTCCCCGCCTAGCTAGCCCGCCGGCTTTACCACGCAGCCATCCGGCAAATTCACGATGCGGTGCCCACCTCGTTCAAGCGCGTGTTTATATCCCGCGATGGCAGGCGAAACCGCCTGCCACACCACATTCACATCTGCTGTCACTGGGTCAGGAAATGAAACTTAGCACAGCGCGGCCATCAGCGCCCCGCGCGCAGTCGAATGCAACGGGTCGCCGGATACCCGGACTTCCGACAGCCGCAACGGAAATTCCTCGGCTTCGAGGATCCTGATGAAGTGATCCAGAAAGCCTTTGGGCATCGCCGTGCCGCCACTGAGCACCAGCGGTACCGATTGTTCCAGCTTCGGCAGTTTCTGCGCGGATGCGATGTGGGCGCGCAGCGACCCGATCAGGTTGGCGATCACCTCCTGGTAGTAAACTGTCAGAGCATTGTGTGCCCGATCTCCGGTGAAGCCGTTCAATTGGAAGCCCTTTTCCTTTGAGATGCGCAGCCGATTGGCGCGATCCCCGGTCACCTGGGCGGCGCTGGCGTCGATGAAATCGCCGGCCTTAGGCACGCTGAAGCTGATGACCGGTACCGACAGCACCGCCAGGCAGATATTGCACAACCCGCTGCCGCACGAAATGCCGACGCCGCTGAAATTCGATGCGGCCAACTCGCCATATACCACCGCCAGCCCTTCCTCAATGGGAGTGGCCTCGTAGCCCAGTTCCGTAAGGATCTGCCGGATCGACGCTTCATGATATCGAATCGCGCCGTTCAGACCCTCCCCCTGCGCAGGCACGCTGAAGAAGACCTTCTGGCCCTCGGCCGCCGCCCGGCCAACCAACTTCGTGACGATCCGCCGCACCACCGCGAGGCTGTGCGGCTCTTCGGGATTGAGCACTCCATTGGCCATGGGCCGCCGCGTTTCGACGTGAAAAGCTTCGGCGAATTTTTCCGCGTCGTTGCCCGCCACCACGATGTCCGCTCCCTGGACCTCGTGGAAGACGTTCTCCCGTTGCAGAAGGCTCTCCGCGAGTTTCGAGTAGGGCAACGTCAGGAACGCGTTGAGCTGGGAATCGTACTCCTGTCTCTTGTCCTTCGCGCGCGCGACTACCATGCGGCTGGTGCCGACGTCCAGCCCCAACGGTTGCGTGTAATCTTGTTCGACGTTGTTCATAGGTCTCTCCCGTTTCTTGCTTATTCGAAAGGCTGGGCCTGCTCGCGGTGCATGGCTTCCGCGGCGCGGCGCAATCTTAGAAGCTCGCCGCCGCCCAAGGGCCGCGGCTTGCGCTCGGCCCACCATAACCAGGCAAGCAGCGCCACTCCGCAAGTGCCAGCCAGCCACGCCACAGTTTCCCCTTAACGCGCCGCCGCGCTCGACGCACGCTCCAGCACCACTGCCAGCCCGGCCGCGGCTGGGGTTCCGGCTTCCGGCACGCAGCAGTCCGCGGCATCGGCAATGCGCTGCGCCTCCTGCTGTTTGCGCTTCTGCCAGACCCGGAAGTTGTCCTGCGCGCGGGCCACTTCATCCAGATTGCTTTGCATCCGCGCCATGTATTGGCTGGTTATGCGGTCCGTCTCCGCCTGAATCGCGCGATTCTGTTCCTGGATGGCCGCCTCGAGCTTCTGCAGGTCCCGCTGCCGCGCCTCTTCGTAATCGTTGAGGACCCGCTGCCGCACGATGGCATCTTGCAGGATATCCTCCATCTTCGCGCCTCCCGCGTCCAGGGCCATCATCAATGCGGCGCGTTTGGACTCAGCCGGCATCCCGCAAAGGTGCGAACTATTCAGCATTTCCGCCACTTTCAATACGCCGTATGAAAGACGCGGCGGCTTCACGGCCCCGCCCTGATAAATCTGCTCGAAATCGGTGAGCAAGGCGGGAGCGTGCTCGCCCTTGGTAGCGCCCGGCCCTGCCAGCCGCGCGCCCGTCTCTTCCGGCTCGACTACCGCCGGCACGCGGCCGTTGGATCCAGTGCAGTGTCCGTCGGCGGACAACTCCTCATGGTTTCCATTTGATAGCTGCAGCATTCGTTTCCACGTGCGCGCCTCCCTTACAGACGCCGCCACGCCGCCCAGGCGGCCAGTTGGCCACTTCCGCGATGGACGTCGTTGTTCTGTTTTTTCCGGTATCTCCTTAGAAGTACTCTTTTGGAGAATTCCTCTCACGTCTTTTGATGGGGGCCACGGTTGCTCAAGTAAATTTGTAAGATTTTTTGTCATGCCAGACGACATATCTAGAACGGACACGTGAATATGCCATGGCTAGGACGGTGGGCGCGCGAGGCACGCTTAGCTCGCACTGCGGGCAACATCGGGGATCCGGTTCTGCGTCTGAGATTCCTGAGAACGGCGGGGCCTCGGACGTCCTTTGTGCGACGGCTGGCCCATGGGCAACTCCGTCACTGGATCTTCTGGGCAGGTCTCCTGCTGGTGCTGCTCATCCCCTTTCTGATGAAGCTCGCGGCGGGCAAGCCGGAACCGCTGCATGACGCGCCGATGCCTCCCCACCGGGCGCCGGCCGGCGAGGCTCAAAAAACCGTCCCGGTTTGGCAAGTCGAACAGACCGGCGATTCGGAAGTCTACAGCAACGGTCTACGTATCGATACGCGTTTCACGGTTGCCAACCGGCCCAGACTCTATACAGCGTTTCAGCGGGATGGGACCTCCTCCGTAAGCCGGGTCCGGCGCTCCCAGCCAGCCGGAATTGTCTACCACACCACCGAGAGTTGCCAGGCGCCGTTTGAAGCGCAGGATACCCCGGTTCTCAAGCGACTGGGGGAATCGCTGCTGGAGTACGTGCGCCGGAAACGCGCCTACCACTACCTGATCGACCGCTTCGGCCGCGTGTACCGGGTGGTCGCCGAATCCGATACCGCCTACCACGCGGGTTACTCCGTCTGGGCCGACGACGAATGGTTCTACGTGAATCTCAACGAGGGCTTTCTCGGGATTTCATTTGAGGCCCAAACGAGTCCCGGCCAGACGGAGGGAGTCGCGAGCCCAGCCCAGGTCCGCGCCGCCGCCATGCTGACCGAAATGCTCCGCAGCCGTTACCAGATTCCCGCCGGAAACTGCGTCACCCACGCCCAGGTCTCCGTGAACCCCTCGAACATGCTGGTGGGATATCACACCGATTGGGCGGCGGGCTTCCCGTTTGCGGAGTTAGGCTTGCCGGACAATTACCAGCGGGCGCTGCCTTCGCTCTGGGCCTTCGGCTTCGATTGCGAGCCGGCCTGGCTGGCTTCCAGCGGGAATCGCATGTCGTCTGGCGTCAAACTGGCGGAACAGGATATCGTGCGCCGGGCCGCCGCGGGGGGTATGCGGCCGGCGGCCTATCGGAAGGCGCTTCGCGAGCAGTACCGGACCTGGCTGGCGGAGGTCCGCCGGACGAGTCCGCCGATCGCTCAGCTCCGCTCCGGCTCCGCTGGCCGGTAGCCGTTCTCCCGCATCACGCGCCGCGCCGTTTCCGCCGTATCCGGCAGCACGTAAAAGAACGCGCCCGTGCGCACGCGTTGGAAGATGAAGCCGCCGCGATACTCATCGGCTTCCACCCCATAGTCTACACCGGCCGTGCTAAGGATCGCTTCCAGCCGCAACGCCTCGTTCAACCGCTTGGCGATATACACCAGCACGGGATCCTTGCCTTCAAAAAACGATGCTTCCTGGCGCATGTTTCCTTGAGAGGAGCGGTGGCCGCCGCCATCTTTACCATCTTAGGAGATATTTGGATGGAAGGATTAATGGCGGACTCCGCAGTGTGTTCGATCGGCCGTGAAGAGGAACTGCACTGGTTGGCGCTGACCCTGATCCCCGGCCTGGGCACCCGGATGGCGGGGAAGCTGCTGGATCGATTCCGCACGCCGCAGGCCGCGTTCCGCGCCTCGCGCAGCGAGCTGGAGGCGGCCGGAGTCAGCGGCGCGGTGGCCCAGAGCGTCGCCAGCGGCTGCTCCTTCGAGGACGCCTTCGACCAGCAGCGCAAAATGGCCGAGCGCGGTGCGGTCGCCATCGTGCGCAGCGACCCGCGCTATCCGGCTCTGTTGCGCGAGATCTTCGATCCGCCCATTCTGCTGTTTGCCCGCGGACGCCTGGAACTCCTGCAGCCCTTCCATTTCGCCGTGGTCGGTACCCGGCGCCCCACCCCGTACGGCCTAGCGGCCGCCGAAAGGCTGTCCGCCGACCTGGCGCGCGCCGGACTGACCATCGTCAGCGGCATGGCGCGCGGCATCGACACCGCCGCGCACAAGGGCGCGTTTTCCGCCGGCGGCGACACCGTGGCCATTTTGGGCTGCGGCGTGGACGTGATCTACCCTTCGGAGAACCGCAAGCTGGCCGCCGACTTGTCCGCCAAGGGACTCCTGCTCTCGGAGTTCGCCATGGGGTCCACCGCCTTTCCCCAGAATTTCCCCATCCGCAACCGGATTATCAGTGGCATGAGCGCCGGCGTCCTGGTGGTGGAAGGCGCCCAATACAGTGGCTCGGCCATCACGGCGAAGCTCGCGCTGGACCAGGGCCGGGAGGTCTTCGCCATCCCCGGCAACATCACATCCAAAGCGAGTTGGGGCCCTAACCTATTGATAAAACAGGGCGCCAAGCTTGTGCAGGACTGGAACGACGTAATCGTGGAACTTCCCGCGGAGATCCGCCGTCAGTTAATCGAGCGGGGGCGAACCCGCCTGCTCGGGAACGCCGGTGCATCCCAAGACGGCGGTCAGGCATCCCACCTAGAGGGTGCTCTACCCGAAGTGGGTCGCAAGCTGCTTGCCGTCCTGCAAGTGGATACTGCCATACATTTGGACGATCTGATTCAGATTCTAGAAGATAGCTCGGCTTCCGAGCTGATCGCCGCACTTTTCGAACTGGAAATGCTGGGCCTTGTTAAGCAGCTTCCCGGAAAGAATTTCGTGAAAGTGTGGTAGCCTCTGGGATATCTATAAAACGTTGTTGAAGTCTTCTTATGCCGAAAGCTCTCGTAATCGTGGAATCGCCGGCCAAGGCGAAAACCATCAATAAATATCTGGGTAAGCAGTACGTCGTCAAAGCGTCGCTGGGCCACATTAAGGATCTCCCCAAGAAAGATCTGGCCGTGGATGTCGAGCACGGATTCGAACCTCGCTATGAAATCATCGAAGGCAAGCGCAAGCTACTCAGCGAGTTAAAACAAGCCGCCAAGGGCGTCGAATCAATCTACCTGGCAGCCGACCCCGACCGCGAAGGCGAAGCCATCTGCTTTCATTTGCAAGAAGAGTTGCAAGGCAAGAAAAACGGCGGGCCGCAAATCTACCGGGTGATGTTCAACGAGATCACCAAGAACGCCATTCAGAAGGCGTTTCAAAACCCCGGCATGGTAGACGAGAAGCTGGTGGACGCGCAGCAGGCGCGCCGCGTGCTCGACCGGCTGGTCGGCTACAAGATCTCTCCGCTTCTATGGGATAAAGTTCGGCGCGGCCTCTCCGCCGGCCGTGTGCAAACCGTGGCGTTGCGCGTGATCGTGGAGCGCGAAAGCGAAATCGCGGCGTTCATCAAGAACGAGTATTGGACCATCGACGCCGGCCTGGCCGCGCGCAAACCGCCGCTGTTGAACGCGCATCTGATCAAGAAGGACGACCAGGCGCCGGAACTCGGCAACCAGGAAGCCACCGATCAGGTGGTCGCGCAGCTCGATGGCGCCGAATACATCGTCAAGTCCGTCGGCACCCGCGAGAAGCGCCGCAATCCGGTCGCGCCCTTCATCACCTCCACGCTGCAGCAGGAATCCTCGCGCAAGCTGCGCTTCAGCGTCAAACGCACCATGATACTGGCGCAAAGGCTCTACGAGGGCATCGAGCTCGGCAAGGAAGGCGCGGTTGGCCTGATCACTTACATGCGCACGGATTCCACGCGCGTATCCGAAGACGCGCTACAGGAAGCGCGCGCCTACATCGCGGTCAAGTTCGGGCCGGAGTTCTTGCCGGAATCCGCTAACATTTACAAGTCCAAGAAGGACGCGCAGGATGCCCACGAAGCCGTCCGCCCCACCTCCATGGAGCACAGCCCCGACGATGTGGCCAAGTATCTGGCCGAGGACGAGCTCAAGCTCTACCGCCTGATCTGGAACCGCTTCGTGGCCTCCCAGATGACGCCGGCGGTCTTCGACCAGACCACCATCGACATCTCGGCACGCGGCAAGGACTCCGGCGATTACCTGTTTCGCGCCACCGGGTCGGTGCTGAAGTTCGGCGGCTTTTTAAAGGTCTACGAAGAAGGCAAGGACCAGGCCGACGAAGAAGACGAGGAGATGAAACACAGGCTCCCCGCCGTGGCCGAGGGCGAACATCTCAAGCTCCGCAGCTTGGCGCCCGAGCAGCACTTCACCGAGCCGCCGCCGCGTTACAACGAGGCCACGCTGGTGAAGAAACTGGAGGCCGACGGCGTCGGCCGTCCGTCCACCTACGCCTCCATCCTCTCCACTATTCAGGAGCGCGAGTACGTGAGGAAGGAGGGCGGCCGTTTCTACCCCACCGAGCTGGGCAGAGTGGTCACCGGGCTGCTGCTCGAGAACTTCGACGATATTTTCGACGTCCAGTATACCGCCCGCATGGAGGAGGAACTGGACGAGATCGAAGCGGGGAAGATCGCCTGGCGCGTGGCCATCGGGGAGTTCTACGAAAAGTTCGACAAAGACCTGAAGCACGCCGAAGAGCACATGACCAACATCAAGCGGATGGAACGGCCCACCGACTTGATCTGCGAGAAGTGCGGCAAGCCCCTGGTGATCAAGTGGGGCCGCCACGGCAGCTTCATCGCTTGCACCGGATATCCCGATTGCACGTACACGCGCGAACTTACCGTCGATCTGCCGGATGTGGACAAAATAGACCTGGCCGAGCAGGGCGACGAAGAATACTGCGAGAACTGCGGCCGTCCGATGGTGCTGAAGAAGGGCCGCTTCGGCACCTTCTTCGCCTGCACCGGGTACCCGGACTGCAAGACCACCAAGCCCATCGGCGGCACGCAGAAGAAGCCGGATGTGCCGCTCGACGAGAAGTGCCCGGTGTGCGGCAGTAACATGGTGCTGAAGACCGGCCGTTTCGGCGAGTTCACCGCTTGCGGCAACTATCCTACTTGTAAGCACGTGAAGCAGAAGACCATCGGCATGAAGTGCCCGGAGTGCAGCGAGGGCGAGGTGGTGGAACGGCGTTCCAAGCGCGGCAAGACGTTCTATGGCTGCAACCGCTGGCCGGACTGCAACTTCGTAACCTGGGGCAAGCCGGTGCAGGAGAAATGTCCCGAGTGCGGCGGACCGTATATGGTGGAGAAGTGGCTGAAGGCCGGGCCGGTGCTGCAATGTCCTAATGCGGATTGCAAGCACAAGCAGCCGATGCTGGTTCCGGTGGAGGCTTTGGCGCAGTAGGGTGTTAACCATAGGTGATCTGCTAGCGCCAAATGCAAATCGAGAACGCCGTGGACTGATTCGGCCTACGTTCCTAGTGCCAAATAGTTGGTCAAGTCTAGGGCCCGCCCGCCATCGAAACCCCGCCCGGCCCGCGTACTCCAACCGCCCTCGCGGGCCGACTCTA
>PKYZ01000049.1 GCA_003132865.1 Bryobacterales bacterium
AGTACTGAAATTTCCGGAACGGTTCAATCCTCTTGCCGACACGCTTCGCAAGTCGTGAAATGGCCGTAGTGTCTAACCCCTTTCAACCAGCATTTTCAGTTTGGGTTACCAGTCGGTTCGCAAGTACACACCAAACTGCTCTGCGCGGACGTGAGCCAGAATTTTATTTTGCCATCTTGGCCAGCCTCAATTGTACATCCAAGCGCGCCTCCACGGGAACCCTATTTTCTCATTTTTTAGCCCGACCGACTCCGGCGCTCCGGGCTTGACGTTTTCGAAAGACTTGCCGATGCCAGCACGCGCCGTACAACGGAAGTTGGAGCGCGCGGTGGGAATCGACGAGGAAGGGGGACTGAAATTCCCGAAGGCGGCATGATGAACCTGCGCCAGCGGCGCGCAGTCTGGCAGCGCAGGACGGATCGGAGGGTGCGGATGCCCATCCAGGGGGCTAAAGGGAGCGGCGCAGCGCATGGGCCACACGCTGTCTAATCATTCTACATGAACTCGCGGAAGGGAGTGGGGCTTGCCACACGATTCGCCGCAGCATCGTATGCCGGCCGAGTTGCCGAAGGTTGAGTACCACACCTCGCAATGAGCACATAGCTGTCGCGAAATCCCCTTCTGACCACCGACCGGGCTCGGCGTTTTGGACAATCTTGCGGATCAATACCTAGTCGGTCAGCGCTTCCCTAAGCGTCGTATTACCGAACCGCTGGAGCTTTGTACTACTAAGAAATTAGTAGAGACTGTAGATGATTTTGTAGCTGTTCAAAGCCTTCTGCTTCAACACGGTTCAACAAGCCTCAACACGCTGCGCGTATCCCATTAAAAGCTAAACACCTGAAAACAAGGCGCTTGCGAAACATTACATCCACCGCCTTCTAACCAGCGGATCTCCGGTGAATACCCTATATAGTTTGCCCCGTATTTTCAATAGTTTACAAAAATAGGGTGTTGAAGCTTGTTGAACCTTGAGGATACCTCGACTACAGTTTTCGCTACAATTTCCAGCGGGCGGCATCGGAAGGCCCGCAAAACGGGCGTTTCGAGAGTGCCGACCCTCTGCAATTGCGGCAGAGGGTCGCCAATCTCAAAGCCGTTACTAGGTGTTCAATCCAGCGGCGCGAAGCCCGGCGCGCGAAGGCGGCCTTCTGACATTCCGCCATTGTGGCGGGATGACAGAGGGCCGCTCGTACAGTGTGGACGACACGGATTCTGCATCCGCCCGTTGCTGGACTTTCACAGCCTCATCGTACTTGTCCTCTGCCTGGCATCATCACGTTGCAGTACTTCTCGGAGTTGGGGACCACCTGCGGTTGCCGCAGGGAGGTCATCTTGGGAACCGAACGCAAATGCTCTCGTACCCCTCATCTTTTGGTTGCCGCCTTGACCTGAGCAACGCCACAGCGGTGAAGTTGCTACAGCACCCGCTCCCGTCGGCGTCGAAACAGTGTATAGTGGGGACAATCGGATTTATACGAGGGCATTGGACCATGGACACTGGCTCATCAGCGTGGGACCGGGAATTTCAGAGTATCGGCTTCCCCATCTTGAACGTTCTCGGCTCGCAGGACGGATGGTCATTCTACGAGGTCGAGCGCAAGCCGTTCGGCTGGTATGGCATTGCTTTCAATGAAATCGCACGAAGCGTCTACGTGCGCTTTAGCTTCGATTGTCCGACCCCTCCGCCGGCCGAAATGATCAAAGCGATGTTCAAGACCGTTCGAAGCGTCATCGATTCGCGCGAGCAGAGCACATACGTTCCGGAACTTGGCTACGATGAAGAACGCACCGAGCTGATGGTGAAGATGATCGCACGAATAGAGAGTTCGGAAGGGTTCGCGCCAACATTGGATGTGCTCGTAGAAAAGATGGACGCTGCCCTCAATGCGTTGAAGGCCCAAAGCGGGTAACGATCTCTGTAAATTCCTTAGCATTGACGTCCAGCTTTCCAATAGCCTCGCTAAAAGACTTCATGAAATCTTTGTCTCTCGGCAGATCACAAGAAAGCGTCAGCGTGATGTCAGCGAAGCTGCTCATGATCTTGGTTGGCTGGCCGCTCTTCACGTGAGCGGCAATCGCTTGGCATATTGCCCCGGGCGGAACACTGAGTCCGAGGAGGCTAATGGAGCCATAGAGATCTAGCGTCCGCCTCTTCCGATCAATTGTGACCTTTATTGGAATAGTGTAACCTTCGACAACGAACGAGACTCGGCCGAGTTCCTCCTGCTCCGCGAGAGACTGGCCCGCGACTCTTATCTNNGATTGAAACGAGATTCAGCCAGTCGTTCAGCGGCGCATCGTTGGCCCGTGTCAGCGTCTCCTCGACGCGACGAACGAGCCGCGCGGCGTCGTCGATTTTCGTGTCGTCCTGGCGCGCGCGAAACGTTCGGAGAGCGGTGCGCGCGAACTCCAAACCGTCGTGGAGCCGGCCTCCCAGGAGCATCGTCTCGGCGATCTTAAGGCGGATTTCGGCTGCGACATTGGGGGATTTGGCCCGCTCGGCAAATTCGAGTGCCTCGTGCAGAATTGCGATCGCCTTCTCTCGCCGGTCCGGAAGTAAGCTGTAGATCGATCCCAGCGTCAGTCGGACCCTCGCCCCGAACTGATCACCGAACGGTGGGTCGCGGTAAGCAGTCTCCGCATTCTCGGCAGCCTCGTCAATTAGCTTACATCGCGCTTCGGTGTTGGGAAGTTGCTGCGCGCGAACGTACAAGATTTCCGCGAGTACCAGCGATGCTTTGCTGCGTCCGATTGTATTGTTCTTGTCTTGCCGTTGCAAGCTGCTTCTCAACAGCACCTCGGCTCGCAGTTGTTTGATTCCTCCGAGCTCGGACGCGTACAATTCTCCCAGCCGCAAAAGGATCTCAGCCTCCAGTCCCGTATCGCGCAACCGACGCGACCAACCGAGCGCTTCGAAATAACATCGCACACTCGACGGATCGCTGCGATTGCGCAACGTAGAGGCATAATTGAGCGTCGCAATCAGCAGCTGCCTGACCCGCCCGCTGATGTCAGGCGGCAAGGCCGCACGTCTATCATTCGGAAACTCCACGAGTACAGTGCGCGCTTGCTCAACTAGCTGATGTTCGATCTCTTCGGATTGCAGGTGCTGCCCTGTGCCCCGCATGGCCTGCGCTTCGAGTTGCAGGACGACGCGCTGCACCTCCGGCGGCATTGGTACGCCGGCTAGCTTCCGTACGCGCGCGATGATGACCAGCAACTCTATTTCGCGCCCCCCGCGCAGGTACAAAGTGCCGAGGCCCGTGATCAAGGCATGCAGGTGGCGCCACGTGCTGGTAGACTGTGCCATTTGCTCAGCCTCCATGTTGAAGGCACGCAAAATGTTGAACTCGTAACGTGCGAGCATGTCGAAAGAGCTGCTATCGCCTGCTAGTGTCGCTTCGTGAAACTGCCGCGCAGCTTGCGCCATCGTCTCAGCAAAGATTTGTTGCTCCTGCCTGGCGGATTGCTCGAGATAACGCCAGCACGACCAGGGCAGCAAGGGGTGTAATAGGAATAGGCTGCCCTGCCAAATGTCGTGCGCTGCGCCCAGCGGCTCCAGACGTTTAAGAAGCGTTCCGGCTTCCTCTTTGCTCAAGGGCGCCACGGTTGAACTGAGGGATTGCAGCCGCCCGCTCATGTACTCGAGATCAGCGCGGCCCACGTAGCGCTCGAACCAGGCCAGCAGTCCGAGTTGACGGCGCTCCTCATCATTGAACGCCGCATCCATCCCAAAATAGGGGGCCGTATCGAGCTGCGCGGTGCCTGCGCGGATTTCGGCGAGAACGCGTGCAAGCGATTGCTCCGTTTCGTTGCCCTTTTTCAGAGTCGCTGCGATGATCGGAACAAGGGCGCCAGGAATACCACTGGAGAATTGAAGAGCTGGACGCCAGAGTGCGAAGTTGGGGGCGGTGCCGCCCCCACGCGTAACGATCTCTTCTAACAAAAGCATCTGCTCTTCGATACGCATCGGCGGTAATACGAGGGCTGCACCGGTATCGCCTAGCCATGACATTCCCCCCGCACGAGCGGTCGCGAGGACCTTCGTCCCAGCCGCTGCGGCACGCCTTAGAAGGTTTAGAAAGCTAGGCATCACAGACGCTGACGCGCGATCGATACCATCGACAATCCAAAGGGGATGGTCCTGCGGAGCGGTGAGCTCCGTTGCCGGCTCGACGCGTGAAATAACGACCGCTGACGCGCCGTGCGTATCGACGTACCAGCGTGCG
This sequence comes from Bryobacterales bacterium, assembly GCA_003132865.1. The sequence continues at coordinate 4,233 of PKYZ01000049.1, forward strand.
AACGCAGCAGCAGTTTCACTCTTTCCGATGCCGGCAAATCCGTGCAGCAAAACGGCGTTACAATTGTCGAACGCACGGTCGATCTCGAGTAGCGTCTCTTCCCGCCCAAAGTGCTCCGCGACCATAAGAGGCACTGCCGGAACCGCCGGCCGAGAATCCGTTCCGGCCTCTTCCGGGCTATGCTGCCCAACGCCCTTGGCGCATTCGTAAACAACTGGGACGATCCAATCCAATCGGGGTAGTGCGCCGCACGAATGTGGACGCACCGAAGCTATCGCGAGCACGTTTCGACTGCGCGTCACCGCCTCGTCCAGCTGTACACCGCGCGCCAGAGACGCATAGAGCTGCGAAACAAAGGTTGCTGCGGTGTAAACGTAAACCTTGTAGCGCATGGCCACGACGTTGCTCAGTCCCGCCGCGAGCAGTTCGTCGGCAACTGCTCCATAGGCGCCTTCCGCGACCGTGGTGGCAGCTGACTCACAAGCATTAAGAACGGTCGCTGGCACCTGCGCGGAGGCCAGAAGTTTGCCCAGCGTCGTGCCGTCGATGAACTCCTTATTGTTCGCTTCTGTTGGATGTTCGAAGACGAGATACCCGCGGTCGGGCCGTCCACCCGACTGGTTGACAAATTCGCCGTGACCGTCGAAGTGCAGGATGTCGTATGGCGTGCCGCTTCGCAGTGCCTCCAGAACCGCCCCTTCGAGGCGATCGAATGTCGGCGGACGCAATACGTCGACGCTAAGCACATCCTTGTGGTTCGCGGCGGCGATGACCAATTGACCAGCGACCGACCGAAAAGGCACGTCGGCGGTGCGGCGCGGGCGTGCAATGACGAGGAGGACGCGGAGCCGATCCCTCCGAGCTAAGGGCACGTTCGCGGTTCGGGGGGAAAGCCGGACAAATGACGCCACTTGCAGCGCCACGGGGGCACATTCCGGCTCTCGTAACAGTTCCCAGGGGACCGTCGCGAGCTCTCGGTCCGCAGCAATCTCCACACGAAGCGACGCCGCATGTCCCTTCGCGCGCCGCCAAAACCGGCGCATGGGACCCCCCGCTGGAAACGTCGCCTCGAACAACTCGTGGCCGAGGCGAATAGCTCGCCGCTCGATGCGAGCAGCGATTCGGGGGGCGGGTTCGGCTTGCCACTCAAAATATTCCTCAAGGTACCAGCGAATGTCATCTTTGTCGCGATCCGAGAGCTGCCAGAAAAACGGAACGGCTTCGCGCGCGATTGTGCGACCTGAGCGTTCAAGCGTGACCGTGATTACGCTTCCCGCGGTCGCAGCATTGCAAGTAATGCGCATTACGTGTTTAGGACGAGTACGATCCGACGAGGTTTTATTCGGAAAATCGACTGACATTGAAAATGATGTAGTTATATGGGGTCGGCTGTGCCGGCTCTTTGACATTCACAATTTGCCCGTTTGCGGGGTTGAATGCAAGATCGTCCCAGTTCCACGCGCGCTGGATCTCGGAGGGAACTTGCATAGCGATGAACGAGCCTTCGGCTAAACGCGCTCCAAAGCGATTCGTTGAAAAGTCGAGTCCCATCAGGAAGTTCTGCACCGCCACGTTACGGTAACGTTTCGCCATCCCCTTGGCGATGTTTTCGGCACTCGCGGCAAGAGGGGCAAGCGCTGGTTGTGCCGTTTCCAGAAGCTTGAGGCCAGACTTAAAGATATCCGACTCCAAGAAACTCAAGAACTGCTCATCTTCCTCGTTGCGCACATTGACGGTCAGGCAGCCAAACGAGACACCTTGGTCGCCCACGCTGAGCCCCACGAAGATCGGATATCCAAGGACTGCGACATCATCACCTTCGCGAGCGCGCAGCAACGTGTTGAAATGAAGGTGATTAACCGATTCACCCGAACTCGTTTGCCCGTAGAAATCGAAAAGAATTTGATGCGTTCCGGAGCCGGGATAATCGGCGACCCTTATGGCGCCTAGGGAGATATTGACACGCGCCTTGCGCAAGGAAAGATCTGCGTCGATGTTCCCAGCATGGTGCAGCGGCTGCGGGCTGTGCGTAGGACCACCGGGCGCCAAGTGGCCGAAGACATGCGAGGTGTGCCGCCATGCTCGGGCCCCGAAACCGATGGCATCGGCGATGCCGAACGTCTGGAACTTTGCGCCAGCGTCGCTTTTGGCTTCATTTTGAATGATCGCTGCGGCCGCTTCATCATCGCCGAGTTCGCGCAGCTTTGCGGCCGCTGCTTCAGGTTGCATTTTGCCAACAACGGTGATATCGGGAAAGAGTTCCTCAGACACTATCGTGGCCTCCGTCTTTCGAACCTGCCCCAAGGGTAGCGCAACCGTGGCGGCCCTGTCCATTCCATTGGCCGGCTCATTTGGTAGTGTCCTATTGGGGATGGGGAAGCATCTGACCTTTAATTTAGGCCAGCCGCTTCGAATATCTGCTTTCGTATACTCAGAACAGCAAAATGTTCGTCAGTTCGGGGCGGCGATTCTGAGTAGTATTTCACATCTGAGAATTAAACCCCTAAACCCCAATGACCCGCTGAATCGTGGGAGATGCCCAAGGCGCCGACGGCCTGACAGGGCTGAGCGGAGCCGCCCAGAAGAGCTCGATTATTCCAGAGTCTCGATAGATGTGTGCGGCCCACGTTGGCTGGTGCGGTGGTCGACAGTCTGGTGGCTATCGGCCGCGTCGGATCATTATCGCCCGTCCCGGAGCTGCACTACTAATTAATTAGTAGAGACTGTAGATGATTTTGTAGCTGCTCAAAGCCTTCTGGTTCAACAGCGTTCAACAAACCTCAACACACTGCCCTCATCTCATTGAAACCTAAACAATTGAAAATAAGGCATTTGCAAAACATTGCATCCACCGCCTTCTAAGCAGAGGGTCGCC
>PKYZ01000882.1 GCA_003132865.1 Bryobacterales bacterium
GATGCCGCGCGCGTTGTAGCTGACCGGGACTTCGTGGATGCGATAACCGAGGCGGCGCGCTTTGGCCGTCACTTCCGGGCAGAACTCAAAGCGGCGGCATTTGAGATGGATTCCGCGCAGCACAGTCGTGCGAAATGCTTTGTACGCGGTGGCCTCGTCGGTCAGTTGCGCGCGATAGAGCAGGTTCGCCGCTGCTGTCAGGACGCGGTTGGCGACGCGGTTGGGCAGCGCCATCGACACGCTTTTGCCGAGAAAACGCGAGCCGTAGACGATATGCGCCTGGCCACTGACGATGGGTTCCAGGAGGCGCGCGTAATCGTTCGGATCGTATTCGAGGTCGCCATCCTGGATCAGGACGATGTCGCCTGTCGCCAGTTGGATGCCAGCGCGAATCGCCGATCCTTTCCCGGAGTGACTGATTCGCCGATGCGTGACCTCCCCAAGCATCTCACCATGCATCTGCGTGGTTCCATCCGTGGAACCGTCGTCGATCACAATGATCTCCTTCACGCACCCGGCGGGCAGTGGCGCGCGCCGCACGCGTTCCAGCACCTGACTGAAAGTGTGGAATTCGTTGTAGACCGGAATGACGATGGAGACCTTCATGGCTTCCGCAGCACCGCGAAGAGCGACTGGCCGAAGCCCGGCGGCGCGATGGCTTCCAGGCGCGACATCCACGGCACAACGCACCGGTCGAAGATTCGGATCTGGTGTTCGGACTGAGCTTCGCGCCGGAATACGTGCGCGTTGATCCACCATCCGAAGAAGCCGACGGCGTTGACGTAGTGCAGCTTTTCGATGCGGAGACCGGTGCGATGCGCGAGCCCGGCCAGCGCGTTGCGGCTGTATCGCCGGTAATGGCACAGATTCCGATCGATGGGGCCGTAGAGCGCCTGGAATGCCGGCACGAGCAGCACGATCACCGCGCCCGGCACGAGCACGGATGCCATGGCTTCGAGCGCCCGGCTGTCGTCCTCGATGTGCTCCAGTACGTTCAGGCAGACGCAGGAATCCGGGCGCCAGCGCGCCAAGTCCGAAAATGTCGCGCTGTCCGGTTCGCAAACGAAAGCATGCAGATTAAGCTGATTGGAATACCGCTGTCGCAGCCGTTCGACGCAGGCGGGATCCACATCCACGGCGAGGACCGTTTCGCGATCGAGCAACATCCTGGTGAAATTGCCGATACCGCAGCCCACCTCAATCACCCGCTGTCCCAGCTCAGGCGCAACCAGGCGGCATTGCCAGGCGAAGTAGTTGGTGGCCTGCGCCATGCGTTCCTGATCTGCTATGGTGTAGATCGACGCATGCATAGCCTCCTATTCTAAGAGACCGCATGTTGCTCCCGCACCTGGCCCAGTTTCTGCCTCTCACCAATCCGCTCGGCATGGGCGCCAGCGACCTCATCGAACTGGCGCTGGCCGCTCTGCTGCTGGCGCTCGCGCTGGCATGGCGTCCATGGTGGGAGCCTTATGCGGCCAGGCTGGCGCAAAAGCCGGCCTGGTGCGTGCTGCTGCTGGGCGCGCTGCCGGTGGCTTTGCGGCTGCTGCTTCTCCCGCACCATCCCGCGCCCGTGCCGGATATTTATGACGAATTCAGTCATCTGCTGGTTGCGGATACGTTGCGGCATTTTCGGCTGGCGAATCCGGCGCATCCGTTCCATCGGTTCTTCGAAACGTTCTTCGTCCTGCAGGAGCCAACTTATAGCTCGATCTACCCTGTTGGCCAAGGCGCGGCGCTGGCTCTCGGCTGGATGATTTTTGGCACTCCCTGGGCTGGGGTGGCGATCCCGGTGGCGGCACTGTGCGCGCTCTGCTACTGGATGCTGCGCGGGTGGACCACGCCCGGTTGGGCGCTCGCGGGCGGCTTGCTGGCGGTAATGGAATTCGGACCGCTCAACCAGTGGATGAATAGCTATTGGGGAGGCGCGCTCCCCGCGGCGGCCGGCTGCCTGGTTTTCGGAGCGCTGCCCAGATTGCGGCGCGGCGGGGGTCTGCGGGATGCGGCGTTGCTCGGCGCTGGTCTGGCAATACACTTACTCACTCGCCCGTATGAGTCTGTCTTTCTGGTCCTTTGCGTCATTCCGTACTTGTTGCCGGCGTGGAGGTCGGTCACAAAACCCCTGCTGGCCACGGCCTTGGTGGTGCTGCCGGCTATCGGTCTCACGCTGCTCCAGAACAAACAAGTCACAGGCAGTTGGACGACGCTACCCTACGCGCTCAGTCAATATCAGTACGGCGTCCCCGCGGCGCTCACGTTTCAAGCGAATCCGGCGCCGCACCGCGAACTTACCCGCGAGCAGGAGCTGGACTACAAGATGCAGCTTTCATTTCGTGGGGAGCGCGGGGAGACCTTGGGAAGCTATCTGTTACGCCTCGCATACCGTATCCGTTACTACCGCTTCTTCTTTATGCCGCCGCTCTATCTGGCGCTGCCGTTTTTCTTCGTGGCTCTCCGGGAGCCGCGATTTATTTGGGTGATGGTTTGTCCGCTGATTGTCGCTTTGGGGGTCAACTTCTTTCCGGCATTCCAGTACCATTACATGGCCGGAGTGACGTGCCTGTTTGTCCTGGTCAGCGTAATCGGACTTCAGCAACTGAGCCGCTTCAGCGCTTTGGCGGCCCGCATCATTCTCTTACTGTGTATTGCGCAGTTTGCTCTCGAATACGGGCTTCATGTATTTAGCAACGACCCTTGGTCGCTGGCGTTGCGGAATCCGGAGCGGCGCGTTTTCATTGGCAACCAGCTTGCGCGGGCGCCCGGCAAGCAACTGGTCTTCGTGCGATACTGGCCGCGCCATATCTTCCAGGATGAGTGGGTTTACAACGCTGCGGATATCGATGGCGCCCGCGTGGTGTGGGCGCGCGACCTCGGCGCGGCCGAGAATGAAAAGCTGCGCCGATATTATCCGGAACGGGCCGTGTGGGTGCTGGAGCCCGATGCGCGCCCGCCCAGGTTGACGCCGTACCCGGCGCAGTGAGGGTGCTTTGGGGTCTCTTCACAAGCGGAAGCCTGTGCCACCTAGCGACGAGCGGAATGCTAAAGCCGCCATGACCGCCACGCTGAGCAGGGCGAACAGCGAGGCTCCCGCGTACCAAACCGAAAAATCCGCGGTGATGGGAAACAGCAGCAACAACACGTAGACGAAGGACGATGCGATCAGCGCCACGAGGCCGAAACGCAGCATCGTGAAAACCAGCAAAGCGGTTTCGACCGCCGAAAAGAGCGCGGCCAGAGCCGGAGACGCCGTGGCCGTCAGCGCGTTCAAAGCCACGTACATCAACACGAAGACCCCCGCGGCCAGCCAGTCGCGGCGCAGCACCACGCGCAGAATGAAAATCAGCACGAACCAAACCAGCGCCTGAACGACGCAGTTCGGAATCAGTGTCAGGAACGCCGCCACAGCGCCGGTAACACCCAGCAGGGACCCCGGGTGCACCGCGATGCTGGGCGTTGCACCGAAGCGCAAGAGCACGAGCTCGTGCAGCTTCGCCACCAATGCCGCGGCCGTTCCGAAAGTCAACCCCACGAGCACGTCGCGGCCGACCAGCGGATCGCGGACGCCACCCGCCAGGAGCCGGTTCCAACCGATCATGCTGTGCGGCCATCGGCGCCGGGCGATGGGCTCGATGGCCATATACAAGATCCACACGCCCGCAGCCAGAAGAAGTGCGCAACTCAGCGCGCCGAAGAAGAGCAGGAGTTCTCCAAGACTGGCTACATGCGAGCCGCCGAAGACCCAGATCAACATGAACACGCACGCCGTAAAGCCGGCCAATCGCAGTGCGCCGCGCCGGTCGCCTCGCTCGCGGTGGATATTGTGGCGCGCCAGCAGTGCGGCCGCCACCAGCAGCAAGCCGGTCAGCGCGAGAACTGTAATTGCGACGGCCTTTATACTCGCGGTGAGCATAAAGCTCTGCATTCGTTCCGGACGAGTCCATGGCCCGACGATCTGGAAGTAGATAGGCTTCCCACGCCACGCGGCAGCCTCCACGCGCACCGGGCTCGATGGCCCGCTGGACAAAACTCCGGTCCAGGCGGCGCGTGCGTCGCAGATGCCCAACGGCGTCCACTGCGGCGTGGCCGCAGAGAACCGCGACATGTCCAGACCGGCGGCATCGAACAAGCGTTTCCAATCGGGCGGCGGGACAGTGCCGGATTCCTGGTCGACCTGCGGCGGTACGGCGTGGAACTCAAGCAGGCGGCCTTGTGGGTCCAGCATCACCGAAACCATGCCTGAGACAATAGGCGGCGGATCGCCGGGATCCACCGTGCCCAACGGGAATGCCTCCGGTACCAGCGGGCGGGGGCTCTGGCGATACCAAAACAGAATCGCCGGCGGTTGCATGTTGCCTAACCGGTGTTCCCATCGGCCGGATGACTTGTCAATGCGTTCGACATACTGCAAGTAATCGGGATCGTAGCCAAACCCGTACGCGACTCCCATGGGCTTCGCCGTATATCCCAGCGCGCGGGCCAAGTCTCGGCTCTTCTCCACGAGCACTTCCGGTGGATGTTCCATGGCCACTTTGGAGATCAGTTGCACGCGCGGCCCAATCAGCATGACCGCTGCCAGACCGGCGATGGTCGCCGCCAGGCAAGCCAGGCCAAGCGCCGGCCGGATGCCCACCTGCTGGCCCGCCGCGGCCACCAGGTCCGGCGACGGAGTTTCGCCAGCGGCCAGCGCGGCAGCCAACGGATCTCCGCCGGGCAGCGCCGCAGCCACGGCCAGAGCAGTCGCCGGCCGCTGGCGCGGATCCGCTGCCAGGCATCGTTGGATCACGCGCTCCACAGCGGGATCCACATCCTTCGCCACGGCCGTCAGACTGGCGGGCGCGGATTGTTGCTGCAGCCGGATCATCTCGGCCAGCGTGCCCGCTTCGAACGGCCGCTTGCCCGCGAACATCTCGTAAAGCACCAGGCCCAGCGCATAAATGTCGCTGCGCACGGTCACTTCGCTGCCGGCCAGTTGCTCGGGCGCCATGTAGGCCGGGGTGCCCTCGCGCGCCTGGGCTTCGCGCAGCTCGCCGGTGACCGCCGCCAGGCCGAAGTCGGTGATGAAGACCTGGCCTTGGCTGTCGATCATGATGTTGGATGGCTTCAGGTCGCGATGCAGCACGCCTTTGTCGTGCGCGGCGGCGAGGCCGGCACAAATGCGGCGCGCGAACTCGAGCGCCTTGTCGGCGGGCAGACGTCCGATGCGGCGCAGCAACGAGCCGAGGTCTTCGCCGTCGATGTACTCCATCGAAAGGTATGGCTGTCCGTTGACCTCGCCGAGATCGTAAACGCGGCAGACATTCGGGTGCGAGACCTGGCGCGCGATGCGCACTTCGTTGTGAAAGCGGGCCAGCATACCGGCGTCCCGCGCCATGGATTCGGGCAGAAACTTGAGCGCCACAGGCTGATCGAGCGTGAGGTCGTTGGCGCGATAGACCTCGCCCATGCCGCCCTTGCCGAGCAGTCCGATAATCTGATAGCGTCCGGTCACCAGCACGCCTGCGGCGAAGCGTCCATCGCTCGCAGAGACTCGCGCGGGAACGGAGGCGGCCCGCGATTCCCTTGCACCCGAGACCGGCGTGGACGCCACAGGCATGACCGCCGTTTCGGAGTTATCCGTCACCGGCTTGCCGCACGCCAGACAGAAGCGGCTGGTATCGGGAATCTCAGAAGCGCAGGATAGACAGCGGGTCATACGCGGTTACTTGCTACTGTAGCATCCGCGGCTGCCGCGCCGGGGCATCACGCCGATGCCAGGGCATTCACTTCGCCTTCCAGCGCGGTGAGCTTTTCCATCACGCTTTCGAAACGCGGCGGATCGCCGAAGATCATCATAGCCATGTCCCGATACCCTTGCTTGAGGGCGGAAACGCCAGCCCCCGCGGGCGCCAGCTTGAGACTCCCTGGAACCGCGAGATCGTAGCGGGCCCATGCGGCCGGATAGAGAGTCTCTTTGTGTCTCACTACGTCCCGCAGGAGTTGTAGGTCGGCCAACGCCTCGTCTTTGATGGGGGTTTGCGAGAGCATCGCCACGTCATAGTAGTGGCGGGAATATCTTGCCAGGACAGGTTTTCCGGGTCCCCGGTGGTACTTCGCATGCAAGATGGTCGCCTTTTCCCAGAAGGTACGCTTGGCCAGGAGCGCGGTGACCCGCACCTCCGGTTCCACGAAGAGCCTGGGAATTCCTCCGCTGCGAACGGCCGGATCGAGAACTCGTCCCTCGGAATAAACTCCGCGTGCGTTCCCAGTTCCAGCACGACTTGTGGCGCGATGTATGCGAGACGCGCAGCAATGGACGTTGGGTAGTGAAAGCGGACGACGTGGGGATCGCGATCGTCGATGGCGGTGCTCTAGTTCCCGTCCGTGCCGAGCGCCGCTTGGCAGCGGGTGCGAAATTCACGAATGAAGTCGCTGCCGATGTAGCGCTGGCAATCGTGGAGCATTTCGGCAAGGAGCTTGGTCGCGACAGGCCCTGCCGGCGCGGATCGCGGAGGCCGGTGAAGCCCAGCGCGGCGTAATCCACCGCCAGTATCGATATCCTCGGAAAACCGGTTGATCGCGCGAAATATTTTCGAGAGCGATGTCCCGCCCTTAAACAGAAGCCTGCCGGAGAATGCCTCGATGGAGAAGAGTTGTTTCAGGACCCAGCAAACCCAGAATCCTTCTCCACCACGGCCCCGGAGAGACCCATCCGGTTCGCCGTCTCGCCGAACAGGTCCGCCCGCTGGTCCGCGGCCATGCGGGCAATCCGGTTCACGCGGATTCCCCCGCGATTTTTCTGGCTGTTTCATAAATCCAGTCCACTCCAAACCGGGTGGCTCTCACAAGCTTACGCCGCTCGGCTTCGGACATGATGCGGCGCAAGCGCGAAATGAGCCTGCGGTTGACTGCGTCCTTGCCGAGATATCGCAGCGCCTGCACAACCAAGCCGGGCGCTCCCCCGCTTCCCGCCAAGGCTTGCGGCCGCGCATGCTTGAAGTGAATGTTTCGTCTTCCGATTTGGATTTTAGTGGCCGGTCCATCCGAGAGGTAGACGATCCTGGCGGGGACCTGCGTGGAGATCCCCAGCAGATTCGCCGCCCAAGCGCCCTCCGGCACGATCTTCCATCGATAACGGCGCGCCAGCGTTCGCGCTGCCTCGTCGATGTCCGGACTGAGTACGCCCCCCAGAGCTTCGTTCCTCTTGGGGACGTCGTATAGACCGCGGCGAATGCGGCGAATCGTGCCGTTCCGCGCGATGCTCGCCAGGGTCATATCCACCATGCCGCGGCTGGCGATATCCAGGAAATCCTTGGCGGTGAACGTTTTTCCGGGAGCAAACCGTTCGATGCGTGTAAGTATCCGTGTTTTGGAGGTTTGCGTGGCGATAGCGGCGCTGGCCATTTAGAAAAAGTATAGCACTGTTTCTAAATCGTGGTGGGACCCTTTGGCTGCCTTACGGCACCGGCGTGCGATCGTACGCCGCGGCCAACCGGCACCAAATCAGGTGCCAAGGATCGGCATTGGAGCCTTGCGAATCTTTTCAGCAGAACCGCAGGATTCGACTTGTCCAGCTAATTCGTGGACAACTAGAGACTAGCCTGCCATCGCTTATGATCGCCGAGTACCAGTGGCCCCCCGCGCGTCATCCCGCCGCACGCTCCGCATGTCACAATAGACTGACCATGGTCGAACCGCTCCGCCCGGGTGTCTCCGCCAAAAAAGCCCGCGTCTGCCTCTTCGATTTCGACGGCACCATCTCGCTCATCCGCTCCGGATGGATGGAGGTGATGGTTCCCATGATGGTCGAAATCCTGCTCGACCTGCACACCGGGGAATCCGCAGCCGAACTGCGCGCCGTGGTCGAGGACTTCATCTGGCGGCTTACGGGCAAGCAGACTATGTACCAGATGATCGCCTTCACCGATGAAATTTCGAAGCGCGGCGGGGCACCCCGCGATCCGCTCGAATACAAGAAGATGTATCTGGACCGCCTGCACGCGCGCATACGCTATCGCCTGGAAGAGTTGCGCCGCCATGAAGTTTCGCCCGACAAGTATCTTGTGCCGGGCGCGCGCGCGTTGCTCGAGGCCCTGCGCGAACGCGGCCTGCGCCTCTATCTCGCCAGTGGCACCGACCAGCCGTACATGCGCGAAGAAGCCGATCTGCTGGACATCGCACGCTACTTCGAAGGCCGCGTCTACGGCGCGCTGGACGACTACCGGAGTTTCTCCAAGAAGATCCTGATCGAGCGTCTGATCGCCGCATCCGAATTCGAAGGCGCGGAATTCCTGGGCTTCGGCGATGGCTACGTGGAGATCGAGAATATCAAGGAGGTGGGCGGCGTGGCGGTGGGCGTGGCCACGGCCGAGCCCGAGTGCCGTACGGTGGACGAATGGAAGCGGCAGCGGCTCGCGGGCGTGGGCGCGGACTTCATCATACCCAACTTTCTGTGCCGCGACGAACTGCTCGCCGCGCTTTTTCCCAATGGCCAGTAAATATCCGCTCTTCGATCGTTCCCGCCTGCACGTGAAACCGCTCGCCGAGCGCGAAAACGATCTGGACGCCGCGCACTGGCTGGATCTCGATGAAATCGCCGCGCCGTACACGCATCCCAACCTGCCCGAACTCGCGGCGCGTATGGCCGCCGCCCGTGCGCGCGGCGCAGCCCGCATCCTCATGATGGGGGCGCACGTGCTGCGCGCGGGTGTGAACCGCCAGATCATCGACCTGGTCGAACGCGGCTTCCTCGATCACATCGCGATGAACGGCGCGGGCGTCATCCACGATTACGAGTTGGCGCGCATCGGCGCTACAACCGAGAGCGTGGCGCGCTACATCCGCACCGGCGAGTTCGGCTTGTGGCGCGAGACCGGCGAGCTGAACGATTGGGTGCGCGAAGCCGCGGCCACCGGCCTGGGCCTCGGCGAAAACGCCGGCCGGCGCATTGCGGAGAGCGATTACCCGCACCGCGATCTGAGCGTGCTGGCAGCCGCGTGGCGCTCGACCGTGCCGGTGACCGTGCACGTCGGCATCGGCTACGACATCCTGCACGAACATCCCAATTGCGACGGCGCATCCTTCGGCGCTGCCAGCTACCGCGACTTCCTGATCTTCGCGCGCGCCATCGAGCGCCTGGAAGGCGGCGTGCTGTTGAGCTTCGGCTCGGCCATCATGGCGCCTGAAGTTTATCTGAAAGCGCTGGCCATGGCGCGCAACGTGGCCCACCAGGAAGGCCGCGCCATCCGCAACTTCGCCACCGCCGTCTTCGACCTGGCGCCTATCGAGGGCGATATCCACCACGAGCTTCCCAAGACCGATCCCGGCTACTATTTCCGGCCGCACAAGACTCTGCTGGTCCGCACCATGGCCGACGGCGGCGCCAGTTTCTATTTCCGCGGCGATCATCGCGCGACGTTCCCGGCGCTGCGCCGCGCCATTCTCGAACACCTATGACCACCGCGGAGATCCTCGCCCAATTCCCCAAGCTTTCCGCGCTGGTGGTGGGCGACATCTGCCTCGACCGGTGGTGCACCTACGCGCCCGAAGCCTCCGAGCCATCGCGCGAAACTGGCATCCCGCGCATCGGCGTGGTGCACACGGAGGTCACGCCGGGTGCAGGCGGCACGGTCGCCAACAATCTCGCCGCGCTGGGCGCCGGCCGGGTCGCGGTGCTGGGCGCCATCGGCCAGGATGGCTTCGGCATGGAGCTTTCGCGGGCGCTGGGCGCGCGCGGCATCTCTGCGGAGCTGTGCGTGCGCACGCCCGCCATGCAGACGTTCACGTATACCAAGGCGATCAACGCGCGCACCGGCGTCGAAGACCAGCCCCGCTTGGATTTCATCAACACCACGCCGCTGCCGCCCGAGGTGGAGCGCCAGATTCTCGACAATCTGCGGATGGCCGTCGAATCGTTCGACGTAATCCTGATTGCCGATCAGGCCGAAACCAGCCAGGGCGGCGTCATCACGCCCGCCGTGCGCGACCTGCTCGCCGAGCTTGCGCCGCAATATCCCGAGCGCATCTTCTTCGCCGATTCACGCGCCCGCATTCACCTGTTCCGCAACGTTATCCTCAAACCAAATCGGCAGGAGGCCGAGAGCGCCTGCCGCGAACTGTTCGGCCGGGTGGATTTTCCGGCTCTGCTGCGCCACGCACAATCTCCGCTGATGTTCGTGACAGACGGCCCCCGCGGCGTGGTCATCGTTGGTGGAGTTGGCAGGCGAAAGCGCCTGCCCCACCGGCCCGTCGCGAACCCCGTGGATATCTGCGGCGCGGGCGACAGCTTCTCGGCGGGCGCGTCGCTGGCGTTGCGCGTGACAGGCTCGCCCGAAGAGGCCGCACGCTTCGGTAACCTGGTGGCTTCCATCACGATCATGAAGAAAGGAACCGGCACGGCATCGCCCGAGGAGGTTCTGGCAGCTCATGCACGAGAAACGAACGCTGGCGATTGATGTCGGCGGCACCAAGTTCTCCATCGCGGTGTTCGATGGCAATCGCATGGTGCGCCGCGAATCCCGCCGCACCGATGCCGAAGGGGGGCGCGACTGGATGCTGGATCAGATCTCGACCATCGCGCGCGGCTGGCAGCAGGAAATGCCGGCGGACCGCTGCGGCATCGGCTTCGGCGGCCCGGTAATCTTCACGGAGCAGCGCGTGGCACTTTCCACGCACGTCGGCGGTTGGCGCGACTTCCGGCTCACCGACTGGGTGCGCGACCTGCTCGGCGTTCCGGCCATCATGGATAACGACGCCAACGCCGGCGCGCTGGGCGAGGCCCGCTTCGGCGCCGGGCGTGCCTACTCGCCGCTGTTCTACATGACGCTCTCCACCGGCATCGGCGGCGGCATCTACGACGACGGCCGCATCTGGCGCGGCGCCGATTCCTATGGCGGCGAGATCGGCCATCTGACCATCCGGCCCGACGGTCCCCAGTGCCTCTGCGGCTGGCACGGCTGTTTCGAACGCATGTGCAGCGGCCTGTGGCTGGCCCGGGATTACGGCAAGACGGCGGAGGAACTGATGCGCGATCCCGCTTTCGTCAGCCGCTACGTGGTGGATCTGGCGCTGGGGCTGAAGGCCTGCATCATGCTGCTGAATCCGGCCCGCATCGTGATTGGCGGCGGCATCAGCAAGGCCGGCGGCCGCCTCTTCGATCCGCTGCGCGCCGAACTGCGCCGGCAGATCACGGACTGGTCCGGCGCACGCATCGACGTGGTCCCCGCGGCGCTGGGCGACGATAGCGTCCTGTATGGCGCGCTGGCGCTTGCGCAGGGTGCTGGGTTCTAGGTGCTGGGTGCCGGCAAACCCGCTCACCTCAAGAACGGCAGATAAGCCGGCACCTTCCGCCGATACTCCTCAAACTCTTCGCCGAAGCGCGCCCGCAGCAGGCCCTCCTCCGCGTGAATCCGAATCTCCGTCCCCGCGATATAGAGTGCGATGCTCAGCAGCAATAACGGCCACCGCGCGAAAAGCAGCCCGGTCGCCAGCATCATGATAAACAGCGTCGCATACACCGGATGCCGCACGATAGCATAAGGTCCCGTGCGGATTAGTTCATGGTCCGCATACAAACCCGCCAGAATGCGAAGCTGCTTCCCCAGATGCCGCACCGCCAGCCAGCCAAACAAGGCCGCCACCGGCGCGAGCACCATCGACGCAATCGTGCGCGCCAGATCCGGCGCGGGTGTATGCGGCCATCGGAACCAGGCGAAAGATATGCCCGCGGTTTCGAGCGCCAGCCCCCAATTGCCGCTATGCGCCATGACGTTCGATTGGCGCTTCGGTCCGGTAAGCCGCTTGCGCATGAACGGATACAGCCACAGCACCCACATCGCCACCAGTTCGATCGCCGCAAAATCAAACAGGGTCATCGCGCCGCTTCCCCACTCAGCTTGATCGTGCGGCCGGTGCGCGCGGACTCGCGCGCGGTTACCAGAATCTCCGTCACGATGATGTTGTTCTCGAGCGACGACAGTCCGGCGGGCTTCCGCTTCCCGCGCACGATCGCCGTCAGATACGACAGCGAATCGTGTTCTTCGGCCGGCAGCGCCTCCAGCGTGCGGGCTTCCTCCTGCCCGCCCGGCAACCGTACGCGCAGCGCGTCGCCGCCGGTCGCGTTGGCGTACCCGCGCTCGCCGTAGACCTCGAAATCCTTGCGGTTGAACGGCCAGTTCCACGAGGCTTGAATGATGCCCTGCGCTTTGGGATACTCGATCAGCACCGAGGCTTCATCGTCCACGCGCGCATAGATCCCGGGCTTGATAGTTTGCGCGATGGCCGTCACCGCCACGGGACGCCGATTGTCCATCATCCACGTCATCAGGTTGGCGCCATAGCAGCCGAAATCGAACAGCGCGCCCGCGCCGTTCTTCACCGGATCGGTGAGCCAGCCGAGAAACTCCGGCCCCACGCCGATTTCCTTCGGCCCCTGGTGGCCATCCATCGCGACCATCTTGCGAATATCGCCAGCGGCCTGTTGTTCCTTGACGATGCGCCACATCGCGCCGTGACTCGGATACCAGGTGGTCTCGTAATTCACNNAGCGGCTTCTCCATCATCACGTGGATGTGGCGCCGCGCGCACGCCTCCACCACCATGGCATGGTCGAATGTGCTGGTGAACGACGCCACCGCTTCCGGCTTCACGCGATCCAGCATCGCG
>PKYZ01000079.1 GCA_003132865.1 Bryobacterales bacterium
CTTCACGCGATCCAGCATCGCGCCCAGATCTGTGAAGAATACGGACTCCGCCAGTCCGTAGCGCTGCGCATATTGCCGTTGCAGCGCAGTGTCGGGGTCGAAGATGCCGGCGATCTCAATGTCCTGCCGCTTGCCCGCGGCGCGCAGAAAACCGTCCACGTGGCCGTGCACCAGTCCCGCGATCGAAAGACGCAGCGGCTGTTCGCCGGCCGCCAGCAGGGGCAGGAGGGTGCCGGCCAGAGTCAACTTGACAAGGATATGCATTCTGTAGTGAATGATAACGCGTGCGCCACGCCGTGGTCGGAATGCCTTACGGGGTCGTGTACGTCACGGTGACTTCGCAGCCGCCTTTGCCCGCGCACAGGCTGGTGGCGCTACCGTTCACCTTAATGCTGCTGATGTGGCGGCCATCGCCGTGGCCGAACACGCGTTCGTCGGTATTCGCGGTTTTCTGCCACTGGGTAAAGAGAATTTTGGGGGAAAGCTTGACGTGCACGCCCTTATTGGCGGAGACGGATGCGATGGTCACCCATCTGGCGTTGTAGATCACCTGGATCGTCCAGGGCTTCGCCGGGTCGATGCCGCATTTCGGGTCGCCCGCGCAACGGTCGGCGCCCCCTTCGGTGATCTGCAAACCGCTCAGCACCCCCTTGGTGTTCAGGTGCCGCAGCTCGCCGCTGCCGATCTTCCAGTTCTTGGCTGCATCGAGTCCGTCCGCGCGAAGCAGGATGGATCCGCCGTCTTTGACCGTTATGGGGGTGTCGCCGGAGGCCTCGATCCGGGATGGGCTGCCGCACAGCAGCAGAATCGCGAGGGGGAGAGAAGTTGTGAGTGTGAGCTTGATCATGAGATGGTTGTTCCTTTCTACTAGTTGATTGTAGGCGCCCCCGGGTCGACGCGCAGCAGTTCCGCATGCATGCGCCGGATGACCGGGCGCTCCAAGTAAGAGCGAAAATCTTCCGCGGGCCAGGAGGCCTTCAGTTCGCCGAGCGCGGCGCCAGCCTGGGCCGCGACAGCGCCGTCCGGCGCGCCGGANNGCCTTCAGTTCGCCGAGCGCGGCAGCGGCCTGGGCCGCGACAGCGCGGTCCGGAACGCCGGATCGCAGCAGCAGCACGCACGCGCGCCAGAGCGACTCCGGTTGCTTGGCCGATTCGAAAAAGGCGCGCGCGCGGCCCGCGTATCCGGCGGCCGCCGCGCGATCGCCGGCTGCCAGCGCCGCTTCCGCCGAGCCCAGCAGCGCCTCCGCTTCCGCCGCGGGGTTGCCGGCCGCGTGCGCCAAGTCGAACGCCTTGCGGCAGGCCTCCAGACCACGCGCCCCGGCGCCGGAGCGGGCCAGCGCGAGGCCCAGCACCAGGCTGGCGCCGCGCCGCGTTTCCAGGTCGCTCGCATCGGCGCTGCGGAGCAGAGCCTCGGCTTTCGCGCGGGCCTCGCCGAAACGTTCCTGCATCAAAATGATTTGGAGGGCGCTGACAGAATTGGAGTCCACGGCCTGCTGCGGCGCCGCCGTGCCGCCGCCTTTATGGCCGAGCATGGCGTGCATCAGGGCCACGTTCAGTTCATTGGTAGCCGTGCCGGACGAATTGCCGATGGCCTCGAAGGCGCGCCGCGTCTCGTCGAACATGCGCAGCGCCTGCGGCCAGCGGTCCTGGAGCACTTCGAGCGAGGCCAGCCCCTCCTGCGCGAGCGCCAGCGGCAGCGACGGACCGGCCGGCTTCATGGTGGCCAGCGTCTCTTCAAAGGCGCGGCGCGCCCCGTCGTAATCGTCTTTGTCGCGCGCGGCGCGGCCCAGCAGGATGAGGGCGATGGCGGCCTCCGTCCGGAAACTGCCCTGCCGGTAGTAGGCCAGCGCGGCCTGCACGTCCTGCCAGCCCTGCGCCGTGTCCCCGGTCTGGATGCGGATGCTGCCCAGGTTCACCAGCGCGCGCGCTTCCGATCGCTTCTCGCGGTTCCGCCGGGCGATATCGAGCGCTTCCTGTATGGTGCGCATGGCCTCGGCCGTGCGGCCTTTGACGAACAGCGCGTTGCCCAGGTCGATCAACCCCCGCGAGGCCAGGTTCTCGATGCCAGCGGCGCGCGCGATGGCGATGGCGCTGTTGGCGTCGTCGAGCGCTTCCGCGGTTTGGCCGGCGCCGAGATGAGCGTTGCTCGACAAAAGCAAGAGCTTGATCTGCTGCTGGTCGTTATCCGTGACGCGGGCCGCCGACAGCGCCTTGCCAATCAGCTCGCGGGCCTCGGCGGGCGTGCCGGCAAATCGGGCGCGCACGTAGAGACACTCGGTTACGCCTTCGACATTGGAGGCGGCTTGGAACAGGCTCTCCGCACGGTCGAGCGAGCGGCCGGAGTCCTGCGGCGCGCCGGTGCGGGCCTGCAGCGCTCCCAGGCGCAGCCAGGCGGCGGCGTTCTGCGCATCCAGCCGGACGGCTTCGGAATACGTCGCCAGGGCCTTCTTCGTATCCTGGGTGTGTTCCTGCGCGCGGCCCAAGTCGAGCAGCGCCCCGGCGCGCCCGTCCGGCGCAACCAGCGCGGACGCCTCCCGATACTTCTCCGCCGCGGCCTTGAACTCGCCCATGACGGTCTGTTGGATCGCATCGAGATGGAGACCCTCGGCCGCTGGCAGTGAACCGCGCGCCGCCATGGCTTTGAGCAATTCGTCCTTGGCGCGTTCCAGGTAGTCGAGTTCGTACCAGGCTTCGGCCAGGTAGGCGTGAGCCATGGCGTACGAAGGGTCGATCTCCACCGCGCGGGCGAGAGCCTTGCTCGCCCGCTGATAACTGCCATTGTGCAGCGCGGCAATGCCCTCGCGATACCACGGAATCGCGGCCGCCGCCGGGTCGCGGTGGCGCTTCGCATTCCACACCCACACTGACACGCCGCCTCCAGCGCACACGACGCCTCCGGCCAGCGCCGCAACCACGCGGCGGCGCGAGGGGCGGCGTCCGGGAGCGCGCAGGTCNNGCCGGTCCTTCGCCAGCAGCTTCAGGACGACGCGATCGAGGTGGACCGGCGACCGCGGATTCAACCGCGAAGGCTGCGGCGGCTCCCACGTCAGCAATCGCGCCAGAGTCGACGTGAGGCTATCCGCGGCGAACGGCGACTTACCGGCCAGGCACTCATAAAGGACCACGCCGAGCGAGAACAGGTCCGAGCGCGCAT
>PKYZ01000885.1 GCA_003132865.1 Bryobacterales bacterium
AGCCAGTCGCACGAGTTCATGGTGGAATCCGAGGCGGGCGAGGACTTCATCGTGATGTGCCGCAAGTGCGGCTACGCGGCGAATCGCGAGAAGGCCGCCGCGCACCCCAGCGGGCCGGCGGCGCCCGACCCGGAAGGCGACCTGGCGCCTGAGGAATTTCATACTCCGGGGCGCAAGACCATCGCGGAAGTGAGCGCGTTCACGGGTCTGCCGGAAAGCTCGCAGATGAAGAGCTTGGTGCTGGTGGCCAATGGAAAGCCGCTGCTGGTGCTGCTGCGCGGCGATCATCAACTGAGCGAAACCAAGTTCGGCGCGGCAGTGGGCGATGCGGCGTTTCGTCCCGCGCATCCCGAAGAGATCCGCGAGGTGTTCGGCGCGGATCCGGGATCGCTGGGTCCGGTGGGCGTCACGCGGCTGAGGATTCTAGCGGACCATGCGCTCGAAGGGCGGCGTAACATGATCGCGGGCGCAAACCGGGACGATTATCACTTGCGGCACGTCACACCTGGAGAAGACTTTCAGGCGGAGTCTATGGACTTGCGGCAGGTGGAGACGGGAGACGCGTGCGTGAGTTGCGGCGCGCCGGTGGAGATCCGCAAGACGGTGGAGATCGGGCATATCTTCAAGCTGGGGTACAAGTATTCGGAGTCGATGGGGTTGCATGTGACTAATGCGGCCGGCGAGGAAGTAACACCCATCATGGGATCGTACGGCATCGGCATCGAGCGGATCCTAAGCGCGGCGATTGAGCTGTATCACGATAAAGACGGCATGAGCCTGCCGCCCGCGATTGCGCCGTTCACAGTGGTGGTGACGCCGGTGAACATGGCCGACGCGGCGCAGAAGAAAGCGGCGGAGGAGATCTATCGCGCGTGTGTGGGTCTAGGCTTGGATGCGCTGTTCGACGATCGCGACGAGCGGCCGGGCGTCAAGTTTAAAGACGCGGATCTGATCGGCGTACCGTTCCGGATCACGGTAGGCAAGAAGGTAGCCGGGGGGATGGTGGAGTTAGTCGAGCGGCGAAGCAAGAAGACAGTGGAAGTGCCGGTAAGTGAAGCGGCGGCGCAGGTAGCGGAGCGAGTGAAGGGGCATCATGGCGACTGACTGGGCCGGGGCTGACTGGGCAAAGATCCGCGGCGAGTTTCCGGCGCTGGCGGAGTGGACCTATTTGAATACGGCGACGTTCGGGCAGATGCCGCGATGCGCGGCCGAGGCGGCGGCGCGGCACTTCGCGCGGCGCGACGAATTGGCCTGCACCGATTTCATGCGCTGGTTCGACGATTGCGATCGGATTCGGGCGCACATCGCGGAATTCATTCGCTCCGAGGCCGCGGACATCGCATTCATTCACAATGCGTCGGCGGCCCTGTCGCTGCTGCTGGGCGGTCTGGATTGGAAGACGGGCGACCAGATCGTCACGCTGGAAGACGAGTTTCCGAATCATTATTACTATCCGTCGCACCTGCGCGGTTGCGGCGTGGAGTTCGTGGAGACGGCGTGGGAGCGCTTCTATGATTCGCTTACGCCGCGCACGCGGCTGGTGGCCATCAGCACGGTGAATTATTCGACTGGGTTCCGGCCGCCGCTCGAAGAGATTTCGGAAGCGTTGCGGCGGCGCGGGATCCTGCTGTATCTCGATGGCACGCAGAGCCTCGGCGCATTGCAGTTCGATGTATCGGGGATCCGGCCGGATCTGTTCGCGGTGGACGCTTATAAGTGGCTGCTCTCGCCCAATGGCGCGGGTTTCATGTATGTCAGTCCTGAGTTGCGGGAGCGGCTGGCGCCGGCGGTGATCGGCTGGCGGAGCCATCGGGACTGGCGCAATCATGAGAATCTGCATCACGGCGCGCCCCAGTTCGCCACTGAGGCGGAGAAGTACGAAGGCGGCATGCTGCCGTTCGCGCTGTTGTACGCCATGGATGCGGTGATCGAGATGATGCAGGCGATCGGGCCGGAGCGCATCGAGCGGCGGGTGATGGAACTGGCCGGCAAGACGCGCGATGTGCTGCGCGGCGCGGGCGCGGTGTTGGCGGCGGATCGCAGCCCACACTACGATTCGCAGATCGTAACGGCGCGGTTCGGTGGCCGGGAGGCGCCGGCTATCGCGCGGGAGCTACAGTCGCGCAAGGTGCTGGTGGCGGCGCGGCATGGCAACCTGCGCGTGTCGCCGCATTTTTATAACAATGAGGCGGACTTGGCGCGGCTGAGGGAGACGCTTTCTTAGCCACAGATGGACACAGATGCACACGGATAAAAAAACGCGCTTCCCCGTCATGGCGCGCGAATACGTGGAACTTCGCGACAGCGGCCAGGTGAAGCTCGTGCTTGGCCGCGAATAGACGGATGCGCGTGCACGGATTCTTTATCCGTGTGCCTCTGTGTCCATCTGTGGCTAATCGATCAGACGCCGTGCTTCCGCTCGAAATCCGCCAGGGTCATGTCTCCGCGGCGAATGCCTTCGATGCTGTCCTGAATTTCTTCGATCTCGCCGGGGGAGAGAGGCGCGTCGGAATCGAGAAGGAATTCCAGATAGCGCTGGGCGGCATGCAAGTCGCTTGCCGGTAAAACTTCTGTCTTCATCTTAGCCTTGGCCGTCATGGGGACCTCCTATACATCAGTAGAGCACGTTGCGAGCAGGCGATTACAATGATCGTTTGCCGATTCTGCCCTCCATCTTGTTCGGCGCCTTCTTCACTCTGGCGGTGGCATGGATGCTCGGCAACATTTGTCTGCACCGGCTGCCGGTTCCGTGGACCATCGCGCTGGCGGCGGGAGCGGCGGTGGAAAGCAACATCGTCTTTCTCCTGCTGGTTTCGGGCGTTGGCAATCGTGTCAGCTTCGGCTTGTTGGGCGCGGTTTGCGTGACGGCGTTTTGGTGGGTGGGGCGCGGCGCGGCGCGGCTCACGGATCCCNNCGGATCCCGCGAAGGCGCGGGCGGATCGCGTGAGCATTCGCCTCGCAGCCGCGGCGCTGGCATGCTACGGGGCGCTGTACCTGATCAACGCGCTGGCGCCGGAGTTGGAGCCGGATGCCCGCGCGTATCACCTGGGACTCACGTCCGAATACGTGCGCTTGGGCGGTTTTCCCAGCCGGGTGGGCTTCTATGAAATGCTGCCGCAGGGCTTCGAGATGCTGTTTGTGCCCGCCTTCGCGTTCGGACGGCACTCGGCGGCGAGACTTGTGCATTGCGCGTTTCTATTGGCGACCGTGCCTTTGATGTTGCGGATCGGCCGGCGGCTCGAGCTGCCAGGAGGCGTAGTGCTGGCCGCGGCGGTGCTGTACTTTTGCGCGCCGATGACGGGGATCACCGGCACGTCCGCCTATACCGACGCGGGCGGAGTCTTCTTCACGCTCGCCACCTTTTATCTGCTGCTGGTGTGGCGCGACACGCGCGATGTGCGCTATCTGGCGTTGGCGGGAATCACGGCGGGGTTCTGCTACGCCATCAAGTTTCCGGGCGGCCTGGTGGTAGTTTTGGCGGTGGTGTTCGTGGTGGCGGGGGAGCGCGGCATACGCGCGCGCCAGTTGGCGCTGCTGATAGGCCCGGCGCTGGCTGTGGCGGCGCCGTGGATACTGCGAGACCTCATCATGACCGCCAACCCGGTGGCGCCGCTGTTCAACCGGTTCTTCCCTAACCCCTATTTCCATCCGTCGATGGACAGGAACCTGGCGGCTGCGTTGGGCTCGTGGTGGGGCGTACCGCCCTGGCGGGTTCCGTACGAACTTGTGATTGGCGGGACCTTTGCGGGCACGATGGGGCCGGTATTCTTCGCGCTGCCGCTGGGATTGCTGGCGCTGCGGAAGCGGGCGGGCCGTTTGTGCTGGATGGTGGCGGCGCTGCTGGCTCTGCCATGGTTCTGGAACACGGGTGCGCGTTTTCTGATGCCCGCGTTGCCCTTTCTGGCGATGGCTCTGGCGCTGGCTATGGCGATTGCTCTGCCGCGACAGGCGCTGTGGGCGTGCGTGGCGGTGCAGGCGGTCGCCTGCTGGCCGCAGATCTTCGGGCTTTACCATCGCGAATACACGTGGCGCCTGGAACGTATCCCGTGGCGCGCGGCCTTACGCATTCAACCGGAGCAGGACTATCTGTCGAGCGTGCTGCCCGCTTACCACGTGGCGCGCCTGTTGCAGGACAACACGAAGCCCGGCGAGAGGATCTTCTCGCTGATTTCGGTGCCGACGGCGTATACGGACCGCGAGGTTCTGGAGTTCTGGCATTCCGCGCAGGCGGATCAACTGCTCGATACGTTGCGGGTGGCTGTGGCGCCGAACGATCTGCTCTTCGACGTCAAGGCGGATTGGACTCCACACGCGATGTGGGGTCTGCGCATCCGCATGCCGCAGGCGTCGCCGGTGGAGTGGCAGATTCACGAAATTAAGCTCTTCTCCGGCGATTATCCGGTCCCCGGCAGTCCGCAATGGGAACTGCAGGCGTGGCCCAATGTGTGGGAACTGCCGCTGGCTTTCGATGAAAACCGGGCGACGCGCTGGCGCACCTGGGAACCGATACGCGCCGGGATGTACGTGGAGGCGGATTTCGACCGCGCGCAGGCGCTGAGCGGCGCGGTGGTGACTTCGCCGACCGCGTATTACCCTCTGCCGTTCGAATTCTACGGCCGCGAGCGCGATGGATGGCACTTGTTGACGAGCCGGCCGGTGGTGACTCAAAGGCCGTTAGGAGACGTGAGAATGGCAGCCACGAGGGCGATTCGCGGCGCGGGGTTCCGTTACATCCTGGCGTACAACAGCGACGAGGGGAATGGCGTGCTGGGCGCCGCCATGGTGGGGCACGAGGCGGAGTGGGGTCTGGAGAAGACGGCCGACCTTGGCCCGATGGTGCTGTTCCGGATAAAGTAGACAGTGAGAGGGAGGTCTCATGGACGGGCATTCGACGGTACGATTTCCGGGCGAGAGCGCGAGTTACCGCGTTGCGCGGGACGAGCTTCTGGCTGCCGAGCGCGATCTTCGCAAGCAGGTAGAGCAAGTGGCGCAGTTGCGGCGCAAGCTGCCGCTGGGCGGAG
This sequence comes from Bryobacterales bacterium, assembly GCA_003132865.1. The sequence goes on from PKYZ01000885.1 coordinate 5,022, forward strand.
AGTTGCCGGAGGATTATGCGTTCGAGGAGGGGGCGGCCAACCTGGCGGATACCACGGCGGTAGTTTCCGTAAAGCTTTCGGATCTGTTTCGGAAAGGCATCGACGCGCTGGCGCTCTATAACTTCATGTATGGTCCGGAGATGAAGCAGGCGTGCCCGATGTGCACGTCGTTTCTGGATAGTCTGAACGGCACGGCTCCGCACGCCGGCCAGCGGCTCAACCTGGCAGTGGTGGCGAAGTCGCCGATCGGGCGCATTCGCGAGTTTGCCCGTGGGCGGGGGTGGCATAACCTGCGGCTGCTGTCGTCGACGCGGAACACTTACAATCGCGACTATCATGGAGAGACTGCCGATGGCGGTCAACTGCCGATATTTAACGTATTCGTAAGGCGCGACGGCAAGATCTATCACTCATATAGTACGGAGCTGGTGTTTGCGCCGCCGGAGCCTGGGCAGAACGAGCGGCATATCGACATGATGTGGCCGCTGTGGAACTTACTAGATCTTATGCCGGAAGGGCGCGGCGCGGATTGGTATCCGCGGCTTAGTTAATAGAAGTTCGAGGAGACATATGCCAGTTGAAGAAATGACGCCGGGCGTGGCGCGGTTGCGCACGTTGATTGCGAACATCTACTTAGTGGGCAGTGCGGGCGGCCCGTGGGTGCTGGTGGATACAGGCACTCCCGGCAATGCGGCGCGCATTCGCAATGCGGCCGCGCAGCGTTTTGGCCCGTGCGCGCGTCCCCAGGCGATTCTGCTGACGCACGGGCATTGGGATCACGCTGGTTCCGCGCTGGAGCTGGCCGGATATTGGGACGTGCCGATCTACGCGCATAGGCTGGAGCGGCCGTTCCTCAGCGGCAAGTCGGCTTATCCGCCGAAGGATCCCATGGCAGGCGGCGCGTTTTCGTTTCTCAGCCGGTTCTTTCCGAGTTCGACGGTGGACCTGGGGGAGCGTCTGCGCGACCTCCCGGAAGGCGGCGAGGCACCGGGGCTGGTGGGTTGGCGTTGGCACTTCACGCCCGGACATGCGCCGGGACATGTCGCATTCTTCCAGCGGGACGAGTCCGTGCTGCTGGCGGGCGATGCATGCATCACGATGGATCTGGATTCGGCGATGGGAATCGTGGCGCAGGAGCCGCGCATCTCGCGTCCGCCGGCGCCGTTCACATACGATTGGGACCAGGCGCAGCGCTCGGTCGAACTGCTGGCCGACTTGCGGCCCACGGTGATTGGCGCGGGTCACGGCGAGCCGATGAGCGGCCGCGCGGTGACGGTGGGGCTGGCGGATCTGGCGCGGGATTTCCCGAGGCCGCGGCGCGGCCGCTATGCCAGCGAGCCGGCGCGCACGGACGAGACCGGGGTCACGTTCGTGCCGCCGCCGGTGCCCGATCCGCTGCCGAAGATTGCAGCGGCGGTGGGGCTGTCAGCGTTGGCGATTGGGGCGGTAGTGGTGTTGTCGCGGCGGGATAGAGAGTGACCTATTCCACGACGCCGTGGATCTTTAGCTGGACTAGTTGGTCGGTGGAGAGGTTCTTGTAACCGGCGGCTTCGAGCTTCTGAATCATCGCAGCGGTTATGCCGTGGATGCGCATTTGGACAAGATCTTCGAGCGGCACGTTCTTATATCCAAGCGACTGCAGATCCTTGACGAAGCCGGCACTTACTCCGTGGATTTGTAACTGCACCAGGTCGTTGACACCGGCGCGGCCGTAACCCATGCCGCGCAGCTGATTCACGAATTCGGTTGTGACTCCATGGATGCGAAGTTGCACCAGATCGTCCACAGGGATACGGGCGTAACCCAGATCGTGGAATCCCTTCAGGTACTCGGAAGTGACTCCGTGGATTTGTAACTGGACTAACTGATCGGCGGGCACCGTGCCATAACCGAACTTCTTCAGGATGGCCGCGAATTCGGTGGTCACGCCATGAATCCGCAACTGGACCAGTTCGTCCGGCTGGAGGGTGTAGCCCAGGTCACGGAGCTCGCGGATGTAGGCCGCGCCGACGCCGTGGATGCGGAGTTGGACCAGTCGATCGAGCGGGAGGTGGTGGTAGCCGAGATCGTCGAGTTCCCGGATGTAGGCGCGGGTTATGTTGTGGACGGCCAGTTCGAAGAGCCGCTCCGCGTCGAGGTTGTTGTAGCCCAGGGAGTGGAGGGCCGAGACATAGTCCGGGTTGGGCGAGAAGACGAATGTGCCGCCACCGCCGCCATTACGAAAGCTACCTTCGCAGGCCAGGGTGCCGGCGTCGCGCAGCATTTCGAATTTAGCCGGGCCGCCGGCTTCGACTCGGGCGCGGGTCAGGCCGCGGAAATCGTCGGAATCGTAGCTGGAGGAGGAGCTGTAATTGTTATGTAATCCCCAGGTCCGGTGGATGGAGAATTGCACTCCTTGGGGGATTAGCTCCAGGGTCCATTGTCCGGCGATGGGGCTTGCCGGGTTCGACTGGCCCATCAGGAAGTAGAGCGGGGCGATTGCGAGGGCCAGCAGCCAGATGTGTTTGGCGTTCATGAGGAGACTCCTTGTTTTTGTTAAAGAGCGGGTCCTGGAGGACCCGCGCAGACCTGGAGGTCTGCCCCACAAGTCTAGAAGCCAGATCGCTTCAGACGAACTAATTGCTCGACTGACAGATTCTTAATGCCGCTTTCGCTTAGATGGAGGATGAATGCGGCGTCCACGCCGTGGATACCCAGGCTGACCAGGTCGGCGACCGACAGGTTGTTGAGACCGTTCTTCTTCATGGCGCGCATGAAGTCTAGATCGACGCCGTGAATGGCCATGTCGACTAACTCGCGCGCCGTAACATTGGTGTAACCCGCTTGCTTTACAGCTATAGCAAACTCAGGAGTGACGCCATGGATTTTGAGATCGATCAGCTCATCGACGGTAAGATTGCGGAACCCCGCGGCTACGATTCCGGTGAGGAAGTCGTGAGCTTGCTCCGGTTGGGCCGCGGGGGCCGGAAGGGCCGGGCGCTCGGCATGCACCGGTGGGTGCAGGGCGACGGCCAGGAACGCAGCGACTGCCACGCCCGCCAGCGCGGGGGGCCAGGCGGGGCCGCGCCGTTCGGGTACGCTGGCGCATAGCAAGCGCTGGATGCGGTGGATCAACGAGCCGCCCCGGGCGGACATGGCGAATGCCGGTTCAGCCGCGCGGATCTGTTCGAGATCGACCAGGGCGCGCGCGTAGGTAACGCGGTCGCCAAAGAGCTGCGCGGCGAAATCGTCGCAGCAGTTTTCGCGTTCGATGCGGATCTGCCGGGATACCCACCAGACCGCGGGATGATAGAAGAGCAGCGTGTCCACGGTGGTCTGCACGAGATTAACCAGGTAATCGTGGCGGCGGATGTGTGCGAGCTCGTGCGCCAGCAAGGCTTCCAAAGCGCGCCAGTCCAGGCCGGTGAGGGACGCGGCGGGCATGAGAATTACGGGGCGCAGCCATCCGATCACGCAGGGAACCTGTGTCAGGCGCTGGATCGAAAGGCGCACCGGGACGGATACGGCAGCGCGGCGCATCAGGTCTCGCAGGGCGCGCTCCCAGTCCGGCGGGACAGGGAGGGAGGCGGCGCGGCGGAGGCGATGCAGATATGTCCAGGCGCCGATCCAGCGCATGGATAGCAGTACGACGCCGGTGATCCAGAGGGCCACGATCCAAGGGAGCAAGGGCGTGAGGGAGTCCTGGAGACTGGGGCGCGCGATGACGGGCGCGGGGGCTGCGGTGGCGATGGGCGTGGCGGCTGCTATCCGAAGCGGTAAACCGGCCGGGGTTGGCGGGAGTGCGGGCGCTTGGACCAGGGAGGCGGTAAAGGTGAGCACGGGCAGCGCGAGGAGCACCATCAGAAACAGGCAACTCACGGCATAGCGGACGCGGGCCGGCGAGTCGCGGAGGGCGAAGTTGCAGGCGGCCAGGGCAAGGGCCGCCAGCGTTCCCTGCCAGAGGAAGTGCAGCAAGGCCCATCCGAGGGCCCGGCAGGCCGGTTGCGCCAAGAGGCTTTGGATGTGTGTCACGGCCGCGGCTCCTTTCTCTTTTCAAAGTCTGCGAGCATTTGACGCATTTGGGCGATCTCTTCGGTGGAGGCCTTGCGGCCGGACAGCGCTTGCATCATGAGCTTGGCAGCCGAGCCGCCGAAGGCGCGGTCCAGAAGATGACCCACCAATTGCCGCTGGGTTTGCTCCTGCGCCACCCTTGCTTTGTAGACGTGGGCGCGGGCGGTTTCGTCCCGTTCGACGAGGCCTTTGCCGGCCATAATCTGCATGAGTTTCAAGACCGTGGTGTAGCCGATTTCGCGCCGCCGCTCGAGGGTGGTGTGGACGTCGCGAACGGTGCTGGGACCCAGGTCCCACAGGACGCGGAGGATTTCGAGTTCGGCGTCGGTGGGGCGGGGAAGGTTGGTTCGGGGCATCTGGGAACCAGAATACTACGAAGGCATTCGTACTGTCAACGAAAATCTTCGTAGTTAGTGGGCGGGGGCGGGTGTAACCAGTCGGTTTTGAGGAGTCGGAAGTCCGAAGACAGAAGGGGAGTTGCCGCGCGACAGCGGGCGAGTTGCATGGCCTGTATCTGGTTGATAGTTAACATAGTTACATTTTCTGCCGGTCGCGGTAAGGATAACGGTAGCCCGCTACTAATGCAGGTGTTCGGTCATGGGCAAACTAAGTGACATTGGGCGCTTTCGCCTACCAACCTGACAGTTCCATCAAAGGGCACACTATCATGTAAGATATGCCCGATCTCTTCTCTCCCTTGACCATCCGCGGCGTGACTTTCCGCAACCGCATCGCAGTATCGCCCATGTGCGAGTATTCGAGCGAGGATGGCTTCGCCAATGATTGGCACCTGGTGCATCTTGGCAGCCGCGCGGTAGGCGGCGCGGGTCTGGTGATCACGGAAGCCGCGGCCGTCGAGCCGCGCGGGCGCATCTCGCCCGCCGATCTCGGGATCTACCGGGACGCGCACATCGAAATGCTGGCGCGCATCACGCGATTCATTCGGGACCAAGGCGCCGTGCCGGGCATCCAGCTAGCGCACGCCGGCCGCAAAGCCAGCACGCGCGTCCCGTGGGAAGGCGGCGCTGTGGTTCCGGAATCCGAGGGCGGCTGGCAGACCGTCGCGCCCAGTCCCATCCCCTTCCGGCCGGGAGAGCCGGCGCCGGCGGAGCTGACCAAGTCCGAAATCGCCGCGATCGTCGAGGCATTCGCGGCGGCCGCGCGGCGGGCCCTCGCCGCCGGATTCCAGGTGGTCGAGATCCACGCCGCGCACGGCTACCTGATCGACGAGTTTCTCTCGCCGCTATCGAACCACCGCACCGGCGAGTATGGCGGCGCATTCGACGGCCGCATACGGTTCGCCCTGGAAGTGGCCACTGCGGTCCGCACCGCGTGGCCGGATTCCCTGCCCCTCTTCATGCGCATCTCGGCTATCGATTGGGTGGAGGGCGGCTGGCAGATCGAAGATTCCGTGGAGTTGGCGCGGCGCCTTCGGCCGCTCGGCGTCGACTTGATCGATTGCTCGTCCGGCGGAGTCGTGCCGCATGCCAAGATCCAAATCGGGCCGGCCTACCAGACGCCCTTCGCCGACCGCATCCGGCGCGAGTCCGGCATCCTCACGGGAGCGGTGGGGATGATCACCGAGCCGCATCAGGCCGACGCAATCGTTCGCGCCGGGCAGGCGGACATCGTGCTGCTGGCGCGCGAGTTTCTGCGCGACCCATACTGGCCGCTGCACGCCGCGAAGGCGCTGGGCGCACCCGCCGCCATCCCCAAACAATATGGGCGCGCCTTCCCCTGAAGTCCGCGCCTATTTTTTCCGTAACCGGGCATTAATCGTGGGGCAGGACTCCAGTCCTGCGGCCGACGTCCATGTCGGACCGTCCGTGCGCGGATATGGCTGATCCCTTTGGGCAAAGGGCGGGTCCTGGAGGACCCNNCCCATAGAAATGTTCCGCTTGGGACGCTCCGAACCGCGGTGCACAATGTAAAGTAGAGTTGTGTGAGTCGACACCTTCCGCTTTTGGAGATTACCCTCGGTGAAATACCTGTCCCTGTTGACAGTCCTGCCCGTTGTGGCATGGGCGCAAAACACTCCCGACCTTCAGGCTAAAGTGACGGCCCTGGAAGCCGCCACCCGGTCGGCCCAAAGCGCGGGCGACAATGC
>PKYZ01000008.1:0-1950 GCA_003132865.1 Bryobacterales bacterium
TGGTGTGGGGGACCAGCGTGGTTTGGGGCACCAGCGTAGTTTGGGGCACCAGCGTAGTTTGGGGCACCAGCGTGGTCTGGGGGACAAGCGTGGTGTGGGGCACGCAAGCCGTCTGGGGCACGAGCGCCACGGCAGGATATAGCGTGGTGTGGGGAACCCAGGCTATCTGGGGCGCCGGCACCGTCGCATCGGATGCCGCCACCATCGCGATCAACGGCGACAACTGATCTGCTCTGTCATGACGGACGGCTCACCGGATGCCGGCACCGGCACCGGTGTGGCCGTCTCAGACACCCTAATCCAAATCAACGAGCGAGAGGACTTCCACGACAGCAACGGGAATTCGCGGATGACCTACCAGTGCAGCCTCATTTCGATTGACGCCGTCGCCACCGATCAGTATGGGCGCGGCACTCATTCCGCCGGACTCATCGGTGCACGGCGACAGTTCTTCCATCCGTCTGGTCCGCGATGTTGCGCCTAACGTTATTCTCCTCAACCTGAGGGTGCTCGACGGTAGCGGATCCGGCATCGACAGCGCGGTCATCGCCGGCATTCAACGAGCCATCCAACTGAAAAGCCAGTACAGCATCCGGGTGACCAATCTTTCGTATCTTCTCAATAAACCGGGGGGGACGGTCAGGTAGGTTTCCACGAAGAACCGAGATTCATCGTTTCGGCTCGTTGTTTGATCAGTTCCGCCAGTGAGGGCATCTGCATCGCTCCGCTGACCCGGTCGCGGATGTATTGAAAGAAGTTCACTCCCAGTTTCCGGGCTGTGCTCAGCAGCGTTTCCATCGCGTCCCAGGTGCGCGCACCGGCCTGCGAGCGCGGACCGTACCTCACCGCTCTTTTCCTGACTCGTGTCCGCGCGTCCAGCTCCGCCGGGTTATTGTGCAGCGGCAGCCTGGTATAGGATTCCGTCCCATGATTCCCGGAAACACCGCGGCACATCGATGGAGCATAATGAAGTGAACCTGCGGGCGTTCAGTTGAGCTTAGTTGTAAGGCCGTGGTCCATCATGCTGCCGAATCGTCGCCTCAACATCTTTGTTGCGGCTATCTGTGATCCACTGCCGTGCGCGACGCACGTCAGTGAGCTCGTGTGTCCAATTCCCGCCCGCGGGTTCCCCAGGTGTATTGTGGAGACGCGCACCGCGATATCTCGCAGGGCTGCGACCTGGTTCCGCCTGCTGGCTTTATTGTATTCGCGACGCCCATGCAGGTACACGGGTACCAAGCGCCATCCAATCCCCATAGCCAGCGTCCGCCGCAAACGCCAGCGGCTTCCTTCTAGTCTCCTTATCGAAAACGCCTCGGCTCCACGCTCACCTCTTCGCTCCGGGTCCTGTGCGCCGAGGCGTTTCCGATGAAGGCTAGCGACGATTCGCCCGGACGGCGCGTCCCGCATCAAACGATCGCGCGTTTTACGTCCAAGTGGATTGTTTCCGAGCCACGTGATCCGGCACAAACCCAGTACTTTCAGCCGCTTCTTGGCCTAACGCGCCAGTTCAGCAGCGCGCCGCGCAGCGGATCGTGCGCTGAAACCAGTTGTTATCCGTTCCTGCGCTCCATGATTCTCCACCCCAACTGGCGAACGATCTCATTGACCCTACTGATGTCCACGCCATGAGTGCGCAGTCGGTGAACCGAATCGCCAGTGCCATGCTTCGCGATATCAACGAATACGTCCTCCGCCGACAGTCTTCTGTCCGGACTTGAGCGCGCGGTCAGGTGCTCAAGTGAATCTTGGACGCAGCCGGAGAACGAGTCGATGTCAGCAAGAGCGCCATTGTCGATGGCTAGTGATTGTGGTAGCGCCTCCGGCAATGCTCCTGGCGGAACGTGATCAAAGAACTCTCGCAGCGGTTCGGGATGGAGCCGTCGAAATGCAGCGAAGACGAAGGTCCGGCGACAATTCGTTGGCAAGAGGGGTTCATCGGACGCTTAC
>PKYZ01000008.1:1959-5344 GCA_003132865.1 Bryobacterales bacterium
TTTGAAGGCACGAGATCCGCGTACGACACCTCGAGCTCCCGATGGATGGATCCCCGAGTGCCAACTCCGCTGAAGAACGCACGCAGCCCGTTGTCACCGAACTTCACCTGATCCAAGTAAGCTTGGCAGGGATTTCCCGCCAGCGGCGCCGCACACACGCTCCTCGCATCCATTGTCATGGTTAACGCGCTCGGAGCCGCCCCGGCATCTGCGCCGGCAACTTTCACGAGAACGAGACTGAGCACTTTAGCCTCATCGGCAAAAGCCAGCTTCGTGGAATCCGGGCTCCAGAAGATCAGACTCGGCGATTGGTGTGAGAGCCAATCTGGTACCCCAATGTTATCGTCTTTCTTGTTACCATTGCCCGGATAAACATTCAGACCCACATCGAATCGATTCTCCAGTCTTACTCCGGCCGGACGATTGGCCAAGGCGCTCTTGGTCATGTCATATAACATGTGGTGATCCTCAGTCCCGGTCGCACCATGAGGCGGGTAGAACTTGACAAAGGCAATGAATCGGCGGTCGGGGGAGACAGCAGGGTTAAATGCGTCAAAGCTGTCGGTGGCCGCACCAGTATCCACGCTAACGATCACCACCCGCGATACCGAAGCTCCGATGTCACCCACGACGATAATCCGATCCTGGTATCTTCCGATCTCCTGGACGTCAGAGACCTCCGGAGGAAGCTTTACATCACTCTGCCGGTCTTTGCTCTTGATCGAGAGCACCAGACCGTCGTTAAGTTTCTTAGACTGAACTGTGATCTCGCTATCGCGATACAGAGGCTGCTGGCCGGCAGATTCCGTCTTATTGCCCGCGACGACCGGGATTTCGATTTGCTGGCCTCCCGGTCCAAGATCTGCTTCCCAGTAATTTGGCAGGCTGCTAGCGGTACAACTGTTGTTGTCATAGTAATTATCTACGTGGTCGCTCGTGCCCGCCGCATGCCTTCTGCAAGCCGGACAATAATCCTCAACCTCCACAAGCGAACCGAAATTTGCGTTAGTTTTCGGTGCAACGTAGAGCAACTGGTCGTCGCAGGAATACGTGCCGCCGTTGTACGGATTGGGATACACGGCAACGTTCGTATCCGCCATCACGTTTCGGCAGGCGCCAGTGACACTCGAAATCAAGTAGAAGGTATTGCTCGAGTCGGCGCCCACTGGATAATTGGCGCTGCATCTGTTGCCAGTGTTTGTATGAACCAGTTGGCCCTCAGCCGTAAGGCCGGTCCCGTTGAGATCTGTTTGTGAGGCAAACGTGGGCTTTAAATTGACAGCCTTAAAAGCGCATTTCGCGGCATTAAACAGCCAGTACCCGGACGTGGCTGTGCCACTGCAGGCCGTCTCGTAGACCTTGATGTAAACCGTATTCTGCACGATCCCGCGTACATTCCAGACCGGGCTGATGGTGAACGTGCTTGTCACCGGCGGCGTGCTCGCATTCCAGGTCGCCACGATGGTCGAATACATATCCTGAGCTATCTTGGGCCGGACGAGAGTTACGGTGTACGAAGCCGGACCCACCGCAGTCCCTTTGTCGTAGCTTTGCGTAAACGTGTTGTCGGCTCCTTGGATTGCTAGACTCAAGGAACCAGTTGCTCCGGTTGGTCCCGTAATCACTACTGGGATACTGTTGTTGACAAGATCCGCGCTCTGGACCGTGACAGTGGCCAAGGTTATACTGACCGTATCTAGCTCACTGTAGTCTGGACTCGTCCAAGTCGCCGCGAAGGAGTCAGTCGTCGCGTTAGAAGCGGTGCTTGTCCACGTGTAGTAAATCGCTCCGAATGGAAATACGACACCAGGACAATCCCCGTTGCCAAGGGTGCCGTTGACTATTCCAGTTGCCGTAGTGCCGTTGGTCGGCGGTGTGTTAACGGTCCAACTTCCGCTGGAAATCAAGGTGCAGGTGCTCGTGTTGTACTCGACCCAGGCATCCACGAAGATCTGCGTTTGCGGGAGCACCGTGAAGCTGAGGGCAGTCTGCGGATTGGCCTGCTGGAACGTGACTGTAATCCGCCCGACTCCCCGGTTCGTTGTAGCTGTGCGCCCTGTTGGAGACGCGGCGGCTGTTATGGACATCGCTAGGGTGCAAGCCAAGATCAGCAGAAAGGGCAGCCCGTGGGCAGGAGACAGGGGTTTGTTCATCGTTATCCTCCTAAGCGAATGTGTGACACGCGGCTTGTTCTTCCAGGCGTTAAAGCAAGGGAAGGCTGTACATCCGTTGAACCTCCCAGAACACTGTATCGGGAATTTCCATTTGCATCCCTTTGCATCCCGACGCAGTCCAGTATACACCCAGCCACCCCTTTTTGATCCGGCAAAGTTGCATTTTTTTGGGGGAGCCGCCCTCAGCTCTGTCGGTAGCACCTTCCATACGTCACTGAAAATCAGCCAGTCCCATGTTTTCTTCAGGTTGCATCGACACCTCTCCTTCCGCCTACCTCATGTTTGGCAGCCTTTGCTCTAACAGGGGAAACTCCTGCAGATCCGCAGGCTCGAGGAACTCCTATTGGCCGAGCAAAATTACCGGGCCAAACACCAAGAAAGAGCCAGAAGGAATTTGGCCGGCTGGTGCATAGCGTTTTGAGTCTAAACGGCAGCGAATACCTCAAAATGAACCAAAGCCGCAACATCGTAAGCGGCTGAAAATCACCAGGACGGGTGAGCCGTTTAAGCCATACCGGGCGATAGCGGGTTTTTGGGATCAGGCCCGAACGGGCGTCCAGTTGTGGGGCAGCAACTCAGTAAGCCGGGTAATGGGATGAGCGGCGATGCGGGAGAGAACATCCTTGAGCCAGGTGAATGGATCGATTCCGGCCCGCTGACAGGTCGCTACGAAACTCCGCAGTATGGCTGCCGTCTTACCGCCTTGGTCACTGCCAAAGAAGATCCAGTTGTTGCGGCCTACCGCCTCACTGCGGATGGCGCTCCGTGGCGTTGTTGTCGATCTGTAAGTCTCCGTCCTCACAGTAGCGTGTTAGCGCCGGCCAGTTCTTCAGCGTGTAGCGCACGGCCCGCCCCTCGGGACTCTTCGGCAAGATTTCCGCCTGGATTTCCACTAAGTAGTTACGCAACTTATCCAGAATGGGCTGCGATTGGAGTTGGCGCAATCGTAGCCGGTCTTCCGGCGTCAGGGACCGTGCCTGCTTCCCGAAACGGAATCGCGTCGGCACTCGGCAAATCCTAGGTGGGCGGGGGTGGCACAGCAGCCGTCCCCCGCAGAATTTTGGTCGGCGATCTTTCCGAAAAGCAAGGCGCTGGAATTTACGCAGACTCCCCCAATGACGAAGTTCTTCACTCCACTTTCACTCACTTAAGAGGCGATTTGAATGCGGAATACGGGAAGTTGCTGATTTCGGCTCTGAGCGAGAATCTGA
>PKYZ01000418.1 GCA_003132865.1 Bryobacterales bacterium
CGGCGCACGATACATTCTGCTGAAGTACTTGCGCCGGGCCACACCCACCATGCCCACACTGGCACGCGTAGGAATCAGTCCCCATACCATGAGACATACAAAGGCAATGCACCTTCTCCAGTCCGGCGTTCCCCTCGTCATGGTCAAAGATTTCATGAACAAGGTCACCCTCGAGGGTGTGGCACCAACGAGACCCGCCAGCGTTTCTTGGCTGAAATCGGGAATCACCGCCTCCGGTTTGCCTTCGCCGATCTACCAGATCCTCCTCAATCCGAGTGTTACGGGCGAGCACATAGGACAGAACCAACCTGGCAAATGCGCTATCGTCGCGAAGCAGGTGCACCATGGCCGGCCTCGCCAGCCGCATGATCGAACACTCAGTCATGGCGGATGCGGTCGCCAGGCGTACCGGCTGCTGGCCCACCAAGCAAGCCTCGCCTACCAGGGCGCCGGGAGTCAAAGTCGCAATCGTCTTCTCGCAAGGCCATCCAGCGGATGCCGTGTTCCATCCAGAAAGGCAAAGTCAAGGTCACCGTCATCTCCAAACAGAACAAAAATGGCTGCCTCTTTTTCGCAGCTTAGCTCAAGTGATAGTACGTTGCAACGCTGTGGAAATCGACAGCCAGATCGAGCGTTTCTATTGGCGCCGTTTTCGCGGGCGGTGTGGCTCGAAGTCTGGTTATAAGGCGGACACGGGGACAAACCGGGATCAATGGGCGGATCCGCTCGCGAGGCGAACCTGGACGACCAGCCAGTCCGAAGAGCAGGATAAACAGGCGATCTTGCCCTGGTGCGGACAACAGGCTCGGGGGACGGCCAGCCCTGCTTTTTCAGCCATTAGTAACAGGAGCATCTTCGACTCGCGCAAGCGATGACGCTCTTCCTCAAGATCGGCAGGCGTCACGATTGCCCGGCGCACCCCTCCACGGTTTACGTTATGTACCATTGACGCCCTTTCCACCGATGTACGGTGTCGCTGTCACCATTCTGTGACTTCGCGGGAGAACAAGCGCAAGAGATTGAAGTCGGATTTCCCTGTCGAAGAAACGCCGGGGCAGTGTCGTTGTTTGTCCTACACAACGTAATACAACGTAATTTCAGTCGATTAGGTGATCATGCAGCGCGTAATGCATCAACTCAGCGGTAGTGGTCATGCGCATCTTTTCCAGAATGCGGGCGCGATAGGTGCTGACGGTGGTGACTCCTAAGTGCAGTTCCTCGGCGATCTGGGTCACGGTTTTGCCGGCGCCGATCATGCGCAGGACTTCAAACTCCCGGTCGGACAATAGTTCGTGGATGGGCCGCCCGGCATCGTCGCTCAAGTCGGAAGCGAGCTTCTCGGCCAGCGCGGCGCTCACATACCGCCCGCCGGCCAGCACCCTTCGTACAGCCTTGATCAGCTCCTCGGGGGCGCTTTCCTTATTCATGTAGCCGAAGGCCCCGGCTTGGAGGATACGTTTGGCGTACTGGTCTTCCGGGTACATGCTTAAGACCAATACGGGAAGCTTGGACCGGGCGATCTTGAGATCCCGGAGCACGTCCAAGCCGCTGCGGCCGGGCATGCCGATATCGAGGATTGCCAAATCCCATTCGCCGTCTTGAATCCGGGCAAGGACCTCGGTGGCATCCTTGGCTTCGCCGCACACGGCGCCCTCCAACTCGTGTTCCAGGATATCTTTCAATCCGCGGCGCACGACGGCGTGATCGTCGGCGATGAGGATCCGGATCACTGGTGGGCCGCCGCCTGCCGGTGATCGGCGCGGGGAATGCGGACGCGCACGGTGGTGCCGCTCCCGGGCTCGCCGGCGATCGTGAACTCGCCTCTCAGCAGCACAGCGCGCTCGCGCATTCCCAGGATCCCGAGCGAGCCGGAGCCGGAGAGTTGGCCTTCGCCGATGCCGCGGCCGTTATCGCGAACCTCCAGTGAAACATGGCCGCTCTCGTGAAACAAACCGATTCTCACGTGAGTCGCGCCAGCGTGCCGCGCGATATTGGTCAAGCTCTCCTGGAAGATGCGAAAGATCGCGGTGGCACGCTCGGGATCGATGGCCAGATTCATCTCGGGCAAGCTGACCTGGCACTGGATTCCCGTGCGCGCCTGAAACTCTTCCGCGGCCCACTCCACGGCAGCCACCAAGCCAACGTGATCCAGGATTCCCGGCCTGAGTTCAGTCGAGATTCTGCGCACCGTATGAATCGTTTCATCGACCAAGCCCAGGATGGCGTTGATTCTCTGCAACTGTTGGTCCCGGCCCGGCGCGGTCTTCAACGCGGCCAAGTCGATCCGGATGGCGGTCAGGTCCTGTCCCAGTTGATCGTGCAATTCCCGCGCCAGCCTGGTTCTCTCCTCTTCCCGCACGTTCTGTAGCCGGGCGTTGAGAGCGTGCAACTCCTGGAACGAACGCTGCAGCTCCCGTTTGGCGCGATTCTGCTCGGTGATGTCCACCAGGACGACGGCTACGCGATCGACGCCGCCGGGGCCATCGACCGGAAAGTACGATCCGAATAGATCCCGCCGGCCCAACTGGGGGAAGTCAAGTCCCATCTCGCATTTGACGACTCTTCCCTGGAAACACTCATCCACGTTGCTTTTCGTAACCTTCTCGAACCTCTCTTGCCCCACTAATTCGGAGACGAAATGGCCGACGACCTGTTCACGCTTCAGGCCGTGATAGTTGAGGAACGCCTGATTCGCCATCACGTAGCGGTACTCGCGGTCGACCACCACGATCATTTCATGAAAAGTCTCGACGGCATGGCGATATCTCTGCAACCCGGCTTCAGCCAGCTTGCGGCCGGTGATGTCTTCGACGATGCCTATGCCCATTGGGGGCGCGTTTCCGTCGCCAGGGCTTCTCGAAACCGTGACCCTTACCCAAATCAACTGGCCGTCTTTACGCCGATAGCGCATCTCCAGTTGGAACTGCGGCAGCTTGCCGGCCCAGAGGTCCGCGACAAGGGCCGCGCAGGCCGGACGGTCTTCTTCGCAGGTAAGGTCGATGTAAGATGTGGCCCGAAGCTCTTCCTCCGAGTACCCCACCATATCCCGATAAGCGCGATTCGCAGATATAAACCTGCCATCCATATCCGTTACCGAGATGCCCACGGCCGAGTTGTCGAAGAGGGCGCGCCAGCGTCCTTCACTGGCCGCCCGGGCTTCCTCCTCGCGCCGGTGTTTCGTGATGTCGCGGTAGATGGCGTAAACGGCGGCTTCCTGGCCGGGCAAGGAGAATGGCACCAGGGCCATGGCGGCGGGGAAATGCCTGCCATCCTGGCGGCAGCGAACGCCTTCGGTTTCCACGCGCTCGCCTCGCGCCACCAGTTCCATGTGTCTTCGATACTCGTCTTGCGACTCGGCGGGGACGATCAACTCGCCGATGCGGCGGCCGATGGCGGCGGCCGGAGTATAGCCGAAAACCTGGGTGAAGCCCTTATTGACGCGGATTACCTGGCCGTCCATGGTAGTTAGGGCCACGGCTTGCGGCGCCTGTTCGAACAATTCATTGAGAATCGTCTTCTGCTCCCGAAGCCGGTTCAGGAAACGGACCAGCAGCGTGACGGCGACCACCAGGCCGCTTGCGGCGCCGATCCCCAGAGCAAAGGGAAGTGAAACGCTTACGGCGTGGGATAAGTCCCGAACCATGACGGCGGGCGTAAAACGGACGGCGGCCGTGGCCGCGTTATGCGCGCCAAACATCGCGGCGCCAATCGGGAAGGCAGCGGCTTTCCGCATGGTGGGGCAGGCGCTTTCGCCTGCCTTTCTGTCCGCCGTTTCGCCGCGAAAGAGGAGTATCAGCCACAAAGACATAAAAGAACCGGCAATTCCGAGTGCGGCCGGCGGCGTCGCCAGAGAGGGAGAATAGCGAAAAATAGCCGGCATCCACATGGCCGCCATACCAGTGTAGTGCAGGATCGCGAAGCCCGCGCCCACAAAAATGCTACCGGCCAGTAAGCTAATGGGTCCCATTTCCCGGCGGCTTACGACAAACAGTGCGACGGCGGATGAGAAAATGCTGTCCAGGAGACATAGTAGTACGAGGACCAGATGCCGATTGCCAGGGATGCGGCGCTGCCGATCAGCCAGGAGAGGCCGGGCCGCCCGCGGGCGGCGGTTTGCGTCCACCGAGCGTCGAGCGCGGCATACAAGGCTTAAGATTGCGAGGACGGCGGATAGCACCGCTGAGCAGCAGTTCCTAACAACCGATCATGACCGAATCCGAAAACGGTATCACGTCGTCCGGATGGTAGTTAGAGAAAAATTCGTTAGATCTTCGGCTATGCGTTCAACCCGGACGTGGACAATTCTTGCAACTGGCCCATCGGGCGCCAATATAGTATAACATCCGAGTGTGGCGCGTGGCGATTCGTAATTGGTAAGAATTCGAAAATTTGAGGCCGTGAAGGGGGGAATTTACCCGAGTAAGTGTGTTTTTGTTTTTTGCGATTACTTGTTTTTCAACAGTTGCGGTGGATTTGCTGGAACCAGCACCACGATTTCTCCGCCATTGCCGGAGCGAGCGGATGGATGGCGATCGTTCTACAGTCCGCGGGCGATCCGGCACGGCGAGGGCCCGGCACAGGTGGACGCGGCGTGTGCGGGGAGGCGGACGGAAATGCCGCAGTGGCGGCAACTGGGCGGAATGCGTGTGTCGACCGTGAAGATGGCGGAGGCCTGATCGTCCTCCGGCAGCCCGCCGGGGCCGTTTTGTCTTGCGCCGCCGAAAGTGTCTATGGAATGCGCGGCCATGCAGCTAGGACGCCGCCGCCCGCACGCGAAGGTGGCCATGCGTCTCCGCAGTGCTTTGGCATTTTTGGCGCCAGTCCATCCAGGCCATGTGGGCCACGCGCAGGACCTCGCCGCGGTCAAAGGGCTGCACCAGAACGTCGTAGCCGCCCAAGTTCAGGACCTCGGCCCAGAGCCGCTCGTCGGCCAGCCGGGAGGACACGATAAGGTTCGGCGGATGGGCCCGCCTTTGGAGATCGGCGAGCAGCGCCTGCCAGCCACCGTCCTCGATTTCGGTGTCGCAGATGGTGACCCCGATGCGACCATTGTTGAGAATTCCCATAGCCTCCCCGTTGGTGGCCGCTTCGCGGATTTCCCATTGCGGGGGTGTCAGGATGTTGCGCAGCGCGCCACGGCGAGAATCGACGGGGCCGATCAGCAGGATGGCGATGGCGCCTTCCGAAGCCATCGTCGCTTGGGCGTGCAAGTCCATCGTCGTTTCTTCCGATAGGGTGGGTGCGGACGTTTTTGTTGGGTTTTTCAGGATTGGTAGTGGCCGGGGTGCGGGAAAATCTCGGGATTTCTGGCGCGCGTCCTTGGCCCGCCGGGCCCGCAGGCCCTCCCAGCGGGGATCGCCTGATCCACTACCCAAAAAACCGGCCCCCACCGAGTGCGATGTATATTAGAATCAGCGTGAGGACTTGCATGAAATCCCTGGTAGTCATCCTGGCTGCATTGACCTTGGTTTCCTGTAGCCGGGACCCCAATGTCGCCAAGAAGCGTTATCTGGAAAACGGGAATAGATACTTCGCAAGAGGTAAGTTCAAAGAAGCTTCCATCATGTATCGCAACGCCCTGCAGAAGGACCAGCGATATGGCTCCGCCTATTACCATCTGGCGCTGACCGATCTGAAGCTCAGCCGTATTCCGAACGCCCTGGGCGAATTGCGGCGTGCCATCGAGCTGATCCCCAAAGACCAGCCGGAACACCTGGACTCGGAAGTTAGCTTGGCCGAGATCTACATCAAGTTCACCCGCGACAACCAGTTCCTGATGGAAGTGGAAGGCATCACCAAGGACCTTTTGCAGCGCGACCCCAATTCATTCGACGGCCACCGGCTGACCGCGGACCTGGATTTCGTGCGGGCGCAGAGCAGTTTGCAGGCCGGCCACCCGGAGCAGACGGTAAAGCTGCTGGCTGGCGCCATCGCGGAGTACCGCAAAGCTATCTCCATCAAGACGCCGGGGCCGGCCCTCAAGATGCAATTGGCGCGGGCGCTGGCCAGCGACCGGCAGTTTCCGGAGGCCGAGCAGATCTATCGGCAGCTCATCGATGGGGATAAGACCTTGGTCCAGGTTTATAACGAGTTGTACCGCGTTTATCTGCTGCAGAACAAAACGGCCGAGGCGGAGCAGACCCTAAAGACGGGCGCCGCCAACAATCCCAAGCAAATCGGCTTTTTGTTGTTGCTGGCCAGCCATTATTCCAACTTGCAACGTCACGACGAGATGGTGGCGACGCTCAATCGAATCAAGGGCCACGCCAAGGATTTCGACCGCGCGTACCTGGTGGTGGGCGATTTCTATGTTCGCAACGGGGACTTTGCGGAGGCGCTCAATCAGTACAAAGAGGGCATGGCCGCGGACCCCAAGCAGAAGACCAGCTATCAGAAGCGCATGATCGAAGTGTTGATGCGCCAGCACAGGCGCTCCGAGGCAGCCGACATCAATGCCGCCATTCTGAAGGACAATCCCAAGGATTCCGATGCGCGGGGATTGCAGGCATCCTTGCTGCTCGACCGCGGCGAAGTGCAGAAGGCCATCTCCGAATTGCAGGCGGTGGTGAACGCGGCGCCGGACAATTTCGTGGCGCGCTACAACCTGGGGCGGGCGCACATCGCGCGCGGTGAATGGGAGCAGGCCCGCCAGCAGTTCACCGAGGCGATCCGCGAGAGGCCCGACTACCTGTCGGCGCGTCTGGCGCTGGCGCAACTCCAGGTGATGCGGACGGAGTTCGAACCGGCTCTCAAATCCGTCGCCGCGATTCTGCAGATCGACAAGCACAACGCTCCGGCGCGCATGATTGAAGCAGCGGCCTTGATGGGCGAAAGAAAATATGCCGAGGCGCGGCAGTTGCTGGAAGCCGTCCGGCAAGCCAATCCCAACGCCCCGGAGATCGATTTCTCGCTGGGCATGATGGCCATGAAAGAAGGCAACCTGAAAGAGGCGGAGGGCATTTTCCGCAAAGCCTATGCGGCCAATCCGAACGATGCCCGTGCCCTGGTCGGGATGGTGGAAGTGCTGGCCGCGCAAGGCCATTACGATCAAGCGATTCAGGTTCTGCAGTCGGAGTTGGCGAAGAACCCCACCCGCAACGATCTGCGAGTCGCGCTGGGCAACCTGGCGGTGCGCGCGGGGAATTTCGATCTGGCGATCGGCCAGTTTCAAGCCGCGCTCAACGCGCTGGACAAGAATTCCAAAGCGCGCGGCGATATTTACTTCCGTCTGGGCGTGACGTTGCGCAAGAAGGGAGACCTGAACGGAGGGATACAGGCTCTCTACAAAGCCAGAGAGACGCTGCCCGGCAATTCGATGGTGCTCGACGAGCTGGCGCTGGTGCTGGGGGCCGCCGGCCGGAAAAAGGAAGCCCGGGATGCTTACGAGCAGGCCATCAAGGAGAGCCCGCAAGACGCAATGGCCCTGAACAACCTGGCATTTCTGATGGCCGATAGCGGCCTCGGGGACCTGGACCAGGCCCTGACGTACGCCCAGCGCGCCAAGCAGGTCCAGCCCAACTTGAGCGAAGTGTCCGATACGCTGGGCTGGATTTATTTGAAGAAGAACATGAGCGACAACGCCATGGATGTCTTCCAGGCGCTGGTGAACCAGAAGCCGGACAACTCGACATACCGGTTCCACTTGGGCATGGCGTACGCCCAGAAGGGCGACAAGCCGAAGGCTCTCCGGGAGCTGCAGCAGGCGCTGCACAGCGGTCCAGCCAAGGACGAAGAGGACAAGATCAAGGATCTGATCAACAAGCTGGAAGGCACAGTTGCGGCACGCTAACGGGGCGGTCCCCGGCCTGGGGCATAGTTCGCTGCGGGCGCCCTCGCCCGCGGCCGGCCCCCTGGCCGGCCTGCCAGCGGGTGGCTGTTACCTGAGTCCGGCGGCCTACCGCACATACCGTATTTTATTTTGAGACTGGCAGGCGCATAATTGAATAAACACGCCAGGAGGCGGTATGGGCTGCCGAAAGTGGGTATACGCGGGGCTGCTGTGGGCCGCCGTTGTCGCGGCGAGAGGCCAGAATCCGGGACAATCCCAAATCGACAAGAGCGCCGAGCGCGTGGTTTTCTTCACCGGTAACGTGATGTTGGACGATGGATCGCCGCCCGCCGACGCGGTGCGCATCGAGAAAGTCTGCGACGGCCGCGCGAGTTTCGAAGCCTGGACCGACGAGAAGGGACATTTTGGCTTCAAGGTGTCGCCCACCGTGAACGATGTCTCGACGGGGGACGCCAGCCTGCCCGCCGCTCAACGGGGCGAACTGAACAAAGCCATCAATGCCAGCTCGACCCAGTATTCCATGCCCATTACCAGCGCGCTGAGAAATTGCGAGTTGCGGGCGGTCCTTTCGGGCTACCGTTCCGAGAGCGTCAGCATGGCCCTCAAGAGCACCATGGACTCTGCCCGCGTGGGTACCATCGTTCTCCATCCGCTCTCGCGCGCCAGCTCTCTGGTGGTCAGCGCCACTACGCTGCAGGCTCCATCCAACGCCAGGAAGGCTTACGAAAGGGGTCTGGAAGCCATGCGCGCGGAGAAGTGGGATGCCGCGGCTGCCGAATTCGGCAAGGCCGTCAAGGTCTATCCGAAGTTCGCCGTTGCTTGGTACCAACTCGGATTGGCGCGGCAGAGCCGGAATAACGCGGCCGGCGCCGTGGAAGCCTGGAAGGAAGCTCAGAAAAACGACCCTCGTTACGTCAAGCCGTATGAGAACCTGACGCTTGCCGCCGACCGCCGGGGCGATTGGGCCGAGTCCGAAAAGTACTCGCATTTATGGATCCAGCTCGATCCCGAGGACTTCCCGGGGGCCTACCTCTTCAACGCGGTGGCCAACGCCAGGCTGAACAAGCCGGAGGAGGCCGAGCGGACCGCGCGCGAGGGATTGCGCCTGGACAAGGACCAGAAGATCCCGCGCATGAGCTATGTGCTGGGCCTCATTCTGATGGTCAAGAAGGAATACGTTGAGTCCGCCAAGTGCTTCCGCAAATACCTGGAGCTGGCGCCCAACGCCAACGACGCCGCCATCGTGCGGCAGCAACTGTCCAAGCTCGAGGAACTCGCCGCCGCTCCGCAGGCGAAGTGACTAGCCCCAGTACTGTTCACTCAGGTGGGACAGGCCTCCTGGCCTGTCCTTCTGCCAGCCCCGCCACCACCGGATTGTTCTCAATATAGCGAACGATCTTGCCCAACTTCTTCTTGCCAAAACGGCAAGCCGGTGTGCCCAATGATGCGCAAGATGGCATTGGCCTGATGCCCCGAATGATTCTTGATGGCTTTGGCGACCCGCGACAGGCGGGCCTCCGGATAGATCGAAATGTGAACGTGATTGACCATCGGGACCCACGCCCGCAACTGATATAAACCAAGCTGCCGCTCACTATAGCGAAGCGCATCGGCAACCACCTGCGCCACCCGCGACGTGGCAAATGCCGTCGTAGTAGGGTGGGACAGGCCTCCCGGCCGTCCTTCTTCGTGTTACAAATGCGTCGTGAACAGTGTTGGGCTAGCCCGCACCACGCCGGACCGTGGCTTCACCGCCAACCTGAAATCCACAGTGACGATCGGCGCATCCGGCATCACGCGACTGCTTGATGCCCTACCCGGTTACCACGGAAGAAGGGAAGAAGCGCGGACCCTAGTTAGCTCTACGGCACGACAGCCTACGGCGGCTCCGGGGCGTGCGCCTCGGATGGTGGTGCTTTCGTGCGGTGCGGCACCGTCTTCCAGTTAACACCACCGTCGGCGCTCGGTCTGTAAGCGTGGTAGTGGGTAAGAACGGAGCGCTCTATCGCACGACCCAGTATGGCGGAAGCGCCACTTCTGATTCGACCTGCCCATCATCATACTTCGTGCTTCCTCCGCAGGCGGGAATGCGGGAAAAGGCACCGTATTTGCCATCAAGCCGTGACCGGCGATGACGCGTCTCGCGCCTCTTCCGCCCCGCTGAAAGCGAACGTCCACCGCCAAGCGACCCGCCGAATTCCCGTCGCTGCCAGCCACCAGCCACCAAGCACTAGCCACGGCGAGCGACGCTCGCCTCCAGCACACGCGCGAAAGCACCCCGCCTTTCCACCACGACCGCATCCAGGTCCAGCCATCCCGCCCAGGTGGCCAGTTCACCGGCGAGCGCTTGCGCCACCGTCCCGGAATCGGCGCCTGGTTCCAGGTAAGCGGCCAGCACGCGTAGCCGCCGCGCGCCACGCTCCGCCTTCAGATCCACGCGCGCCACCAGGCGCTCCCCCAGCAGGAACGGCAGCACGTAATAACCCCACCTGCGCTGGGGCTGCGGCACGAAGATCTCGATCCGGTATTCGAATTGAAAGAGGCGCTCCGCGCGCGGGCGGTACCACACCACCGGGTCGAAGGGCGAGAGCAGACTCGCGGCATCGATGGCTCGCGGCACGCGCGCCTCGCGATGCAAATAAGCCGGCGCGCCCCATCCCTCCGCCCGCACTTCGCGCAAGTCGCCGGCTTCCACCAGTTCGGCAAGACGCGGGCGCGCTTCGCTGATTGGCATGCGGTAATAATCGGCCAGATCGGCGGCGGCCGCGATGCCCAGCGCGCATCCCGCAAGCCGCAGCAGTTCCCGCTGCGCGTCCTCGCGATCCACCCGCCGCGCGTGATGCTGCGGCGGGACGATGCGCTCCGCCAAATCGTACGCGCGCGCGAAGTTGGGCCGCCGGTCCGCGATCCCGAGCCGGCCCCGGCCGAAGTGCGCTTCCAGCGCGGCTCTGGGCACGCTGCCGAACCACGCGCCCGGAATGCGCCGCATGGCGCCATCCGGCTCGCGCAGGTCGCCGGCCACCAGCGGGCCGCGCGTGCGCACTTGGTCGAGCACCCAATCGATGTAGGCCGGGTTTTCCTCCATGATCTTCTCGAAGCCCCACGGGCGCACCCGGTGCCGCTCCATGCGATGGCGCAGCAGCGGCCAGGTCTCCACCGGCACGATCGACGCTTCATGCGCCCACTGCTCCGTGAACGGGGGGGCAGGCGCTTTCGCCTGCCGTCGTGGATAGACCAGCTCGTCGAGATGCGCGCGCGGGTACGGACCCAGCCGCGAGAAGGGCACCTGGTAGTGCGCCGGCGCCAGGACGTTGACGAAATCGATCTGCAGCAAGCCGAGCTGCCGGATGACGCGGCCCAGATCGCGCGGGCCGGGCCGACGCTTCGGCCGCGGGCGATCGAAACCCTGCGCCGCCAGCGCCACGCGGCGCGCTTCGCTTAACGAGAGATCCGTCATGGTCCTGATGGGCCGGCTCGCGCCGGCTCGCGCAATGATCGATTCTATCGCGCGGCGCTATCATAAGTTCGACATGAGCTCAAGCATGCTTACCCGCCGGGAAGGAATCAAAGCGGCCGCGCTGACGGCCCTCTCATACTCGCGAGTCCTGGGCGCGAACGATCGCATCCAGTTCGGACTCATCGGATGTGGCGAACGCGGCCTCTACGTCGCCGACATCTTTCAGAAGACCGCGGAAGTGGACGTGCGAGCCGTTTGCGATGTCTTCGGCGATCGCACCGACAAAGCCGTGGCGCAGGCCGCCGGCGCGCAACCCTTCACCGACCATCGCCGCCTGCTGGAAATGACGGGCCTCGAGGCCGTGCTGATCGCCACGCCGGACCACTGGCACAAAGCTATCGCCATCGACGCGCTCAACTCCGGCAAGGACGTGTATGTCGAAAAGCCCCTGACCCGCCTGCGCGAAGAAGGGCCCGAGATCGTGCGCGCCGCACGCGTCAACAACCGGGTGTGCCAGGTGGGCATGCAGCAGCGCTCCGGCGAAGTTTACCTGGAAGCGCGCGAACGGTTCGTGCGCTCTGGCTTGCTGGGCAAGATCTCGCACGTGGATTGTGTATGGCACGGCGGCGCCAACCGCGCCTTGCCCACCGAACCCGCGCAGAAGCCCGCCAATCTGGATTGGGTGCGCTTTCTTGGGGCCCTGAAATACCGCGATTGGAATCCCGCGCAATATCTCGATTTCCGCGCGTTCCTGGATTTCGGCGGCGGCAAGCTGACCGACTTCGGAGCGCACTGGATCGACGTGGTCCACATGTTCATGAACCAGGACGGGCCCCTTTCGGCCGTGGCGGCTGGCGGCGTTTACTACGACTTTCACGACGGACGCACTGCGCCCGACACCATCAGCGCGCTGTT
This sequence comes from Bryobacterales bacterium, assembly GCA_003132865.1. Next base: position 12,162 of record PKYZ01000418.1, read on the forward strand.
CGAGTACCCGGGAGGCTTCACCGTGAGTTTCATTTCGCTGGCGGTCGACAACGGCCCCGAATACCACGTCGAGTTCCTGGGATCGGGCGGACGCCTGTTCGTCAATCGCAACCGGTACGAATTCCGCGCCGCCGAGAAAGGCGCCGAGCCGGTGATCCAGCGCTTTCCCGGCGATATCACCGATCGGCATGTGCGCAATTTTCTGGAGTGTTGCCGCTCGCGCAAACGGCCGAATGCGGATGTCTACATCGGACATCGCGCCGCGCAGGCCGTGCTGCTCGCCAATCAGAGCTACCTGGAGAGGCGGCGCATCCGCTTCGACCCGCAGCGCGAAGAAGTGCTCCCGTTTTCCGCGTGAGGTGGGGCAGGCTCTCAGCCGGTGTGCCCTCTGGGCCGGGACTCCCAGTCCCGCCTTGACAATTCCAACAGCCCCTGCCAATGCGGAGCTGAGAGTCCGCCCCACATCATCGGCAGCGGTCCGCCCAACGAGATGTCACCGTATTCTATGCCAGACTCAGTAGGTTGCCTTTTTTCGCAACCCGCTACCGCGTGTTCCGGCAACTGCGGCTAAGCCGCCCCACGGAAAGCCCGACCTCCCCCGCCGCTGGGAGTGTCGACTTAAATGGGTGAGAATCGGTCGCGCCGCCTCACTAATCGTTAACTTTTCGTGAAAAGTGACAGAGCGGGTTCTCGTGAGAAGCACCGGAGCTTCGAACGAGAGGGCCCGGGTATGGCCCGGGCCTTCACTTGAAGCGAAAATGGAAGATCAGTTTATGATCCTTATATTGGTACAAGCATCATATCGCGTTTCAGCATCGATGGAAATTTCGCCGCGCCGCACCACCAATCCGTATCGCCGGCAAGCACTATCCCTGGAGGGAATAAGCCGGTCCCCTACTGCGTGATCCGGCAACTGCGCGTAAGTCCCCCCACCGACAAACTAATCTCGCCCGCCGCAGCCCGCGTGACCGTAAACCCCACCGTCTTCCTCTCCCCCGCCCGCAGCGCCACCCGCTCGAATCCCTGCAGCTCCCGCACCACTCCCGGATGCTTCACATACAACTGAACCACTTCCTCGCCGTCGCGCTTGCCGGAGTTCTCCACTTCCACGGAAGCCTTCACGGGGCTGCCCGCCCGCGCCTCATCCGGCGCTTGCAGATTGCTGTAAATGAACTTAGTGTAACTTAGCCCATAACCGAACTCATAAAGCGGCTCGCCCTCGAAATACCTGTAAGTCCGCCCCTTCATGCTGTAGTCGTCGAACGCCGGCAACTGATCTTCCGACTTATAGAATGTTATCGGCAGCCGGCCCGCCGGGTTATAGTCGCCGAATAACACATCGCCCAGCGCGGCCCCGCCGGCCTGTCCGGGATACCACAGTTCCACAATCGCCGGCACGTGCTCGCGCGCCCAGTTCACCGCCACCGCGCTGCCATTCAACAGCACCAGCACCACCGGCTTGCCCAGTGCCGACACCCGCTGTAGCAGCGCCTCCTGCACCTGCGGGATGCCCAGCCGCACGCGATCGCCGCCGCTGAAGCCCTCCACCTGCACCTTCATCTCCTCGCCTTCGAGGCGCGGCGAAAGCCCCAGAAACATCAGCACCACATCCGCCTGCCGCGCCACGTTCAGCGCCTCGTCTTCGTAACTGGCATGCGGCGGCGCCCACACCAGCCGGATATCCGCATCGCCATGCACCTCGTGGAAGTCCACCCGGATCGGATACAGTTTGCCCGCCTGCAAGTCCACCGTTTCGTACTCGTAGCCGCGCTCGTGCACGTTGTCGCGCGCCACCAGCCGTTTGCCGTCCAGGTACACTTCGAAGGCGTTCAGACCCGTAGCGCCCAATTGATACTTGCCGCTGTTGGGCGGCGCCAGGTAGCCCGTCCAGCGCACGCCGAAGTTGTCGTCGTCCATGTCCGCGCGCGGCGCGCCATCCCGCCAGTCGAAGTCCACCTGTGCATCGATGCGTGTGAACAACGGCTGCGGATTCGCGGGAATCACGGCCGCCTTGCGCATCGCCTGCGAGACGAACGCCTGGCCGAAATAGGCCCGCCCGTTGAAGGCGGCGGTATTGAAATACTCCGCCTGCAGCCCCGCGCGGCGGGCAGCGCCGTTAGATGTGCCGTTGGACGTAACGAGCGCACTGGCCGGCACCGTT
>PKYZ01000353.1:0-240 GCA_003132865.1 Bryobacterales bacterium
TTGGACGGGGGTACGGGGTGGGCCTTGTGGCTCCGGCCGGCAGCGTGGTGCCTGTGGCGGGGGTCACGCTGTACCAGGTCGCGGGTGAGGTGAGTCCCAGCGCCACGCGCGCCGAGCGGGCCGCAATCACCGTGGCGCGGACCGGCGGCGTGTTGGAGAACATGTGGGACCAGGCGCTCCGGCTGCAGCGCCAATACGACGTAGTCATAGGTGTTAGTTATGACTGGCTGCCGTTTTACC
>PKYZ01000353.1:386-3346 GCA_003132865.1 Bryobacterales bacterium
GACATGCCGCTGGATGTTTGCGGCAAGATTCAGGACGATGCGTATTGGCAGGCGGTGACGCGCAATGCCGGGGCGCAAGTTGTTTACCACGGGTTTTTGGGACCGGTGGAATTGCAGCGGCGATNNGATGGCGTGCGGCACGCCGGTGGTGGCGTATAACAGAGGCGGTCCCGCGGAGATCGTCGAGCATGGCAGGAGCGGCGTTCTTGTGCCGCGGGCGGCGGGCGTTTGGGCTATGGTGGAAGGTGTGCGGGAGGCGGTCAGGCTGGACCGGCGCGTGGTCCGCGCGCGCGCCGAGGAGTTTTCGTTTGTGAGGATGGCGGACCGGTTTGAGGCGTGGGTAGAGTCGGTGCCGGGCCGTTCTGGTTAAGGACAGCATATCGTCTTAAATCGCGATCTTGGTTTCTATCGCGTCATAATCCGCATGCACGCCGCCGTTGGCGGTGTCGAGAAGCCCCGCGGCCGTCAAGGCTTGGACATCCGCATGCACATTGCTGTAATCGCGGTTCAGCGCCTTCGCCAGGGCGCGGACGCTGGCAACGTTGTGCCGGCGGACGTAGCGTAGCAATTCCATCCGTTTGCCGGTCAGGACGCGGGCAAGGGCATCCCAGCTTTCGAAGGCCAGGTGGCGCTCGTGGAAGGAATCGCCACGCTCGGCGCGGTGCCACGCATCTACGAACCGGCGCGCTGCCTCTTCTTCCATCGCGCCGCCAACTGTGATTTTCACATCGCTCATTTGCCACCTCGCAGGGCCCACACATCGGACCAGAAATCGGCCATCAATTGCTCGACGGTGCTGAACGCATAAGCTGCCTCCGTGCCCTGAAAATGCCGATGATCGCCTTTACCGCGTTCATTGTCGTATCCTACGTCCCGAACGCCGGGGCGACCGTAGAACAGAGAATACTTCAGGCCGTGAGTTGATGGTGGAACTGGCGATGGAACGCGCCAGAGTACCATTTCCACGATCGCGCCATCGTCATAGTCGATGCGCTGGTGGAAGAGCAGCTCAGCCTTCAAGCGCCAATTATGGCACTGGAGTACATATGGTGTCAAGAGCCATATTCGTCATTCCTGGAGTGGCCCTGAAGGCGACTCCGGCGGCCGCAGGTTGCGAACGATTCGTCCGGGCACGCTTCGCACAAGCCGCCGGAACCGCCTCGTTGTATCCATCATTATTCGAGCGAGATCGTCCCCGATGCTTACCCCGCGGTACTGGCGGTAGAACGCCGCCGCGATTGGACCCAGCGGCCCGGCCCAGGGACTGACACCGATCGTGAGGAAGGCTCCCATGCCCAACGCCGCGGCAAGTTCGAGCTCGCGCCGAATCCTTGAGTACGAAGCAGAGATGCCACATGTACGTGCCGCCTCTGCCGCAAACCGCTCGGCGTCTGAGTCAACGTTTGCCTGGGGTAGGGCGATTTGTGGAAGTTCAAGGGCCTTGCGCCCCTTCACGACGTTGTCGACCCACGCCCTGACGCGACGGTCTTCGGTCGTTTCGATAAGTGCGCTTCCAATTATTGCCTTAACGAAGTACTCTTCGGAGTTGTACACGGGCTCGCCCAGGCGGGCCTAAGGCGTTTCTGTATGGGTATGCGGAACGGGTGGCTAGCAAGGTGACGATCGCTTCCGCTGGATAGGTATTCGTGTAATCGGCCGCGAATAAGGGCCGCAACAACGTAGGCATCATGCGCGATCTTCGCGTCCTCACCGGCTAGGTTCGTCTTCACCCACTGGCAAACCACGCTTTCATCCTGACTCATGAGATTGATGCGATGAAGCTCCTTCGAGTCTACATTCAAGAGCGGCGCGATATACGGGATAAACTCCGGATTGAAGAGCGAGATGTGCATGCGCACATGGTGTAACCAAAAAAGCTTTCGGCTGATGGCAGACCAAGCGATGAATTCCCGTTGTGATTGTAGGCCACTCCAAGCGTCGCGGAGGCCGGCCGGATTTCTCGTGAGCCAAGCCCTCGTAGAGCGTAGTGCGCGGTCCGTAGGCAGCTTTCTTCCTTGGAGCGCGGGCAGTTGGGATATCACGCGCTCAAACGGTCCACTCGCACCCCTGTAGCCCCCCGGGCCGGGAACGATGCCAATCTTGCGAAAGAGGAGCAAATAGGTGATATCGAGGAGGCTCTGACGGTCCCAGGCGCTAAGATCCACGCCTCCGCCCAATGATAGCGTCGCGAGCGCTCCATGTATAAGGGCGGAGTCGACAAAGCCTTCTGTTTCTGCCAATGCATTGCCTCCTAAACTGATCTTGGGGTTCAGCTCGGCGACTCACTCATCGCGGGCTCGGATTCCCTTCCTTGATGTCGCCATGTACCTTAAGGTTCGCACAACTCCAGCCAGACATTAGGTTCAAGCTGGCAACGCGAGAACGCAAGTGGGCATTGGCTGCGCACTCGCCGTCTCCGAGCCTACCTGTTACGCGCCTTCGGCCTACTGCTCCCGCCGCACGTACTCGAACTCGAACGGCATGCCGTGAATCCCGGTGGTCGGCTTGGAAATCCAGTGCGCGATCTTGCCGATCTCCATCACCGGCGTATTCAGATTTCGCACATACGCGAAGTCTTTTTCGCCGGGCAGGAATTCGTCGCGACGCTCGTTCCATTGCTCCGGGGTCAGGAGATGGCCGGCTGGATCGAAGCGGTACGCCGCGTACGCGCCGATGTGCCGGTGGAAGCGCCGGTCGGGCAGACGCAACCGGTAGGGAATCTCGTGCTCCGTAATCACGCGGTTCCAGCGCTCCAGGCACTTCTCGCAGTCCTCGATGTACGAGTCGCGCAGCACCTCGTTCATGGCATTGCGCAACGGAATCTCCTCGCCGGCGACTGGATACGAGCCTTCGAGCGCCAGGTGATCCGCATACTTGGGCTCCTGTGCGCGCCCCTTCATCCCCGCGCTGAAGAAGTTGGCGGCATTGCTGGACACTTCGCCGCCGAACAGATCGAGGCT
>PKYZ01000353.1:3378-17309 GCA_003132865.1 Bryobacterales bacterium
ATGTGGTGCGCTTCCTCGGTCAGCATGAAGCGCGTGGTGCGCGAGAGCGGATCGAAGCCGCTTTCCGCCAGCGCCAGCAACTGGTATTTGCCGTCGCGATCGGTGAAAGTCGTGAACATGTAGAACGACAGCCAGTCTTCGATGGGCTCGTTGAAGGCTTCCAGGATGCGCGGCTTGTCGCTCGAGCCGCTGCGGCGCTCCAGCAACTCTTCGCTCTCCTCGCGGCCGTCGCGCCCGAAATAGGAATGCAGCAGGTAGACCATGGCCCACAGGTGCCGGCCCTCCTCCACGTTCACCTGGAACAGATTGCGCAGGTCGTAGAGGCTGGGCGCAGACTGGCCCAGCAGCCGCTGCTGTTCCACGCTGGCCGGCTCGGTATCGCCCTGCGTGACGATCAGCCGCCGCAGCATGTTGCGATACTCGCCGGGCACTTCCTGCCACACGGGCAGGCCCATGTGATCGCCGAAGCCCACGCGGCGATCGTGCTCCGGCGGCGCCAGAAAGATGCCCCAGCGGTAGTCCGGCATCTTCACGTAATCGAAATGCGCCCAGCCGCCAGGTTCGACGGATGTCGCCGTGCGCAGGTACACATCGTCGGCCTGAAAACCTTCCGGGCCCATGTGGCTCCACCACTGCATGTAGTTGGGCAGCCAGTGCTCCAGCGCGCGCAGGAGGCGCTTGTCGTTCGAAAGGTCGACGTTGTTTGGAATGCGTTCGTAGAGGGACATCTAGGTCCTCCGCCAGTTGAATTGCGGCCGCTCCGGCTTGCCGTAGAGCGTGAGAGCGCCGCGCTCGCCGGTAGCGTTGGGGCGCGAGAAGATCCAGTTCTGCCAGGCCGAAAGGCGGCCGAAGATTTTGCTATCGGCATTCTCGGCGCCGGCGAAGCGCAGGTTGGCTTCCATGCCGGTGAGCGCATCGGGCGACAGGCTGACGCGCTCCTCGATGGCCACGCGCAGCTCATCTTCCCAGTCGATTTCGTCCACCGCGGCGGTCACCAGCCCGGCTTCTTCGGCGGCGTCCGTATCGAAGGGTTGCGATTCGCCGACGGTCTCTTCCACGCGTGCGGGGTCCGCCAGGAACCGCACCTGCAGGCGCGACGGGCCGTGCGTCATGGGCAGCAGGCCGCCATTCAGCGCAGACGATGCCACGCGCACCGCGACCGCGGCATTGTGCAGCATAGGGCGCAGCATGTAGATGCGGTCCGCGGCCAGCGCGATTTCGAGCAGGCTGCCGGCGAAGCAGGAGCCTTCGTCGACCACCGCGAACAGGCTGCGCGCGGTCAGGTCCAGGCGGCGGAGCGTGCGGGCCATCAGCAGCAGGATCTCCTTTGCGAGCCAGTCTTCGCGGAGGTGGTAGAGCGTAGTATCGATTTGGCGGACGGCATCGAGATCGCCGCGCGTCTTCAGAAGGACCAGGCCGATTTCGTCGTTGTGGAAGCGGAGCCGCAGCAGCGCGTCGTCGATTTCGCGGAAAGTGCGCAGCGGCCAGAAATCGGGGCCGGCGGCGCGGATGGCTTCCGGTGTATCCGGCTGGGCGCCTTCCGGACCGTGGATGGTCAGCTCGGCTGTGCGGCCTTCGCGATTCAGTTGGAGCGCGACGTGCCGATAGCGCACGGCGTCCGCCGTCACTGCCGGCGAAAGCGCGTCCAGCAGGATGCCCGGGGCTTGCGGACGGGCTTCTTTCGCGGCGAGCGCGAGGGCGCGCTCGCGCACGGCCTCCTGAAAACGGCTGCGCGGAAACACGCCGTCCACCAAGCGCCACTCAACCGCGCGCTTCCCTTTGATGCCTTCGGCCAGCGTGGAGAAAACATCCGCCAGATCGCGCCGCACCTTGCGCTTGTCCACCACGCGCGTGAGGCCGCCGGTGCCCGGCAGCACACCCAGCAGCGGCACTTCAGGCAGACTGACCGCAGAGTTGCCATCGTCCACCAGGTAAATCTTTTCGCAGGCCAGCGCCAGCTCGTAGCCGCCGCCCGCGGTAGTGCCGTTGCACGCGGCGATGTAGTGCTGGCCGCTGTGCGCGCAGGCGTCCTCGATGGCCAGGCGCGTTTCGTTCGTGTACTTGCAGAAGTTGACCTTGAAACCGTGCGTGGAAGTGGCCAGCATGTGGATGTTGGCGCCCGCGCAAAAGACGCGGTCCAGGCCGCCGGTGATGATGACGGCGCGCACCTCGGGATGCTCGAACCGCAGCCGCGTCACCGCGTCGGCCAGTTCGATATCCACGCCGAGGTCGTAGGAATTGAGCTTGAGCTTGTAGCCGGGGACCACGGGGGACTCCTCGGCCACCGCCAGTGTCAGCGTGGCCAGCGGCGGTTCCACGGCGAGGCGCCAGTGGCGGTATTCAGACGGATGTGTTTCGAGTGCGAACCCAGCGGAGCGGCTTGGCCCCATATGCTTTCATTGTACGGCGCGTTGGCTAGTGGGTGTCGGGTGTCGGGTGCTGCCTGGGCCCAGGCGTTTTACCGTCCTGTATTATCCTGTATTAGGGGCCTCCCAGATCCGGTTTTCTTGGACGTTTGGCTGGCGCGAAGCGGAATGCGCAACACCTATCGGATAGTAAACGGGCGGTGTCAGCGCGGACCGATGCAAACCGGCGCGGGTATCCCTTCCGGATGGCGCAGAATGCGGGCATCACGGCGAACCTGGGAAAGGCAGTCGCCTGCGCCGATTCTTTCGCAGGATCTGATCTCGATCATAATGGGACAGTGCCGATTGACACTCTCAAGTTGCTGATCGATCTACCGCGCCGGGGGAATTTGCTCGCCGACGATGCGCTCTCAGTCGTAAACAGATTGGCGGAATCGGCAGAGCATGTCGAGGGCGAGGAGTATTCGGCCCCCTCTGCCGTTGCCGCCGCCGCATGGCTCGCCAGGTTGGCTCACCAAAATGCTGATCTCCAATCCGAAGAGCGCTACCTTGTGCCGCGTCTCTTACCCAGACCCCAACTACTCTGCTATCGTGGTCAGCCTGCGAAATACTCGCTGCTAGCGCCCAGTCTTTCGCGGTTTGATCCTCCCCACAAGAGGCAACATCAGAGAGAGCAGTGTGGATGCATATAGCGCTTCAGTTGTGGGCTGACGCAAAGTTTCGATTCAGTACGGGCAATGACGGATGGTTGAAGGGGCGTCCATATCGTTTGGACAGGGCGGAGGAAGTCGAACCAGTCGCCCAGCATTACGGTCTAGGGACGAACCTTATCGATTGGACGTGGGACCCTATTGTCGCCGCCTGCTTTGCTGCCCATCGGCTTGATGTGAGTTCCGGGGATCCCGTTGAGCGAATGGGACGTGTGTACAAGTGGCAGCCTGAGCCACACAATATGGCCGCCATCGCTGCACAGCTAGGAGCCTTTGGACAAGTAGTTTCCGCTCGCCAACGGACAAGCAGCTATCCGAACATCTCGTTCTCGTGCTCCCTTGAAGATCGGGCGCACGCCGCCGAACAGATTGCACAACTACTTCTGAAGAACGATCCCCTGCAGCTACTCGCTGATTGGTCGCTCAGTGTTGCTGACGCTGTAGCGGAGCCCCCCGCAAGAAGCGTCACCTTCTCGCCAAATCTCGACGCGCTGGGAGAATACATGCCGCGTGGGCTCCTTTCCGAGTATGAGCAGATTCTCTAGTCGTCCAGTGAGATTGCGGAGGACCAGCAATTAATGATCGACTATGTGGACTGCGTCGCACTCAGGGGCACGTCTACTGGGAGGCAATATGATGCAGCCGCTCTTTATCAACTTGCGAAAGCGATGACTGATCGCCACTTTCTTTGTCAAATGCCAACAGAGGAAACGGGCTCAATCGTTTCAACACTTCAACAATTTATGTCCAGACCAGAGTACTTCTGGTCGGTGGCTAAGAACGGGGATCTTGGCGCGCCGCCCCTCTGGCCTGGCGCAGCCGGAATCCCTGACGAGTTTGGCAAGACTTGACGTCAAACAGTGTGCCACTAGACCCGCGCTACCCAGCTAGGCTAGGCCGTGTTCGCCAGGAGGCGACCTTCGCCGTCTCAGAATCGTTATAACAATGCATCCTCGGCCGCTTTCATTGTACGGCGCGTTGGATGCTGGATACACGGTATGCTCCTATGATCGCTTCCACATCCGCGGATCGAAGTTGAACACCGATGGGTCCGAGAACCGCAGAACCGTGAAATCCGAATGCAACGGGTTGATAAGCAAGTTGAACTCCTCCGGGACCACCGCCGAGGGCACCAAGAGGCAGACTGATGAGCCCGCCACCAGCCAACTCTCCCTACCGCCCAAAGTTCCTGCGGAAACGGCACCCCGCGCCATGATTCGGGAAGGGACGAGATATTCACGCGTTCGCATCTGATACCGTCGGGAATCGATGTGTGAACGGACACCAAGCCGGAGGGCGCATCTTGCGGGTCAAGGTTCACGAAGTATTCAAGGGATGCCAAGGCGAGGCTGGATGACGCATAAGCCACTCGCTTGCCGGGAGGAGTCCATCTGCCGCCGCGCCGTCTCGATCCTTCACCATCGAATGCGGCGGCCGGGGGATTCGCATAGCGGCGTTTCGAAATCCGCCAACCATCCATCAGCTATATACGCCGTACTCGATGCGATCCAGCAATGCTGCCACCTCATGTGCGCCAGCGGAAGTGTCGAGCAAGGTAATTGGAATCTCTCCTCCCAACGCGCGGTTTGGCGCCGTCAGCCAGTGCGCTGCCTTATCCCTGTCGCCCAGAATATCGATCGCCTTCGCCAATGTGCGCGCAGTTCGGATTACCATGTCCGATTGCTCCGGCGTCAGACGCGCTGGCGAAGCATCTGCGTTCGCATCGCCCGTCTTCTGCCGATTCGCTGCGTGACGGAGAGAATCGATCAAAGCCCCAAGCGGTCCCATCGCCGGCAGGCCAATCGCTTCCGCATCGACATCCGGCTCGCGGAGGAGAATCGCTTCAACCAATTGAACGGCTGTCTCCGCCGGCAACCCTTGCCGCGTCGCGCGGGCGAGATCGAGGTTCGATTTGACGGATGCGCCGAGGACCCGCTCTCCTCCAAGCAAATCGGCAACCTGCGTGTCCATATCCAATTATCGTCCCAAAGCAACTTCAAATTGCAATGTATCCAATGATCGGGCCCAAGGCTTCAAATCCGGATCAGGTCGTACGGCTTCCGCAGTTCCCGCGCCAGCAGCCTGGAAGCGTCCGCATCGTCTTCGAAGTCTTCCTTCTCCGCGTTCCAATGCAGCGTTCTACCGAGCTTGGCGGCGATGGTGCCCAGATGGCAGGTGGCGGTTGCAGTGTGGCCCACCATTTCGTCAACGGCGCCTTTCGTCCCGATGCGCACCTGCTTGATGAAGTTCTGCGCGTGCTCGACGGTGGCGTCCGCACCCTGAAAGGTCTTCCGTTCCGCGCGATACTTCAGCCCGCTTTCGTCGGCTGGCGGGGAAGCGTAGGGCGGTCCAGGCTCCACTTCAGGAAAGATCTCATAGCCTATGCGGTCCACGTACAGCGCCGCCTTCGTGCCGTAAAATGCGAAGCCGTGCGGACGGTTGTAGAGGCCGCGCATACCGTAATACTTCATCCCAGGCGAACGCCCGCCGATGCCGTGGCTGTTAACCCAGGAGGCCGTATACTCCATGATGAAGCCCGGATACTGATAGGTGGCCAGATGCAGGTCGAAGATGTCGCCGGCATTCTCAGGGCACAGGCGGCGGCCCACGGCCGAGATCGTGTGCGGGCTGGAGGCGCCCATGATCTGGTGGACGCTGTCGATGCGGTGATTGCCGTAATCCGTAATGTAGCCGCCGGCATAGTCGGAAAAGACCCGGTAATTGGTGAGAAAGCGCATCCGGTTGAAGGGCGCCTGCGGCGATGGCCCGAGGTAGAAATCCCAATCGAGGCCGGGCGGCGGATCGGAGTCCGGAACCTTCTTTTGAATGTTGGGCGCGATATTCCCGCTGTTCCACACGCGCACGAAGGACACGTCGCCAATCTCGCCGCTCCGTACAATGCGCGCCGCCTCGGCGATGTGCGGCGCCGACCTGTGCTGGGTGCCCGGAAAGAGAATCCGTTTCGTGCGGCGGGCAGCTTCCACCATGGCGCGCCCTTCGCGAATGGTCAGCGCGAAAGGCTTCTCCACGTAAACGTGCTTGCCGGCTTCGAGGCCTAGCACCGTGGGGATGGAGTGCCAGTGATCCGGAGTGGACACCATGACGGCATCCACCTCCTTGATCTCGAGCAACCGGCGAAAGTCCTTGAGCGTTCTCGCGCGGCCGCCGGCCAGATCTTTCGAAGCGCGCTCTGCATTGGGATCGTACACATCGCAGGCTGCCGCCAGTTCGGTATTGGGCGCCTGCAGCAGGCCGCGCATGACTTGCCGGCCGCGCCCGCCGCAACCGATCAGTCCCACGATGACGCGGTCGTTTGCGCCGAGGACCCTCGATGCGGAAAGAGCCGTCCACGCCATGGCGGCCACGAAATCACGCCGTTCCATAATGTCCTCCTGTGGGCGAGCTAAGCTCGGGCGGGCATGCTGAACTCGCCGCCGTCACCGCCGGTCAAAATCCTCCGGTTCGACGTTTCGGGCACGTTGTCGAGAACGGCCAGAAACTTTTCGCGGCTACCAGGTGACGCTCGTTGTTGCAGACGTTCCCATGCCGCAACCTGCTCTACGAAGGCCGAGGCGAAGACCTCGTCAACCGACAAATCTTGTGCCTCGGCGATCTCGACCGCCTTCTGGTACAGCTCCTCAGGCACGCAAATGCTGACGCTCATTGTCTTTCTCCGGAGAGCCCTTATGAATTAGAATACGCTCGTCGTCCGGGTCCCGCAAGCTCGGGCGCCGGCGGAGCCGGCGGGAGGACAAACGGGACCAGATTTCGAACCTTAAGCGAGATAATTGCCTTTCCGATTGAGCGACCTAACTGGTAGGAGACCCCTCGCTTCGACCGAAGCTCTACTACCAGGACGTTCGTGTCGAGGACAAACTCTTGCATCGGGGTCTGCCCCACTGAAATGGGAAATCTCCAGAGGGTGAGCGATGCTCACTCTGACCTCTCTAGGCTGGGCTCCACCTTCTTGCGCCGGGGTGTCCGCTTCTTCGGCGGCCCCGCGGATCTGGGCTGCGCGGTCCTGCGGGTGGCGCGGGCCCGCGACGGAGGCGCCTCCGGGATGATCCCGGCCGCCGTGGGCTGTCCGGCTACGATAGGCTGCGGCTCTTCCACTTCCTCTTCAACGATCGTCTCCGGCGGAGGCTCGGGCGGCGCCGGCGGATGGAACTCCGGACCCAGGTACACCGTGAGTCCCTTCTCTTCATCCGCATTGATGCGCACCACCAGCTTATCCTGCGCGTAATTCAGCAACTCGCTGAATTCCTGGAAGCCGTACTGCTTCCAGTCGTAGTCGGGGTGTTCCTGCTTCACCCACTCGGCGAGCGCGTCGGATGCTACGCCCTCGTCCACCTCCATGCGGTGCGTCTCCAGCACATCGCGCAAGACTGGCAGGGCCGCTTCCGGCCGCACGGTGGACTTCTCGGGACCCACCGCGCCAATGCGCTTGATCATGTAACGGCCTTCGCCGCCGGTGACGTGGACGTAGTTGGCCTTTTGCAGCTTCTCCACGAAATCCGTAAAAGAGCCCGACCCGTAAGCTTTCTCGCTGAAGGCGGAATCGAGCTGCAGCATGGTGGATTTCAGCAGTCCAAGCTGCGGGCGCACGCTGCGGCGTTCCAGGGCTTGCAGGGCGCGCTCCACCAGCGGCATGGCCTGGGCCAGATCCAGCGGCGCCGGACGCCTGTGCGCCTGCTGTCCACGCTGCTGCTGCTGCTGTTGCGGCGGTTGCCCGCCGGGTTGATGGGCGGCCCGCGATTGGGGTGGCGGGGCCGGTTTGGGCTCATCCAGCAGGGATTCGTAGCTGATGAACTCGTGACAGTTCTTTTGCAGAATCGTGCTGGTGAAAGCCTTCCCGCCCAGCACGAACACGCGCTTATCGTACTGTTTCAATTTGTTGAGCAGGGCCATGAAGTCGCTATCCCCGCTGACGATGGCGAACGCGTTGATGTGATCGTGCGTGAAAGCCATCTCCAGCGCGTCCAGCGCCAGGTTGATGTCCGCGCCGTTCTTGTCGCCACGCGGCGACGGGTCGCGCTGAACCATTTGTACGGCATGCTCCGTCATGGCGCGCGTGGCGCTTTCTTGCCGTCCCCAGTTGGCGTAGGCGATGCAGGTGACGATTTCACCGCGTTCCTTCAGCGCATCCAGGACGGCGGCCACGTCAAATTCCCGATGTAATGTGGATTTGACGCCGATTTCGATGTTATCGAAGTCGATGAACACGGCCAGTTTGAGTTTGTCTTCCATTTACTTCCTTCTGAGGCGCTCGACTCTGGAGTTGCCGGGTGGCAATCGCGTCAGCCGCCACGCAACTCGCGCGGCGCTTGAATGTCGTTTTTGCGGCTCGCGGCCGCGACCGCCGGAAAACCAGGATCGGTTCTCGAGGGCGGGCAGCCTAAACACAGTTTATCCTAAAGCTGATGTCTATGCCGATCCACCTGCGCGTCGCATGCTGCGTATCGATCGTGTGGCTGCCGGCCCTGTCACTGGCCGCACAGCTTCATCATGTCGAATACGATCCCGCGGCCCAGCGCTGGACCCTGCGCAGTGGTCCGGTGGAATACCGGCTGCGGCGATCCGGCGATGGTGTCGCGTACGATTATTTCGGTCCAGCCGGCAAACCCGCATGGCCCGCGCCGGGCGCGGCGTCCGCGGCCGCCTCCGAGATCTCGGGTTTCGTCGAAGGCGAGAATATTGGCCCGGACGATTTGCGCCTGGTGACGGTCGAGCCGACGGATGTCGACCAGGAACTGGCGTTTCTCTACCGGCACCGCCGGCTGCCGCTCGAAATCGAAGCGTTTTACTGCGTGAAAGGCGACACGGGCGTGATCACGCGCCGGCTGACGCTGACCAATCGAGGCGAGCGGGTGATGCGTATCGGCTCGCTGCCGTCGCTCGCGTGGCGCCTGCCGGCGGGCGATTACGATCTGACCTATTTATGGGGAGGCTGGGGGCAGGAACGGCAGCTCGCCACTGAACCGTTGTCGCTCGGTCGCCGCGTCTTCACCGCCGATCGCGGGCGATCCACAAACGGCTATGCGGCGTGGTTCGCACTGCGCGATCGCGATCGCGGCGTGTTGTACATGGCGCAGCTTGCCTGGTCCGGCAACTGGCAGATGAGCTTTGGCCGCGATCCCGGCGGCGACCGCACCCGCCCCAACCAATTGGCCCTGGCGGCCGAGCTGGGCATGCGCTTCGATTTCGGCGGCGCGCTGGCGCTGCCGCCGGGCGCGTCGTTCGCATTGCCGGAGGTGGCCTTCACGGCGACGGCGGGCGACCTGGACGATGCTGCGAATCAGTTGCACCGCTACCAGCGATCCGCGATCCCGCGCCGGCCGGCGGGCGATCCGCTGCTGGTGCAATTCAACTCGTGGTATCCCTTCTCGGAAAACGTGTCCGCCGGGGAGTTGAAACTCGCCGCGGATGTCGCCGCGCAGCTCGGCATCGAAGCGTTCGTACTCGATTCCGGCTGGTACAACAAGAAGGATTGGTCCCGCGAGTTGGGCGATTATCAGCCGAACTTGGCGAAGTTCCCGAACGGCTTGCAGGAAGTCGCGCGGTACGTCCGCGGCAAGGGGATGAAGTTCGGCCTGTGGGTGGAAATCGAAAACGCGGGCATCGACTCCCAGCTTGCGCGCGCGCATCCCGACTGGTTTCTGGCCTACAACGGCGCTCCGATTCTGAAGGACCAGCGGCATCAACTCAATTTCGCCAAGCCCGAGGTGCGCCAATGGGCCAGCGCCACGGCCGACCGCCTGATCCGCGATTACGACCTGGGCTGGCTCAAGATCGACTACAACATCGATATCGGCGAGCGCTTCGATCCGCCGGGCGACGGGCGCACCGGCGATGTCCTCTATCGCCACGTGAAGGCTTATTACGGCTGGCTGGACGAGCTGCGCGCGGCGCATCCGGGACTGTTGGTGGAAAGCTGCTCGAGCGGCGGCCTGCGCTTCGATCTCGGCATTCTGGCGCATGCCCACACCACCTGGCTTTCGGACGTGGTGACGCCGTCGGCATCCGCGCAACTGGGGTACGGCTGCACGGTGGAGTTCGCGCCCGAGGTGTGCAATCACTGGATGGTGGGCGACGACGATCGCGGCCACGTGGATCTCACGAAGCCGGCAGGGTGGTGGGACTTCCTTTTCCGCATTCCCATGAATGGCCAGTTCGGCGTTTCCAGCCGCATCCTGGATTGGAGTCCGGAACTGCGCGAGCGCGCCGCCGCGAACATTGCCATGTATAAACGTTTGCGGCAGGTCGTCGACGGCGCGGACGTTTACCATCTGACCGCGCAGCCGGCACACGACGATCCGCAGGGGTGGATGGCGATTCAGTATGTTTCGAAGGATGCCCGGCGCAGCGTGGTGTTGGCTTATCGATTAGGCCGCAGCGATGGGCAGCGGACGTTCAAGTTGCGGGGACTTACGGCGGGGCGCTATGCGGCGAGCGAAGATGGGCGGCCGGCGGGCAGCTATACCGCCGAGGAACTGTCGGGCAGGGGATTGCCGGTCAAGCTGGATGCGGAATGGCGCGCGGCGGTTGTCGAACTGACGGCGGCGCACTAAGCAATTTGACTTCTGAGGGCGCGCCTGAAAAAATGGAGAGAAGCCCAGCCAAATTGTGCGGATGTGGCGGAATTGGCAGACGCGCTAGATTCAGGTTCTAGTGATCGCAAGGTCGTGGAGGTTCAAGTCCTCTCATCCGCACCGATAAGCTTATTATTCTTCAATAATTTACATGAACGCCCCGGATTGGGCCTGTTTTTGCGCCTCTTCCCGAAGCAAATAACGAAGCAAATCTATGCCGTCTTACGCCGCTTCCCGCCAGCTTCCTTCTTCGCTTTCGGTGCATCGGAGCCTTGATTTTCGGCCTTCCTTGAAGGCATCTGCTTCGGATTAGCTTCGGTCTTGGACATCGGCACCTGGACGGCGTTTTTCTGCTGGCGGCTCCAGGCGTCCAACTTTTCTCCTGCGTCCCGCAAATTTTTCAGACTCACGATGTTGTATCGTTCCAACATGCTCCTGGTTTCGTGGCCGCTGATGAGCATGGCCTGGGCTTCGGGTATTCAAGCGTTTGGGGCGGAAGTCCGGGTTGACGTTGACAGCCTTGACCCGGAAAATATGCCTGACCGTCTGTCGGGTTTCTTTACCAAACTGCAATCGGCTAGTCCGGGGGATAGCGAACTGGCGAATCTCAGACTCCATTCAGATCGTACTGGCGGTGGTTCTTCTCACATCATCTTCTTCGGAAGGCTGCGCTCCGATTCCGCCAAAACGCCAATCATCTGCCACATGTCGATTGCCTCCGTCAGTGAACGGAATTTGACGCCACGGGCGCGGAGGTCGTCGAGCATCGTTATGAGGTCGCGCAAGCTGCCGGCCTAGCCTCGATTTCCACGAACTCTCAGATGGTGGTTCTCACGCCGGTCTTGCAAGGCGAACCCCCGCCAATTGGCCGTTGCTGACATCGGGCGTTAGCATTTTCGAATTTTGAGAAAGGGTGTACGGCGGCGGCACACCTGAGCCGGATCGACAAAATACAAAACATTTCGATGCCCCAATGTC
This sequence comes from Bryobacterales bacterium, assembly GCA_003132865.1. Next base: position 15,022 of record PKYZ01000353.1, read on the forward strand.
TTATGGCGATTCAGGGTCGGCGTGTCGAAGCCCACCCGTCCGGAGTAGCTCTGCCGGAACTTGTGGCAGCGCCGGTGACGGTGCAGGTCGCGATAAGCCATCCTCCCCGTACTAGATAGGAGCCAAATAATGCAAGCGTAAATGCGCATTCAGCGTCATCGCGCACCCAGGGATTCTCTTGGACTAGCTAGGCCATCAATCTCGGCCTTGCGTCCAGTCGCGTCTAGCGCCCTGAGGTAAACGCTCACGACGTGAGGATCGTTCGGGGTTAGCGATCTTGCCCTGCTCGCGTACTCCAGCCCGACGTCCGTCTGGTCGCGGCCGAAAGCGATTCGGGCCCGATTGGTGAGTGCCTTCGCATCCTCGGGCTGAATGGCGAGGGCAGAATCGAAGTATTTCTCAGCCGCCTCATATTCTCCAAGGGCTACTAGCGCACTTCCGCCCAGGTTGGTTTCGAGCCGGAAATGAAGTTCCTTCGTGAAGCCGGCAGTTCCGACGTGTTTCGAAAGAGAATCGAGGAGGAGCCGCGCTGCGCGGGCGTGGCCTTTTCTGAGGAGGTAACGCGCGGCGTTCATTTCGGTCGTAAAACGATCATCAATTGAGCCGCCGATCTCAGTATCCGCGATGACTCGCGGGCCAAGTGCCTTTTCGATCGACCTGAACCGACTCTCATGGTCGGCCAGTGTCCTCTCGATACGAACAAATTCGGCAGCATACAGTGGCTCGCCGCTCGAGGCGCCATCAGTTTCCCCAGGACAAGTGTCCAGTTTCGCGAGCACTTCAAAACAGACGGCGCTGGCATGTCGCGACGCGCGTTCCTGGGAACCAGTGCGATCCGCATTGGCCTTGCCATCAACAAGGTCAGAGATGCCGCGCACCACGAGCGCGCAGACATGCTGGTTCAGATACGCACCATGCAGCAAGCCATAGCTCCGCGCTACTACGAGCGCCTCGGCCGACAAATGCGCCAACTTCGAAGGAGGTCCGGAGCGTCTGGCTTTTGGAGGGCAAGTTTCACATCTTCACGGTACCATTTGGTACCGCCGGCAGGCAAGGAAGTGGTTCAGCGAATGCTATCAGGCTCTTGAGCGTCTGCCAAGTCTATCTGGGGCGTGTGTATGGCCCTGGTCCCCAGCCGCACTCCCCGCGCCGCTACAATGGTTCCTTGATCGTCACTCTCACCGTCAATCCCGCACTCGACCGCACCCTCTCCGTGGACCGGCTGGCGTTCGAGGATCGCGCCTACATCGAGTCCCGGCACAAATCGCCCGGCGGACGGGGCATCAACGCGGCTTGCGTGATCCATTCGTTCGGCGGAAAGCCGCTAGCCATCTTTCCCAGCGGCGGAAAAAACGGGAAATGCTTCGAGGGACTCCTGTGCGTCTACGGGTATGCCACCGTTGCCGTTCCCGCCGGCCACGAGATCCGCACCAACCTCACCATCACCGACCGGCAGGGCCTTACCGTCAGCGTGAACGAACGCGGCCCGCATCTCGGGAAGGCCGAAGTCGATCGGCTCGAAAAGGCGGTGCAGAAGAATCTCGACGGCGCCTCGTGGCTGATGCTGTGCGGCAGCCTGCCCCCCGGCGTGCCCTCCAATTTTTACGCCCGCCTGATCGGCATGGCGCGCCGCGAGAAAGTGAAGACGCTGCTGGACACCGACGGCGACGCTCTGCGCGAAGGCATCGAAGCCGCGCCCACAGTGGTCTCGCCCAATCAGCACGAAGCCGAGCGCCTGCTGAACCGGGCCCTGGTCACCCGCAATCACTTCCTGGACGCAGTGGCCCGTATACGCGCCATGGGACCCGAGATGGTCGCGCTCTCGCTCGGCAGCCGCGGCGCCATGGGAGCCATTGAAGGGACCATCATCGAAGCCCTCCCGCCGCGCGTGGAAGTGCTCTGTCCCATCGGCGCGGGCGACGCCTTGGCCGCGGCTTTCGCGTGGTCCATGGAACGTAACGGCGATTTCACGGATGCGCTGCGCTGGGGTGTAGCCACCGGCACCGCCTCCGCCACACTGCCCGGCCTTCGCCTGGCCTCTCTGGACCAGGCTAAAGAAGTCTACCGGCAGGTAGAAGTGCGCCGCATCGAATAGGAACACGGTGGCCTACACTCGATCCCGCGCGGCCGGCGCCNNCGGGCGTGGTTTCCGCCGCGGTTTTCCTGAGCCGCATCAGCGGACTGGTGCGCGAAATGATCATGGCCCGCCTGTTCGGTGCGGGCGAGGCTTACGACGCGTTCCTGCTCGGGTTTCGCATCCCCAATCTGGCGCGCGATCTCTTCGCCGA
>PKYZ01000607.1:0-13422 GCA_003132865.1 Bryobacterales bacterium
GGAAGCCGGTCATCACCTCGTCCAGGATCAGCAGCGCGCCGTGCCGCGCAGTGATCTCGCGTAGCGCTTTCAGAAAGCCGGGCTGCGGCGGGACACATCCCATGTTGCCGACTACTGGCTCCACAATCACCGAAGCGATGCGTTCGCCGTGCACGCGGAACGCGGCTTCCACGGCATCCACCGAATTGAAGGGCAACGGCAGCGTGGTATCGGTGAAGCCCNNGATAGCAGCCTTCGAACTTGACCGTCAGGTCGCGGCCCGTGAACCCGCGCGCCACCCGAATAGCCGACATGGTGGCTTCAGTGCCGGAGTTGACCAGCCGCACCATCTCCATGGAAGGCACCGCGTCGCGGATGGCTTCGGCCAGATCGGTTTCCCGCTCGGTAGGCGCGCCGAAACTGGTGCCCGTTTCGAGCGTCTGGCGCAAGGCTTCTACGATTACCGGATGGCGGTGACCCAGCAGCAGCGGTCCCCAGGAACCCACGTAGTCGATGTACTCGTTACCGTCGATGTCGAAGATGTGCGATCCCTCGCCGCACGCGACGAAGGGCGGAGTGCCGCCCACGCCGCGGAAGGCGCGCACGGGAGAGTTGACCCCTCCCGGTATCACCTTCTGCGCTCTTTGAAAGGCGGCTTCGGATTTAGCGTGCGTCATCTTTGGCGTAAATCATGGCCGCGCTTTGCCGGGCAGCAACCGGCTGAGCCCCAGGCTCATGGCGATCTCGTACAGGCTGCCATTCAGGTTGCGCATGAGCCGGTTCTTCAATCCCAAGTAAGGCTGCGTGCCCGCGAACAGGTCCTGCATGACGCTGCTGAACCGGCTGCTGCGCCGCGTGAATTGCACCATGCGCGCCGGCACTGAGCCGAACAGGAATCGCCCCAGGAAAACGCGCTTGGCCAGCCGCGAGCCGAACTCCAGGTCGGCGGCGAAATCCCGCCGCAGCATGCGCCGGTAAGCCTGTAGCTTCTCTGCCAGGCCGCCGAGCTCCGAGAGCAGCGCTTTGGCCGCCAGGTCGGCGGAGCGCAACGCGTAATAGATGCCTTCGCCGGTGACGGGATCCACCAGACCCGCGGCGTCGCCCACCGCCAGCCAACCATCGCCCGCCACGCGATTCTTCTTCCACGCCGAAGTCTCGAGCGATGGCAGCAGATGGCTATAAAAGGCCGCGCCCTTCCAGCAGATGCCTCTCTGCGCCATATAATTTTCCAGCCGCTTGCGCAGCGACGCGGCCGGCTCGCCCTTCCCGCAAATGCCCACCGAGAGATGGCCGCAGCGCGGGAAGATCCAGATGTAACCCTCCAGTTGCGGCAGAAACTGGATATCGATCTGGGCCTGATCTCCGGGGACGTAGTAGCCCAGCGCGGACATGGAATCCCGCGACGTGAGTTGCGTGCCGAAATCCCGCAGCGGATTGCGCGCGCCGGTGGCGATCACGCAGAAATCCGCGTCGAGCGCGCCCGCATTGGTGCGCAGACGCCAGCCCATGCCGGTCCGATTGATCTCGAGCACGCGGGCTTTTTCAATGCGCGCGCCGGCGCGCTCGGCGCGCTCCAGCATCATGCGGTTCAAATCTATGCGGGAATAGATCAGCAGGGGTTCGCTCAAATGCAGCGTAGCGGCCTTGGCGTGCGGCGCGGACAGAATTGTTTCCGTTACCAGCTTCTTGGGAGTGTTGTTTTCGATCAGGAACGGATACGTGTGGTAGGCCTTGTAAGTGAGGCCGCCGCCGCAGGGTTTCTCCCACGCCAGCTTCTCGTCGAAGACAACGGTGTCCAGACCCGCGGAAGCCAGCCGCTCGGCCGCGAAAGCCCCCGCCGGACCTCCACCCAATATGGCGACCAGTTTCATTTCCGGCCGCTGTCCTGCGGGGGCATCGTGGGATGTCCGGGCGGCAGCGCGCCCGCGGGACCACCACCGCCTTCCGGCATAGCCATGCCGCCGCCGCCGTGCGGACTGGCGCCCATACCGCCGTGCGGACTGGCGCCCATACCGCCGTGCGGGTTCTGACCGGTGCCGCCGCGCGGCTTCACCACCCAGCGGTCTCCCTTCTTCTCCAGAGTGTAGGGGATGGACATGGGCTGGGCCGCACCGGACCCTTTCGGCGTGAATATCACGGTAGCATCCACTTCGTTTTGCCGAAAGACCATGGACCCGATCGACACGTTCATGGAAGCGATGTTCAGACCCTGGCGGGTCGAGAGGTAATCCATGACGCCTCGTTTGACGGCGTCTTCATTTCCGAGGTTGCGATGGCAGCCCGCCAAAGCAATGCAGACCAGCACGGGAAGGAGGCTTCTCACGCTCTTGATTATACCTGTTGTGCCGGGGCTGGGGACTAGGGGCTGGGGGCTGGCGGGAGTCGTCTGGCCGCGGCGTGGGCATAGGTTTTCTTGTCGAGTTCTTCCGGATTCGCCACGAACAAGACGTGATCGCCGCGGTTCGCCTCATACCCAAAGTCCCGGAAGGCGGAGCTCTCCTCCATATAGCGGGAGATGTCGCCAACGATCGCAAGGCGCCGCCGATACGTTACGAATTTCTGGATGATCTCGCCGGCAATGCGCGTGTTGAGCCGGAAGAAATCGTCCGCGAACCGTTCCACGGGAATCAGGATCAGACCGGCTTCATGCTTGGATCGCCTCGGCAATCAATTCGACGGCATCGCGGTCGCTCCGCAGGTTCTTCCCATCCGGCACGCACGCGAGCACGCGTATGCCATGCAGATCGTAGGAGGTTGCGGTGATGGTATCAGGTGGCTTTCGCGGCGCTGGTTCCGCGAGCATCAGGGACATTATACGTCCGGCTTACGCTGCTCGCACGTGCGGCGGTGCGGATGGCGTGCGGTGTTGGCGCCCTCACTTGAGGATCAGAAGGCCACGCTTCGAATCGTGCTCAAATTCGGATAGGCGTACGGCGTTGGACCGGATTACACTTTCGATTAGTGCCGTTGGAGGAATTGCCGGTTTGCACCAGGACCACCTTCGGCGGAGCGTCCCGGACTATACTCAAACTGGCGAAGTCCTTGTCCTTCGTCACGAACGTAAACCCGTTTGCCTTCGCGTATTCCCAGACGATCGTATCGGGAGTGCTCCCCAATTCGATCGAAGAGACGTGCAGGGAACCGGGAAACAAATCTGCCACAAGCTCTACGAGGCGTGGCGCCAGGTTCTCGTCGAAGAGCAGCCTCAAAGAACGGTGATCCTCTCGGGCATGCTGGCGAAGAACTCGTAGACCGCTCGGAAGTCGTCCTTTTCCAGGTAAGGGAAGTCCTTCAGTATCTCTTCTTCAGTCATCCCGGATGCCAGATAGGAGGCCACGTCGTAGACCGTAAACCGAAGGCCTCGTATGCAGGGCTTGCCGCCCATCTTGCCCGGTTCAACGGTGATGCGAGGATTTAAGTCGGCCATACGCCACCTCTAATGATAATAGCCGGTTCCTGGCTTGGCTAAAGAGCGTCCGCGGCGGACGCGCACGGTCGAAAACCCGCTGCAAGTTATTGAAAGCCCGTCCGGGCGGCCTGAGAGGCNNCCGCAGGCTGAGAGCCTGCCCCCACCTGCCTAAGCCGGCCCTCGAACTACTGCATCGCGCGTTGCCTTGAGGGTATGAATCAGGGTGTCCTTTGGCAGGCTCCGCACCATTGGCTCGATGATCCATTTCAACACCGTGGGGATGTCGCGCGTCAGGGAAATCGCCCGGCATTCGGCGTACGCGCCGCCGTCCCGTTCCTCAAATCGCCAGTAGGTATCCAGACGCCACAAGAACCCGTAACCGGCGTCGGGCGGCTGGACCTTTTCGTTGGGCTTGCCNNGCTTGCCGGCGTCATCCACCTCAGCCGTGCGCGTGGTGTAAGAGCGGCAGCCCCAGCGCGCGCCGTCGACCTGGAAATAGTGCACGTCGTGATCGGTATCGAGCACCACCGTGATGATCTTCTTCTTCAGTACCCGCAGGTAGATTTGAAAGTCGTTGCCGCGCCGGGCAATCAATTTGGAATCGATCACCTCGGGCCGGTACATATTCTTGTGATTGTCGTAATCCTGGATGCGCGCCAGNNCTGCCAAAGCTGCGCGACGATCTTCCCCTGGCGCACCTGCTTGGCCCGCTTGGGGTCGCCGTCGGACCATAGGAACGCCTCGCCGTGCAGCGTCTTATCCATGGCGGCTTCGGCCTCCCGGATATACGCCTCGAAAGCCTGCAAGGTCTGCGGCTTCAACTGCACCGGCTGTACATCTTCCGCCATAGTCAGCGCTGCCGCTATTCAGGATAGCAGGGTGCAGACAAATAGGATTAACGGGTCCTTGATTCCTGGACTCGTGTACGTCATAATCCTGGAAGGAGATCAATATATGCCCGCCGTCCTGCAATATGAGTTGGAAGCCCCCGTCACCGAAGAAGTGGTCGATCGCGAAGAGCTCGGCCGCCTGGCCTTTTGGCATTGGGAAATGCGCGGATCGCCGGAAGGAAGCCAGGACGAAGATTGGTTCTGGGCCGAAGAAGAACTGCGCAGGCAGCGCCTGGCAGCCGGATACGCGATCGAAGAGGTCTGAAGGCGCGCTCAGCTCCCTCAGGCCGGGCTAGCGCAGTTAACAACACTGTTCACTTAGGTGGGACAGGCTTCAGCCTGTGCCACCATGGCCCAGAGCCTTCCAAGCAGAAATAACTCGGCCGCAGACAGCAAGGGTCTGCGTTATGCGCTCGCGCCGTGTATAATGTGACTGACGAAAGGGGGTGCTCCCATGCGGACGAGCATCCGGATGCGAAGCTTCGCGGGGCTGGCGATCGGGATCGCCATCTCCTCCCAAGTCGTATGGGCGCAAAAGACGGGTGGACCGCCCCCCACGGCAGGCGGAAACCCTTCCGGATCGGGAACTGGCCGCTTTCCCCCTAACATGACTGGGCGGTCGGACGGGCCGGTAACCGGTTCCCTGAACGGGAGCATTTATTTGACCGGCAACGTCATGCTGGACGACGGCACCCCGCCTCCGGACCCGGTGACCATCGAACGCGTATGCGGGGGGGCGCCGCGGGCGCAAGCCTACACCGATCGAAAAGGGCGGTTCAGTTTTCAGATCGGCCAGACTTCCGGGATCATGCAGGACGCCAGCGAAGATGGGCCGGGGTTGCCGGGCACATCTCGCCCGGCGACCAGTATTGCCAGCGGGGTGGGAGCGCAGCAGCCGCAGTTGCCCAACGTGCCCGACATGCAGCTCGCCAACTGCGACCTGCGCGCGGTGCTGGCGGGTTTTCGCTCAGACACGGTCAGCCTGGGGGCACGGCGCCTCCTGGACGATCCGAACGTCGGCACGATCATGTTGCACCGGTTGGCCAATGTGGAAGGCTCGGCCGTCAGCATGACCAGTCTGCAGGCTCCCAAAGAGGCGCGCAGGGCTTACGACAGAGCCCTTCAAGATCTACGGAGGAACAAACTGCCGGAGGCCGGCAAGGAGCTCCGGAAGGCCGTCGACATTTATCCTAACTATGCGGCGGCATGGTATGAGCTGGGGCGGATTCAGGAGCAAAATCGGGACATCGAGCAGGCGCGCAAATCCTTTGCGAAGGCGATGGCGGTGGACGCCAAGTTCATCAGCCCATATCTGAAGCTTGCCGAACTGGAGGCCAAAGCCGAAGACTGGGCCGAACTGGCGGATACCACGAACCGGCTGCTCAAACTGGACGCGGTGGACTACCCGATGGCGTACTTCTACAATGCCACCGCCAACCTGAACCTGGGCCAATTCGATACGGCGGAGAGGAGCGCGCGCGCCGGGGAAAAGCTGGATACGCCACACCGGTTCCCTAGGCTCGAACAGGTGCTGGCAATGATCTTGGCGCGGAAGAAGGACTATGCGGGCGCCGCGGCACACCTTCGCAGCTACCTTCTGCTGGCGCCGGATGCGGAGGACGCCGCGCGGATGAAGAAGGAGCTTGCCGACCTGGAGCGGCTTTCGGGCGCGAACGAGCAAGCCAAGGCCGTGGCGGCGCAAGAATGACGTTGCGGCGGGTGATGGCCGGCCGGAACTGTGTGAAGATCGGGGCAGGTGGTTCTTGACTTTCGGCGCTCCGGTAATTTATTCTAGCCATTCGTTTTGGCCATGCGCCGTGGCGCCTTGACTATGGGAAAAAACTCGCGCGGCGATACGGAAACCGTCGAACGGTTTCTGGACTCGACCCTGGAAAGCGTGGATGACGCTGAAGAATTGGCGTTGCAGGAAGCCGAGAAAGCCGGAGTCCCGGAAGACGACCTGCACAAGATCGCCATGGCCGTGCGGGAATCCATGGTCAATGCCGTAGTGCATGGGAACCGGTATAACGCCCACAAGAAGGTGCATCTGTCGGTCTTCAAGACACCCGGGGAGTTTGTGGTGAGGATCACGGACCAAGGCGAAGGCTTCGATTACGACAATTTGCCGAATCCGCTGGCGCAGGAGAACCTGCTGCGGCATTCCGGCCGCGGCATCTTTCTTATCAAGGCTTTCATGGACGACTTTCAGGTGCGCCGCCTGGAACCGGCGGGTACCGAAGTAACTTTGGTGAAGCACCTGGTGTCGAAGTAAGAGATGTTCAGGAATAGGCTCGGTTGCGAGCAAGGAGGCATTTTCAGTGAGTGTAAAGCTAAGCACGAGACAAGTTGGTGACGTGAGTGTGGTGGATGTGGCCGGAAGGATCACGTTGGGAGAGGGGTCCAGCGCGCTGCGCGACCTGCTCCGCGACATGGTCGGCAAGAACCAAAAGAAGATCCTGTTGAACCTCGGAGATGTCTCCTATATCGACAGTTCGGGGATTGGCGAGCTGGTGTCCGGCTTCACCACGGTGACGAACCAGGGCGGCCAGCTCAAGCTGCTGAATTTGACCAAGCGGGTTAAAGATCTGTTGCAGATCACCAAGCTGTACACGGTCTTCGACGTGCATGACGACGAAGCCGCGGCCGTGCGAAGCTTCGCTTAGGCAAAACCTGAAACCACAGATGAACACAGATAAACACAGATAAGAGGGCTGAACCCGACGCGCTGGGGTGCTTTTTATCCGTGTCTATCTGTGTTTCCTATTCCGTGGCTGCTTCGTACGGGGCGATCTGGTCTGCGATCTTGGCTTTGTCGCCTACCACGACGATGGTCATTTTCGACGGGACGAGGTAGGTTTCCGCCATGCCTTGGACGTCGGTGGGCTTCACTTCCATCACTTTCTGCACGTAGGTGGACAGGTAGGAGCGGTCCAGCCCCTGCGAATCCACGAAATGCAACTGCGCGATGATGGCGTCCGGGCTGACGGTGTTGCGCAGAATGAAGAGTCCGGCCAGGAAGTTCCGGATGCCCTCCAATTCCTCCGCCGATGGCGGGTCTTTGCGCAGCCGGTCGATTTCGAAGAAAATCTCCTGCAGCGAGGGCCCGGTCACGTCAGTGGCCACATCGGCGGATTGCAGCCAATAGGCGAGATGCCGGTGGGTGCCGATCTGGCTCAACGGCGAATATGTGTAACCCTTCTCTTCGCGAATATTGCTGGTAATGCGGGAGGCGAACGAGCCGCCCAACAGGGAATTCATTACGTCCAGTTTGATGAAATCCGGACTGGACGGCTCGGCAACCGGCAGGCCGATCAAAAGGTTCGACTGGGCGGCGCCGGGCCTGTCGATGAGATGGAACGAGCGCGCCTTCGCCGGGCGAGCCGGCAGATCTGGCGCCGGCGCTCCTTTGGCCCAACCGCCGAACGCGTCTTCGATCGTGCGGCGCAGATCGCCTTCGAGCTTGCCGGCAATATAAAGATGCGCGCGCACCGCGTGGAAGTTTTTCCGGTAAAACGTCCGCACGTCCTCAATGGCGTAGCCGTTTAGCGCGCTCTCGGACGGAAACGCGCGGCCGTAGGGATGATCGGGAAACAGGGTTTGGACGAAGCGCTCCTGGGCAAGCGCCTCGGGCTGCGATTTGTCGATCGAAAGCTCCCGGACCAAATCGGCCTTCAGGCGGGGCAGTTCCGAGGCGGGGAGCGACGGAGCGATCAGCACGTCCGCCAGCAGCGCCACGAATTTCGGTCCGAAATCGGAGAGCACCACGCCGCCCACGGAGGTGAAGTCGGGAGCCGCATCGATTTCGACCTGGCCACCCATCTCGGCGGCTTCCCGCGCGACTTGCTCGGCGGAACGCGTGCGGGTGCCTTCCTTCATGAGCGCGGCATTGAGCTTCGACAACCACACCTGCCCTGCGGATTCGTCGATGGCTCCCGCGCCCACGAGAAGGCGCACCGCGACTTTGGGCACGGTCCCGTAAGGGACGATGGTCGCCTGCATGCCGTTGGGCAAAGTGAAATCCGTCGTTGCGGGCAGATGGAAAGGCTTCGGCGGCGGGCCTTGCGGTGGGGTTTCCTTGGCGCCGGCGAACACTTCACTGGACATGGCGGAGTCTCATTTGGATTACTCCTCGTGCGCATCGTGCGCATCGTCCGGCGAGGCGGCGCCGGGATCGATCAGCAGCACGGTGCGGTTGGTTTTGCGCAGATACTCGCGCGCGGTGCGCTCGACCAGTTGCGGCGTCACTTTGCGGAATTCCGATTCGAGTGAATCGATCTTGGAGGGATCGTCGTCGAACAGCGCGTAACAGGCCATCAGGTCGGCGCGGCCGAAGCCCCCGAACTGTGTCAGGGTGTCGTAAAGGTTCGATCGCATCTTGGTGATGCTGCGGTCCACCAGGCTTTGGTCCACGGGCTTGGACTGCAGACTTTCGATGACCGTATCGACGGCCGATAGGATCTGCTCGGGCTGGACGGTGGCGTCATGGAAGAGCGACGCGGTCCACAGCATGGGGCCATCGTAATCGAACATGTTGCCCAGCTCGTTGATGGCGCCGGACACCTCGCCGGTGAACCCGTGCTTCTTGACCAGTTCCTGGTAGAGGAGGCTATCATCGCCCTGCACGAGCATCTGATCGAGCAGGCCCATGGCGAAGTACTCCGGCGAATTTCGCGGCGGCATGTGATAGGAGAAGGCCAAGGCCGGACGGTTCGCCAGCTGGTCTTTGCGCGTGGCGGTCTTTTCCTCTTCCTGGCGCGGTTCGGTGAGGTCGGGAGGCGGCGGCAGCTCGGCCGGCGCAATTCCGCTGAAATACTTCGCGACCATCGCCATGGCTTCGTCGGGATCGAAGTCGCCCACGATCGCCAGGGCCGCGTTGTTGGGCGCGTAGTAAGTTTTGAAGAACGCCTGCACATCGCTCAATGTGGCGGCTTCGATGTCTTTCAGCTCGCCGTAAAAGTTGTGGGAGTTGTACCAGTTCGAGTTGGCGTATTGCGGCATCCACAGCCAGGGGAAGCCGCCGTAAGGCTGGTTGTGGACGTTCACCTCTACTTCGTTGATGACGACGTCTTGCTGGTTCTTCAGATTCTCGCCGGTGATGGCGAGACCTTTCATGCGGTCCCCTTCGGCCCAGAGCGCGGTTTCGAGCTTGTTGGACGGGAGCAGCTCGAAGTAATTGGTGAAATCGAACCGCGTGGAGCCGTTGAGGATGCCTCCGTTTTGCTGCACCAGGCGGATGAATTCCATCTTCCCCAGATTCTGGGAGCCTTGAAACATCATGTGCTCGAACAGGTGGGCGAAGCCGGTGCGATCCTTAGGCTCGACGCGGAATCCGATGCGGTAATAGACCGCGGTGACGACCGTGGGCGCGGTGGAATCGGGCGAAAGGATCACGCGCAGGCCGTTGGGCAGCTTGTAATAGGTGATGGGCACGGCGAAACCCTCTGGCTCCCTCTTGGCCTACAGTAGCACGACGAAAGCTCCCCGAATGGCCGATATGCATTATGGAGGAGAAGGCCCAAGATGCTCAGTGCTATATCAAACGCAACGCCAGCCCAACCGGTAGCCCAGACGACGGCAACCTCGAGTCCAAAATCGACTCAGGCAAAACCGCAGCCTGCCGCAACCAGCGCCACCACGGACACCGTTCAGTTAAGCAACGCCGCTCAGGCTGCTTTGGCGGCTGTACAGGAAGCGCGAGAGACTCCCGCGCAAACCGCCAAGGAAGCCAGTGGCGGAGATCGTCAGGCGCAACGGCTGCTCGCAAAAGAGTCTGCCGCGAAATTGCACGCGAAGTAACCCGGGCACGCGTGGGGCAGCACTCCAGTCCTGCGGCCGACAGTCCACGTCGGCCAGCGGGTCCTGGAGGACCCTTGCAGACCTGGAGGCCCCGCTAGCCGCCGCCGACGAATTGCACGATCTCCAGCCGCGCGCCGGTGGCCACCGGTGTGCTGGCCCAATCGTGCGGCTTGACGATGCGGCGATCNNCGGAATGGACCGGATCTCCCCGTTGATCGCCACCTCAATCTGCTCGTTGGTTGACACTGTTCTTTGGCAACCATTATAGTCAAATTTAAGCAAATGCCCCAGACGTACGCGGAAACCTACTGGCCCGTGCTGCTCCAGGCGCTCATCGCCATGGCGGTGGCCACTGGCATGATCGGCATTTCATATATTCTGGGCCACAAAGTCCGGAATCGCGTGAAGGACATGCCCTATGAATGTGGCATCACACCCACCGGCAGCGCCCGCGAGCGCTTCAGCGTGAAGTTCTACCTGGTGGGCATGCTGTTCATCCTGTTCGATATTGAAGCCATCTTTCTGTACCCGTGGGCGGTGGTCTACCGGGAACTGAAGATGTTCGCGTTTTTTGAGATGCTGATCTTCATCGCTCTGGTCCTGGCGGGCTTTTTCTACATATGGAAAAAGGGTGCCTTGGATTGGTCGGGCGCCGGCCAGCCACGGAAACGGTAACCGAATCGCATGCTTCCTGAAAACTTGAAAGAACACGCTACCGCTGCCGCTCTAGAAGCGTTCGACGCCAGCGCGGTGGTGAGCGGCAAGTTCGACCGGGGCGAGCTGACTATCGAAATAGCGTGCGAGAAAATCGTGAGCGTTTGCGGGTTTTTGAAGTACGACCTGGGTTTTGTGCGCTTGAGCACAATTGCCGGCGTGGACCTGTATCCGGCCGAGCCGCGCTTCGAAGTCGTTTATCATTTGCACTCGCTCGACCGGAACGAGCGGCTGCGCCTGAAGTGCCGCTTGCCGGGCGGCGATCCGCAGATCGATTCCGTGACGGAAGTGTGGCGCGGCGCGAACTGGTTCGAGCGGGAAACATTCGATTTGTTCGGCGTGCGGTTCCGGAACCATCCGGATTTGCGCCGTATCATGCTGCCGGACGATTGGGAAGGGCACCCGCTGCGCAAGGATTACAGCATAACGGGCGATAGGGTTTGAGGCAGGAACGAACGTGAGCGATACAGTTGCTACACCCATTCCCGAGTCGGCGGCGGTAGAGGCTTCCGGCGCGAAGCCGCGCAGCCTGTCCCTGAACATGGGTCCGCAGCATCCTTCCACGCACGGGGTGCTGCGCCTCGAACTGGAATTGGACGGCGAGACCATCGTCAAGTGCCAGCCGGACATCGGGTATCTGCACACCGGCATCGAGAAGGAATTCGAGGTCAAGACGTACCAGCAGGCGGTCACGCTGACCGACCGCATCGACTACCTGGCGCCGCTTTCGAACAATTTGTGCTACTGCCTGGCGGTGGAAAAGCTGCTGGATCTGGAGATCCCGCCGCTCGCGCAGTGGACGCGCGTGATGCTGACGGAGTTGACGCGTTTGAACAGCCACCTGGTGTGGCTGGGCACGCACGCCATCGATATCGGGGCGATGAGCGTGTTCCTGTATTGTTTCCGCGAACGCGAAGACATTCTGCGGATTTTCGAGATGTACTCGGGCCAGCGCATGATGACCAGCTACTTCCGCATCGGCGGGCTGGCGCTGGAGCCGCCGCGCGGATGGCAGCAGCGCGTGCGCACCTTCATCGACGCGTTTCCGAGCAAGGTGGACGAGTACGAAGAGCTGCTGACGAACAATCGCATCTGGATCGGGCGCACGCGCGGCGTCGGGTACATGTCGCTCGAAGACATGCTGGATCTGGGCGTGACCGGACCGATGCTGCGCGCCGCCGGCTTGAAGTGGGATATGCGAAAGAGCCAGCCCTATTCCAGTTACGACAAGTTCGATTTCGAGATCCCGACGCAAACGGAGGGCGATGTGTACGCGCGCTACCAGGTGCGCATCGAGGAGATGCGGCAGAGCGCGCGGATCGTGAAGCAGGCGCTCGAAGGCATGCCCGGCGGCCGTTGGACGGCGGATGCGCCGCACGTGGTTTTGCCGGATCGGGAAAAGATGAAGACGCAGATGGAGGCGCTCATCTACCATTTCAAGATTGTGACCGAGGGTTTCCGCGTGCCGGCGGGCGAGGTGTACCAGGTGATCGAATCGCCGCGCGGCGAAGTAGGCTATTACGTGGTGAGCGACGGCACCACGCAGCCATATCGGGTACACGTGCGCGGTCCGAGTTTCGGCAACCTGCAAGCGGTGCCGCGCATGGTGGAAGGCACGCTGATCGCGGATGTGATCGCATCGATTGGCAGCATGGATTTCGTGCTAGGGGACTGTGACAGATGAAATGCAGGGTTCTGGGTGCTGGGTTCTGGGTTCTGGCCTACGCACCGTCGTTTTTATGACTTTTTCCAGTGAGTTGGAAAATAAGTTTGCAAAGCTGTTGACCAGCTATCCGCCGGGGCGGCAGCGCTCGGCGGTGATTCCCATGCTGCTGTATGCGCAGGATGAGATTGGGTCGGTGACGCCGGAACTGATCGAAGAAGTGGCGCGGCGGACGGGAGTGACTCCCTTGCAGGTGGATGAAGTGGTGGGTTATTACTCCATGCTGCATAAGAAGCCGCTGGGTAAGTACCACGTGCAGATCTGCACCAACATCAGTTGCCTGCTGCGCGGCGGCATGGATCTCTGGGAGCATGCTTGCGAAAAAGTCGGCGTAGGTCACAAGGAAGTGACGGCCGATGGGCAGATCTCGCTCGAGGAGGTGGAATGTATTGGGGCCTGCTCGTGGGCGCCGGCCGTTCAGGTGAATTACGATTTTTACCATCAGGTGACTCCCGAGAAACTCGACCGGCTGCTCGATAGCCTGAGGAAGATTCAGTAATCCGATGCTGTATAACGAACCGCATCCGCTCGAAACCAAGGTACTGAGCCGCCGCTTCGGCCTGGAGAACTCAGCTTCGATCGACACCTATCTGGCGACGGAAGGCTATCAGGCCTTCGAGAAAGCCGCGGGCATGAAGCCCGAGCAGATCATCGAGGAGATGAAGATCTCGAACCTGCGCGGGCGCGGCGGCGCGGGATTTCCCGCCGGCATGAAGTGGAGCTTCGTGCCGCGCACGTCGCCCAAGCCGAAGTACATCGTGGTGAATGCGGATGAGAGCGAGCCGGGCACCTGCAAGGACCGGCTGCTCATGGAGAACGATCCACATCAGTTGATCGAAGGCACGCTGATCGCGGGCCTGGCGGTGGATGCGCACGCGGGTTATATCTACATCCGCGGCGAGTATCGCTAC
>PKYZ01000607.1:13451-13919 GCA_003132865.1 Bryobacterales bacterium
ACCGGCCGCCGTTTCCGGCGGTGGTGGGCGCCTTCCAATGTCCCACGGTGCTGAACAACGTGGAGACTTACTGCGCGGCGCCGGCGATCATACGCGATGGCGGCGCGGCGTTCGCGGCGCTGGGCGTGCCGAAGGCGGGCGGCACGAAGCTGACTTGTTTGACAGGCCACCTGAACCGTCCGGGCGTTTACGAATTGAAGCTGGGCTTCCCGGTGAAGACTATGATCGAGGAAGTCGGCGGCGGCATCCTGGGCGGCAAGAAACTCAAGGCGTTTATTCCGGGCGGCTCGTCGTGCCCGGTGCTGACGGCGGCGGAGTGCGAGGGCTTGACCATGGATTACGACGCGATGGCCAAGGCCAAGACCATGCTGGGATCGGGCGGCGTGGTCATCATGCACGAGGATACCTGCATGGTGAAAGCTGCGCTGCGGATCATGCGGTTTTATGCGCACGAAAGCTGCGGCTGGT
>PKYZ01000743.1 GCA_003132865.1 Bryobacterales bacterium
GGCACAAAGGGCCAATCTCCAGGGACAGGCCTCCTGGCCTGTCATTTGTAGGCAATATGGAGAAGGCATTAGAGAACGCAGAGGATAACGGCTTGCGGCCGGAATACGATCTCGTCAAGCTCGGACCAGGAGTTCGCGGCAAGTACTACCAAGAGGCGATCGCAGGACCCAGCGTCGTCTTGATAGAGCCCGATGCGGAAGAAGTGCTGCCCGCTGGCGACTCCGAGAACCCGCGCAGGTGACTTGAGCCAGCCCAACCGCTATACTCGCAGTTATGGAACTAGATCTGACGCCCGAGACGCAGGCTAGACTCAATGAACTGGCCCAGCGAACCCACCGGGGCACGGACGAACTGTTGGCTGAGGCGGTTGACCACCTCGTAGCCTACAACGAATGGCTCAGCCGCAAAGTGGGAGACAGCATGGTGGCCGCCGACCGAGGCGAAACAGTTCCCGACGGAGACGTACGCGCATGGCTCGAACAAAGGGAACGCGCCTGAACGCATGCGAGTCGAGTGGTCACAGCCTGCGGTCGCGGATCTGCAACGAATATCCGAATACATCGAGCAGGACCGGAGTCTGGAGACCGCAAACAGGGTTTCGCGCGTCATCTATGACGCCGTCCAGAGCTTGCGGACCATGCCGTACCGGGGCCGCCTTGGGCGCGTCGATAATACCCGCGAACTCCTCGTCCAGAGGCTTCCATACGTCATCGTGTACGAAGTGTTCGACGAACGCGTGCTGATTCTCAACATCGTCCACGCAGCTCAGAAGTGGCCCAATTGAAGGCAGGCGCGGTGCGCCGGCTTGCCAGAGCGATAACTTCCGAGTAAGCTGAAACGATCGTGCCGATCACCGGCACAATCTAACTTGGAAGACTTTTTCATCAGCTACAACAAGGCCGACCGCGATCGGGCGGAGTGGATCGCCCAGCAGTTGCAAGAGGCCAAATACTCGGTAATCATTCAGGCCTCCGACTTTGGGCCCGGGGCGAATTTCGTGCTGGAGATGGACCGTGCCACGCGCGAGGCCGAACGCACCATTGCGGTGCTTTCGCCCGACTATCTCACGGCGCTGTTTACGCACCCGGAGTGGGCCGCGGCGTTCGCTGGCGACCCAACCGGAAAGAAGCGCAAGCTCATTCCGGTGCGCGTGCGCGAGTGCCAGCCCGAGGGGCTGCTCGCGCAGATCGTCTACATCGACCTCGTGGGGCACCAGGACGCGGTCGCCAGGAGGCTGCTGCTTGCCGGCCTGCAGCAGCGGACTCAGGTGTCGCCAGCGCCCCCGCGCGCCCCCAACGCGCTGCCCGAAATCTGGAACATCCCACACGCCCGCAACCCCAACTTCACCGGCCGCGACGGACTGCTCCAGGAACTCCGCACCTCGCTCACCTCCAGAGGTACGGCGGCCATCGTCCCTATCGCCGGACTGGGCGGCGCAGGCAAGACTCAGCTTGCGCTGGAGTACGCCTATCGCCACACAGCCGACTACGACATCGTATGGTGGGTGCGCGCGGAAGAACCTGTAACGCTGACCGCCGACTATGCCAGGCTGGCCACCGAGTTGGGACTTCCGGAAAGGGACCTCGCCGACCAGCAGGCCACGGCCGCAGCCGTGCGCTCCTGGCTGGGCCATCATTCCGGTTGGTTGCTCATCCTGGATAACGCCTCTCACCCAGACGATTGCCGCGATCATCTGCCGCCGGGCGCAGCCGGCCACGTCCTGATTACCTCGCGCGACCCGAACTGGGGCAGCGTCGCCAAGCCGCTCAAGCTCCCCGTTCTGCCGCGCGCGGAGGCGGTCGAGTTCCTGCAAAAGCGCTGCGGGCGCGATGAACCCGCGGCGGCCGGTGAATTGTGCGGCGCCTTGGGCAACTTGCCGCTGGCGCTGGAGCAAGCCGGGGCATACATCGAATCCACCGCCAGCCCGATCGCCGAATACCTCGCGCTCTATCGCAGCCACCCCCGCGAACTGCTCAACGACGCGGTTGCCGCCACCTGGCAGATCTCCCTCGAACGGCTTCAAACCGAAGCGCCGGAAGCGCTCGAGCTGCTTTACCTGACCGCCTTCCTGGCGCCGGATGATATCGACCCGAAGCTGGTCTCGCCGGCATTCCCCGATGCCATGCAGTTCAACAGCGCAAAGGCGGCCTTGCGGCGATACTCGCTGATCGATGTGGGCGGGGGGAGCATCGCCGTCCATCGCCTGGTGCAAGCCGCGACGCGCGATCGGCTGGCCATTGGCGGCGAGGAAGCGAAATGGGCTGAGGCTGCGCTGGAGTTGGTGAACAGCGCGTTCCCCTTCAAGCTCGCCATGGTGGAGACGTGGAACCCGTCCGCCCGCCTGTTGCCGCACACCCTGGCTGCTGCCGGACACAGCGAACGCTTGGGTGTGGCCCTGGAGTCAACCGACCGCCTCTTGAACCAAGCCGGGCTATACCTCAACAATCGCGGACAATTGGGAGAAGCCGGGCAAGCCCTGAAACGCGCCCTTGCCATCGCCGAAAAGCTGTACGGCCCCGACCACCCCAACGTGGCGACTTACGCCAACAACATCGGCCAGATTCTGCAGGCCCAAGGCGATCTGGCGGGAGCCTTGCGATACACCCAGCGCGCCCTGGCAATCGACGAAAAGGTTTACGGCCCCGACCACCCCAACG
>PKYZ01000517.1 GCA_003132865.1 Bryobacterales bacterium
TTTTGCGAAAGTCGGGCTAGTGCTCTGGCTCACCGCGGGTGTCCGTGGGGACGGAGCACCTCAATGCCCTCGGCCAGTCGATTCCGCTCATCTTGCTTCTGGGCCACCGGCCCCCTCCTCCCTGTTCAGTCTGGCGGTCGCCGCTGCCGAAGGTCAGTCACGCTGCCTTTTCTATCGCGTCGGCAGAACGATGAAGAAGCTTTCGATCCCAAGAGAATTCGAGTTCACGGATTCCGAGGTCGCACGGATCAATGCAGCGATTCGAAGCCTGGGGAAAATGGGGCATCGCTCCAGAGATGCGGTGGCTCGAACCGTTAATCGAGGCCTTGTCCTCAGCAGAGCCCAGGAGGTACGGGCATCGCAGCCCCATCCGCGATTGTCGAAGCGGGTCGTCGCTCGGCTGGAGCCACCTTTGACCGCGGTCGCTGCGTTGTTTCGTTTCTCATGAACGGTCCCGAAGCCACTGAGCCATGAGTGGCACCCGCAGCTGCCACTCGCCGGATCTCTCCTCAATCAGTAGGCGCTGCCTAAGGTGTGCACGAACAGCAGAGTCCTCCGGTGGCGGCTGACGCTCTCTCGAACGAAATCGCAGCACGTAGTCCCATTCACCAGGAAGTTGACATTCGCGCACAAGCAACTCATGGAAAACGTTGTGGCCACGGACAACAGCCTTGCGCAAGGCTTCATCAAGCAACTGCTCATCCAGCGCTCGCTGTTCACTCCTGTTCAAAAGATCAATCGCCGTTTCCGCCACAAGCTGCACTAGATGCGGCCATCCGCCTGCCTCTCGGTGAATTCGTTCAATTCCAGTGCTACCCCAGAACATCGAGGTGAAGCGTGGTGGCGGAGGAGAACCTTTGATTGGAGCGGGCGCATACCTGAAGGGGTCCGTCAGGAGCAGGTGTGTCTCCTCAAAGGAAAACATTGGAATCTCGATAGTGCGCGCGCTGATTAGGTAGGAAGTCCACGGAGCGTGCTGCAACTCCGTGATTTCGTGGCTGCCTGCGAATATCCAGGTGAGATTCCTATGCGTCTGGATCGATTCGCGTAGCGCATCTAAGATGTCCTTAGAGAAGACGTGCTCACCAATCTTCACGTCGATCTTCTCATACTCGTCGATGGCGATCAACAGTCGCGCGCCAGCCTTTTCCATTTCCCAATTGGATAGCCCAAGGAAGCGGGAAAGGCCAGGCAGGTCAGTTGGAAGTGGGCGGGCCCTGTGCTACGTCTATCGTATGCGCCAGGATCGCAGATGAAAGATGGGAGACGAATAGTTCACATGACGTGAATGCCTCTGCATCTTGCATCGAGATGATGATGGGGATGACTTTCGGCGGTAGGAAGCCGGAGAGATTGCGGAGCGTCGTAGACTTTCCGGTCCTGCGGCGACCGTAGAGAACAATCCCAGGGCAGCCCGCGCTCAGCATCACTTGCTGCTGAAGCTCTCCAATGACGCCGTCTCTTGCAACAAATGCCTCCTTCGCGCGATCTACGGGATCACCCGCGCGAAACACTTGTGGCGTCGGCTGTTTGGAAACGACCGTCCGTGCATCTTCAAGTTGCAGCGACGCCAGTTTAGCCCATTCGGCAGCGGCCGCTCGAAACGATGTGGCCACAGGTTCCTCAAAGCCTATGATGCGGTGCCTAAAGTTCTCGATTTCTGCGCAGAGGTTCCGCGCCGCGACTTCACGCATCACGGGTATGTTCATCGTCCGAAGCCGAACCTGAAGCGTGCAGATGAGCGCCACACCCTCCTTAATTCCTCTAATGTCTTGCAGAAAGGAGCGAGCTCCTTCGGGCAGTCTTGCTACGATCTCATCCAATTCCAGCAAGTCCCGCACCGTCCCAGATCTTCGAGCTAGGGTTATTACTCTCGCTCGCAGTGCAGCCATCCTCTGGCTGGGATACGCGACAATCAGACGCTCGATCTCTCCGTCCCCAGCCTGTGGATCTTGCTCGGCGTACGCTGCGAGGAGGTAATGCAGCCCAGGGAAGGACACGGCGCAGTTTTCATCCCAAGCAACGGGGTGGAAATGGTACCAATCGGGTCGTAATCGAGGCCACAAAAATAGAAAGTGTGCCGGATAATAGTACAGGCGCAACGCCATCAATAGACTAACCGCACCTGTAACGATACCTAACTCAACATTGGTCGCAAGGCCGGCAGCAGCGCCTACGCCGATTCCATAGGCCACCGCGCCCGCAACGGCGCCGACGAAAGTGTACGCAACGCCAGCCATCGCACCGCCGAGTGATCCCATGAGCGCCACAATGAGTTTGCCGCCAAGGATCTGCCCTGTAATTAGGCCGATGGAGGCGCCCGCCGTGCCCATCGCCACAATGACAGTCACTCCGCTAGTAATACCGACGGCCTTACCATCGTTGCTCCCTTTGGCAATTCCTAAGGCCACGCCCACAGTCGAACCGCCAACCAGTCCTGCTGCAACTGCGCCAGCGATTCCTCCAAGCCGAGCGATACCCGCGGTGCTGCCCAAAGCAATCCCCGAAGCTGCCGCGGCAAAAATGGCCACCGGAATACCCCCGGATATCCCGCGCCTCAGTCCTTCGGGGAAGGCGACTACAATTCCGACCGCGAGTCCGCCAACGACACCGATAATGGATCCTGCAACAGTGCCGAGTAGCGTTTCATAAGAGTGGAAGAGGATGCCCGGCAGCGAAATGGGAGGATTGACGCGAGCAGCCAAAAGCCCGAAAACGATCAGCCGGCCAACGATTGCCAGGAGCAGCACATAGGGAAGCGCGTGCAGCCACAGCCTGAGCCCCCACATTAGTTCTTCGTTCGGAGGGAGGCGCGCCATCTCCGCTTTGAACCTCGCAGGAGCGCGGTAGACCAGCCCGAGCCGGTAGCGCGCTGGCCTATCGTCCGCCGCACTCGCTTTCGGTCCCGTGGAGTAGTCTTTAGTCATTTGCCCCTCGAAGCTCGACAACCTGTATGTCAAGCGGAGACACGGAAAAGCTCTCGGGTAGGATGGCATTTAGCGGCACCCGTGATTGAATGAGAACAATCAACTTCCTGGAGTCCATGACGAGGGTCTTCAGAGCCGAATAAAAATCTTCTCCATATCGCCTTCGGCGAACGTCGTCAAAGCGCAGCAGCGCCAGCCTGGCGGGAGATGCGCGGCTCGACAACTGTCGCGACAGGATTACGAGATCGTCTCGAGCGTTCGGACGAATCCTGGTGGGCACGCCACAGCCTTTAAGTATCTCCTCAATCAGGGCCGGTCGGGAAGTCGTGGCACCATCGGCTAGATTGACGATACCCATATCGTGGATGTAGTCGGATCGAAGATGCTGAATTAGGTTCGTCCACCTTGGCTCACCCTGCACGAGAAGATTGACCGATTGACCGCGATCCATCAGTGCCAGAATCTCATCTCTTGCTCCGAGCCAGTCTGTGGCCGCAGCACCCAACCCTACATCACAAGCCTGCAATAGTCGGTTCCACGCTGCTGCATTCAGGTCGTCCCGCAAGTCGACGTACAGTGGATTCCGAGTAGCGATCACGGGTGGGAGTTGACACTCGGATCTCTTCACGATGATGAGTGATCCCATGGTGAAGTCGCTATCGCGCTCGATGGCTCGCTTCAGTTCGTGCGTACAGTTTTGGCTGTTCAGGTATTCTTCCGACAGAACAGCCACGGTTCTGTCCGCCGTATCCTGCAAGTCGTCAATCTGTCCAAGAAGTGCTTTCCCTGCTCGAAAACATGTGCGATCCACTAGAGTGTCCGCCCCGCCGTATCGCAAACAGGGTTCGAGTCGGCTGAAAACCCAGTCGGCCTGAGCGTGGCTGTAACTGATGAAGATCTTCTTGGGCACGAGGCGTTCTCCTTCTTCTTGAGCCTAAGCCTAGAGTTTACAGCCAGGCCCGGCCCTGTTCAAGAAGGTGGCGTCTGGACGGATCAGACTTGCTCGCGCTGCGAGCCGGCTGGGTTTAGCAAGCCATTCAGAATCAATCGTTTTGCCTGTGTCTCTCGGCCGTTGAAATGCCCTTTGTTTTCCTTTCCCGCAACCATCTCCCCGCCGTCTGTTGCCAGCATCGCCGTCGCCGAAGTGCCCAACCTGCCGAGTATTTGGAGTCCCACAGGTCGCGCCGACTGCGCGTCGAGGTCATGGCGTACATCCAGGCAGCCAGAGGTTTGATGCCGTCGTGAGCACGGACCATCCGGTGTGTGCGATCAGTCCATGTATCTTGCCGACGCGGATTCTGCACGAGGGTAACGACTTCGCGTTCGACATCAGAGTGGCAGCGTCACCGAACCCTGGCTCCGATCTAACGGCGCTAACCCAGACTCAGGCGTCAGACTGTCCTCGGCGTCACTTGGATTGCGGCAGCACTCCGAGGCGGCCAAGAACAAAGGAGGCTATCGGAAGCACCAATGATGTCACGAAGGTGCTGATCGTCTTTACATCCAAGACGCTCTGTTTCGAAGCGAGAAGTCGGCCCTGAAGCTCAAGGAGACCCGACAATTGCTTCTGCTCCTCCTCGGTCAGGCTCCCCAATCGTGCCACACAGGGCCGCATTGCGCATTGGATTGAGTCAATCTGACGGACTCGGGCGGCCCGTACAACTCGGGCAAGGTGAATCTGTGGATAACTGAACCCATAGAACACGACCAACAACCCGACCATCAGCCAGATCGCGGAAATCAGGATTACTTGCCGCGATTCCCACGGCTTGAGCCAATACATACCCCCGATGCAAAACGCAAGGACAACCGCCTCCGCTAGCGAGAGCATGTTGAACCCGAACCCAAGCGTTCCGATCCACGGAGTCTCTGCGGGTACCATCCAGAACGTCTTCATTCCCTGTTCGGATACGACCCTAGTCAATGTTGGGAGATTGTAGGCGCAGTACGCTCCGTGGCTCACGAGGAACAGGCAGGGCACGCCAAGCAGGTGCGCCGTAAGATGAAATCGAACAGAGGANNAGTGCTGCTGGACTACCAGCAGCGTGGGTATCAACAGGATGGCGAGCACAGCGGAAACTGCGATCTGCCGACCAAGCGAAAGGAAGCCCTTGAACCAGTCTTCGATGGCTTGGACCCCAGCCATACTTTCACAGTTGCGTACGATGTTGGACACATTGACGGGGAAAAGACTGTCGTGGAGCCAGTTCACAATCCACAGTGCAAACACACAAACAAACACCAATACAGCTCGACCACCATCAAGGACAGCCCCAGATCGATCTTCCAGCCTCGTGGTTACTGTGCCGAGGGTGTAGGCGACCAGCAGCAGCACCAGTGGCAATGTGGCACCAGGGCGTCGATGTTCCAACCGGAAGAAGCGCGCCAGCTTCCCGAATATCGCCGGTGCAAGCAGTCTCTCCCTGGTGCGCCTGATGATTCGGTCCGCAGTGAGATCGAAATCGGAATCCGGTGTAGCCGCTTCAGTAAAGCCTGCCATCAGCACTTGCAGTCCCCATTCATCGTAAACCAAATAAAGATACCGCGCCATCACGGTTCGGTTCTGGTCTTTGTGGGGCGCCACCCGCTAGCGGGACTTTCGCAAATC
>PKYZ01000248.1 GCA_003132865.1 Bryobacterales bacterium
AGAATGGCAACGGCTTTGTATCTGTTTTCGACCCGAAGTTGTCGACACTTTTGTACTCGACGCTCCTCGGCGATCCAAATGGCGCGGTGGGGAACACTTCGGAGGCCTTTGGGGTGACCGTGGACCCGAGCGGGAACTTCTACGTGGTTGGGGTGACGGGCTCGCCAAGCCTGCCTACAACTCCGGGCGCGTTCCAGCCGAAACTCGGGACGAGCAATGCCACACCACTTGTAGGCTTTGCCGCCAAGTTCGGACCGGTAAGCGCAAGCGGAGCCAGTCTNNGACAGCCAGGGCAACGCTTATATCGGCGGCTACACAAACGCGGACTCAACAACGTTCCCCTTAACGCCGGGCGCCTATCAGAGCACTTGCAATGGAAACAATTGTGCATTCGTGACCAAGGTGAATCCTAACGGAACAGGCCTGGTCTGGTCCACGTTTGTTGAAGTCGCCGACTACTTCGGAGCTATTCAACTCGATGCTCAAGGGAATGTATACGTGGTGGGTCACAACAACGAGTTTTTCCAGGGAGTCAATGCACTGCAACCCGGTCTGGTCACCGGCGGGTTCGTCTCGGAACTCGACCCGACGGGGAGCACTTTGTTGTTTTCTTCGCTGGTGGGAGCTGCCGGCGTTGGCGTTAACGGCAATTCATCTCTATCGGGCCTGGCAGTGGACGCGGCGGGGAACATTTATGTGGCGGGCAACATGATTGGCGCTACACTCCCGACGACGCCCGGCGTGGTTCAGCCTTCGTACCGCGGAGGTTCAGGCGCCTTCGGCGACGGCATGATCGCCAAGATCTCGCCAACCGGCCCGGTGGTCACACTAGCCCCGGCTGGACAAGTCGAAGCCTTCGCGGCGGAGTCCATCATGTCCGTATATGGCGTGGATTTGGCCACCGGAACAGCCGCGGCGCTGACTTTGCCGCTGCCGACATCGCTTGATGGCAACTCATTGACGGTCACAGACTCAGCCGGCGTAACGCGTCCGGCTCCCCTGTACTTCGTCGCGCCGGGGCAGATCAATTTCGAGATTCCTGCGGGCACGGCCGCGGGAACTGCGACAGTGACGATCCAGAATCAGAATGGGACTGTTCAGTCCACAACGATCACAATCGGCAGCGTTTCGCCGGGGATCTTCGCGTTAAACGGCTCGGGGCTGGTGGCGGCCTGGGTTCTGCCTGTGGTTTCCGGAGCGCAGCAAGCGCTGCAGCCGGTTTACCAGTTGGCATCCGGGAACGTGATTGCATTGCCGGTTAGTCTCGGACCGTCCACGGAAGAGGTTTATCTCGAGATTTACGGCACGGGCTTCCGCAACGCCAAGAGCTTCACCGCGACGGTAGGCGGCTTGAGCGTGCCGGTACTGGGGGCGGCCGCGACGTCGCAGTTCGTCGGAGAGGATCAGGTGAACATAGGCCCGCTGCCGCAGGCGTTGGCGGGTACAGGAAGCGTGAACATCGTGATTACCGCGGACGGGCAGGCCGCCAACACAGTCAATGTGACAATTCAGTGACGCCTGTTTTAGCGGCTTGAAGGCACCTTGCAGCGTGCGCGTACGGTGAGTGTTGCGCAGTATCGTTCGGCACTCTGCATCACCATGAAATCCGAATGGGTCCTATCCCGCGAAGGTGCTTTGAAAGAACCGCGCGGAGGCGTGTTTCAGGAAGGGTCCCCCTATCGTAAGATTCCCGGCCAATTAGTTTTTGGCTCGTAAAGGGGGATCAGGCCAAGTTGGGCTTTCCGCCTCAAACGGAACAAACGGGCTAGCGGCCGGCTCAAAGACCGGGTCGATCTTGAACAACCGCCGTAGGCTCCGGCACCCCCGCCACGCGCTCCACCCCCACATCCCGCACCCGCTGCATCAACGCCGCCGCCACCACGAAGAACACGCCGCCTGCCACCACGGCCAGCAGCTCGTTATTCCCCAGCAGGTGCGCCATGACCCAGCCGAAACCGAACGAAGCCACAATCTCCGGCGTCACGATGAAAAAGTTGAAAATTCCCATATAAATGCCGGTCTTTTCCGCCGGCAGCGACCCGGCCAGAATCACGTAGGGCATCGACAGAATGCTGGCCCACGCGATCCCCACGCCCACCATCGAGAACAGCAGCAGCCACTTGTTGTGGATCACCGCCACCGACATCAGCCCGGCCGCGCCGCACAGAAGGCACAGGCTGTGCGTCGCCTTGCGGCCCAGCGCGTTCGCCAACGGCGGCAGCGCGAACGACCAGACGAAACACACTGCCGAGTACATCGCGAAGCAGTAGCCGCCCCACGCCACGCCCTCGGTGTAGAGCGCGCTATGCGGATCGGAAGCGCCGAACACGTTGTGCGCCACAGCCACCGAGAAATATAGAAACATGCAGAACAGCCCCAGCCATGTGAAGAACTGCACCCATGCCAGTTGCTTCATGGTCTGCGGCATGGCGGCGATCGATTCGAAAATCTCGCGGGCGTTCTCCGCCAACCCTCGCTTCTCCGCCTTCATCTTGCGGAACGCTTCCAGATCGTCCGGCGGATACTCGCGCGTGGTGGCTATCGTATAGATCACCGCGCCGAAAAACGCCGCCGCCCCTATATAAAATGACAGCCGCACCGGCAGCGGAATGCGCCCGCCTCCGGTTCCGTTGCCCAGCCACGACAACAGGATTCCCGGCAGCACCGAAGCCACCACCGCCCCCAACCCGATAAACAGGCTCTGCATGGCGAAGCCGCGTGTGCGCTGATCTTCCGGCAGCAGGTCCGCCACGAACGCGCGGAAGGGCTCCATGCTGATGTTGATCGACGCATCCAGAATCCACAGCAGACCCGCCGCCATCCACAGCGCCGAAACGCGCGGCATCACGATCAACGCCGCCGAGCTCAGGATCGCGCCGGTCAAGAAGTACGGACGCCGCCGCCCCAGCCGGTTCCACGTGCGGTCGCTCGCGTGCCCGATAATCGGCTGCACGAGCAATCCGGTCAGCGGCGCGGCCAGCCATAGAATCGGTATCTGGTCGGCGCGCGCACCCAGATATTCGTAGATGGCGCTCATGTTGGCCATCTGCAAGCCCCAGCCGAACTGGATGCCCAGGAAGCCGAAGCTCATATTCCAGATCTGCCAGAAATTCAGCCGCTGCTTATCGCTCATACATGGACACCATCTCTTTCAGCCGCTGAGCGATCGCCGGAGTCAACATCTCCGCACGATAGCGCCAGCGCCAGTTGCCGCTGGGCACGGCGGGCGTGTTCATGCGGGCCTCGCTGCCCAGGCCCAGCACGTCCTGTAATGGGAATAGCACAGTGTGGGCCACCGACGCCATCAGCGTCCGGATGAAGACCCAGTGAATCTCTCGCCCGTCGGTGGCCAGATACTTCCGCGTGAAGTCGCGCTCTTCGCGGATGTCTTCCGCCGTGCGCGTGCTGTCGCCGCCGGTGCTCGACCACCACCCCACAGTCGTATCGTTATCGTGTGTGCCCGTATATGCCACGCGGTCGCGCGGATAATTGTGCGGCTTGAAATCGGGCGCCTGCGGGTCTTTCCCGAATGCGAACTGCAGGATGGCCATGCCTGGGAAGCCGAACTCGGTGCGCATAGCTTCCACTTCCGGCGTGATCACGCCCAGGTTTTCCGCCACAATCGGCAACTTGCCGAGCGCGCCTTCCAAGGCTTCGAACAGCGCCGCGCCGGGACCCTTCACCCACCGTCCGTTCCGCGCCGTAGTCTCGCCCGCCGGCACTTCCCAGTAGGCTTCCAGGCCGCGGAAATGGTCCACCCGCACGATATCCACCTGCGCCAGCGCCGCGAACAGCCGGTCGATCCACCAGCGGAAACCAGTCTGCGCCATGCGGTCCCAGCGGTAAATGGGATTGCCCCACAACTGGCCCGTGGCGCTGAAATAATCCGGCGGCACGCCCGACATCACCGCCGGGTCGCCCGCCGCATCTAACTGGAACAGGTCCAGATTCGCCCATACGTCGGCGCTATCGTGCGCCACGTAGATCGGTAGGTCGCCCATCATGCGGATGCCCCGCTCGCGGGCGTAATTGTGCAGGCTACGCCACTGACGGAAAAACATATACTGCGCGAACTCCAGCGCTTCGATCTCCTCCGCCAACCGTGCCCGCCACTCCTTCAGCGCCCCAGGCTTGCGCGCCGCGATGGCCGGCTCCCACCGGCTCCAGACCGCCTCGCCGCCATGCGCCGCCTTCAAAGCCATGAATAGCGTGTAGTCGCCGAGCCATCGGTCGCATAGGCTGCGGAAATCCCCGAAATCTTCGAACTCATGGCGCTCCTTCCCACTCGTTTTGAAGCGCTCATACGCGGCGCGCAGCAGGGGTAACTTGAACCGGATCACCCGGCCATAATCCACTTCGTCCGCCGGAAACTCCGGCGTCTGCGCCAGTTCCTCGCGCGTGAGCAGCCCCTCGGCGGCCAGTTGGTCGAGACTGATCAGCAACGGGTTGCCGGCAAACGCCGAGAACAATTGATAGGGCGAATCGCCGTAGCCGGTGGGGCCTAACGGCAGCACCTGCCAGATCCGCTGTCCGGCAACCGCCAGGAAATCGACAAACCGGTAGGCTTCCGGCCCGAGGTCCCCAATCCCGAACCGGCCAGGCAGCGAGGTGGGGTGCAGCAGAATCCCGCTGGATCTTGGGAAAGTCACGGATTCATTGTAAGCCCCGGCGGCGAGCATTTATCGGCCTGAGTGGTGTCAAATGTGATGAGGTGACGGCATCCAATAAAATCGGCGACCGCTTGATTGCCGCCGCACAGGTGGCTGGCGTCTTGGCCACCGGCTGGTTCGTTTGGGTCAATGCGGTGCTTCCACAACTCGGCCTGAAATCCGTGGCCAACATCGCCGCCCAAGCGCTCGTCTACGTGACGCTCGCCTGGATCTGCGGCGGTATCGTCACATTCTGGGTTTATTTCGTGCTCTCGCTGGCGGATCTGCCGCGCGCGACTCGCTTCTCGTTGCGCACCTCGGCGCCGGCGATGTGGTTTGCGCCTGCCATCGTGCTTTTGTCTACGCCCTTGTCCGGCGCTTTTGCCGCGAGCCTCTTCTTGGTCGCGAACGCCACGCGGCAACTGATCTCCCAGTGGGGCGTCATTGAGTCGCCCACCCCTCGTATGGAGCCAACGCGCACCGAACCTGCGCTCATGTTCCGCGTGGCCTCGCCGGATGCCGCTTTCCCTTCGTGGAACTCGGTCCCCGTCCTGATGGGATCGTTCACGGCTCAGGCGGGCCTGGTCGCGATGCTTTGGCGATTTCCGTTTCGGGCGGCTGCTCTGTTTGCCCTGAGCACCGCGATTCTAACGTCGCTCTCCATCGCTTCCGGCGCGTACCACCCCGGAAAGCCGCCTGCGTTGCCGCACTCCGCGCTGAGCGTGGTGTTGACCTTCCTGCTGGCGGCGACTCTAACATTAGGCGGGATCTCAGTCCGCGGTGCACGCGGCGCCGGATCGGATGCGGCTGCGGGCTCTTCGGGTTCAGGAGGCCAATCCGCCGCACCGCTGTACCCGGATCTCCCCACGTCTCCAGATGAGAGTATGGGCCCCGGCGGCGACTTTCCCGGAGTGATCCTGTTGCCCGCGCTGAAGCCTTATACTACGCTGTTCGCTCCAGTGCTTGCGACGCCAGGCAAACTCGGTGCGGCCGTGCTGAAGCCAATGCTGAAGCCAAGGGACATCCCGTTTTCGGGTGATTACTGGATGTTCCGATGGCCGGCGGCGCGGCCCCCGCGGCGATCTATCATCCGGCGGGGCAGCGCATCCGAACTCTCGTTCCACACCACGGACGGCTGGCCTATGGAGATGGAGGCGCATCAAAAACTGGATCCGCCAGTCAGCGTGCATTGCTGCACTCAGATTCAGCTTGCCATTCAGAATACCGACCTGTATCCCGGAACTGTCTCGCTCGAGTTGATTCTGATCGATACAACGGTGCCCATAAATCTGGTCCAGAGCTTGGGAACGGTGGCGGCCGGCCCGCCGTCACCGTCGCACCAGGTCTTGAGCTTTCGAATCCCTTCCATTACGGCCCTGCAGAAATTCGATGAGATCAAGGTGGTGTTCCATCGGGCCCAGTTGCGTGCCGACAAAAGCGCCAGAATCGCCATCGAGCGATTTGTGCTCCTGCCCTAAGGCCCCATTGGAGGGCGGGCCTTAGCCCCGCTTCCCCCCGTTTTGATTGCGGCTATCTGCTCTTAAGGCCAGGCGCAGCACATTAGCGGCTGCCAGCGCTTCCCGCGAGCTCGGCCATCTGTCAGTTCGCCGACTACGGGGCCAGTGGTCGGGACCCGTGCTTCCCAACTGCCGTGACCGGCGTTCACCAGGAGTAACCGAATTCTCCAATCGCGCGACGCTCAACCATTCCGAAGGCTCGATGCCGCTGCCCTCGATTGATCGCCCTCATAGTTCCGAGCGGAAGCACGCGGCCGCGGTGATGGGCAGCTCTGACCTGCTTCCCGGTGAGCGGATGCCACCATTTCCGGTGGTTACCGGAAGCGCCGACCGCAGAAAGCCGTGATGGCGAAGAATCCGGATCACCTGGTCTGAAGAGAGCCTCGGCGTCCGCGTTCACCCTGCTCCGGCCAAAAATCTCGCACTCCCTAGGAAACGTCGGGATACCTTCCGGTTCCAAGAAACAGTACGTCCCCGGCTAGATTCACGCTACTAACAAAAGCTGAAGCGCTTCCTCTACCTTCAATGGTTATGTCTATCTTGCTACCAGGCGAGAGGCCCGTGAAGAGCTCGGGGCGCAGGGTCGGACCCGCTTGGAATGCGCCGCCCCATGACGCGAGCTTTCGCGGGTCATCGGGGCGACGGTACCAAAGGGAAAGACGAACAGGGGAGACGTCCGTGCCTATGCGAACGGCTCCGGGGACTTCCTCCAGTTGGCCAGACCATGGCAGCCAAGGCTCGGGCCAGCTACGGGTCACCTCTTGCCAGTGGCTTTCCAGGTCCTCGCGTACCGATCTTAACCAGTTCTGGACATTTGGTGGCACATCCGTATTCAGTTCAAGGTCTCGAATTGCCACCACGGTCTCGTCGTCGCCGACCTTCGTTAAGGCGCGTCCATAGCAAAATGCCTTCGACACCCACGCATTCCCGTCATCGCTCCTTTCCGTCACGATACGGTTAATGTAGGCCGCTCGCCAAACACTGTGCCGCACAGCCTCAAGGCTGCGCTTCGAGGCTTCTCGGACCGAGGGTTCCGGATCGTGCTGTAGCAGCCGGATGATGTGGTTATCCAGCGCTTCGTCGTCGTCCGGCGGCAGCCATTGGGCCATCTCCGCCGCTCGCCGCCTGAGCTCAATGGGCCCACTGTTCGCCCACTTGGCGACGAGTTCCTCAAAACGGTTTCTGTCGCACTTGGAGTAGGCCCGCCCGGCTGAGCGCCTTACCTGGTACGTGGAATCACCCAAAAGCAACTCTAGTAAGGCAAACGCATGACGTTGGCCTTCAGGCGGTAGCTTCGGGAACGAGCCGTTGATGGCGTCCGCAACCGAAGCACGAACGGGAGGCATCCAGTCGTCCCAGATGTTTTCCCATCCGGCATCGACGAATTCGTCTGGGGCGATCCGGCAAATGGCTTCGAAATTGTCAGTCTCGCCGAAAGACTTGCCAATCTGGTCTCTGGCACGTCTTATGGCCGCTGTTGCTAAATTAGTCAGAAGTTTGCCCGCCCCGGCGGCGCGGTCGCCCAGAGTTCGCAGCGCAATGTGAACGACATTGCCACGCCCGTGGGCAATCAGGTCGCTCAAGGGTAAATAGTAAGCGCCCGGATCGAACTGAAACAGATTGGCCAAGATTAGGCCTTGCCACGGCTGATATACTCTAAGCGATTCCCTTGGGACTGTTGCACCGGGATGCGGAATCCCGAGTGCGCGCAAAAAGGTGGGCTCGTGGTCTTTCCACCTCCCCAGGCGTACTAACCCGTCAAGGCTCTGGAACCTCAGCTCGTGGTCCGCTTCGGCGTTCTCGGCATACGCCAGCAGGCAATCGACGACTTGCGAGGCGCTCGCGGCTGAAACGCCCCCAAGGGACCACACCACGTACGCCCTGGCGTAGGCCGGCAGCGTCGGGTCGTTAGCAAGTTTCAAGAAGTGTCGAATCACGCGTTCTGGGGCAACCGCTGTAGCGGCAACGCGCTGGAGGCCAACTATCGCGAGGATCCGGCTGTGCTCGCTCGGAGGAGATTCAGAGAGCTCGATAAGGCGCGAAAAAACGCGATCTCCATTGTGGCGACTGAGGCGCTCGGCAACGTCGGCGACCGCTTCTGAAATGCGCCGGAGCGAAGAACCCTGAAAGGTGAGGCCCGAACTGAGCAGGATCTCGAGCGCCTCGTGTGACGGGGCCGCCCGCAGAACCTGGGCGGCCTCTATCCGAGCTCCCACAAATGGCTCGGTAGTCCCCTGTCTGATGTCGATCCGCTCACGGACTAGCGCTTCGATTCTAGGGGGAACATGGTCTAGTTGAAGGTATGACGCGAATGAGATAATCTGGCGCAGTTGATAAGGATTTGTCTCGGTTTCGAGCAGCCGGGCGAGCCAGTCATCAACGTCGGCGATGCCAGCGGCCAAGGCTATCTCCCATATCAAGTCCCGCAGGTGGGACTCGGGTGTCGTTCCGTTGCTGGTGCCGCCAATCGAAACGGTCGCAAACTGTGTGATAGCCTTCTTCAGTTGTGCTCCGTTTGTCTGGTGCCAGCCCAAGAGTTGTTGTGGCAGAACGCAGTCTTGAAGCCGTTTGCAAATTAGATAGCAGTTCGCATTCGGTTCGCAGAGCGCCCGAAGCAGCGAAGTGGTGACCTCGGCTGTGTTGCATGAGGCCATTCCCGTTGCCAGGAAAAGTGCGGAGCGCTGCGAGGCCCCGTCCCCGTGCACCGCTGATTTGAAGGCTTGCCAAACCCTTTCTTGCAGCGCACGGTTGTTGGGCTCACGCTCGGCTATGCGACCAAGAAGGCCAAACTTTCTCAGTAGGTCCCAAGATCGATCCCGACCGCTGCTGGCGGAGTCCGGCATCGGATGCGTAATGGTACGGCTCAAAGCCGATAGGAATTGAGGACTGGCCAGCTCTTGAACGGCAAGGTCGAGCGTGCCGGCCCGTCGCTCGGCAAGCCGCCGGACGGCCTTACGGACAAGCGCTTCCTTGACTTCGTTCCCCGGATGTAGGGCCGCAAGACAAGAAATTGCGGCGTTTCCAGCGGCGCTATTGCTACGGGCGACTCGGAGCAATGCGCGTTCAATATCCGGCGACCTGAAGCCTATTGCGCAAATTGTCCAGATCGCCGGTTCTTGTGCTGCGGAGCGCAGTAGTGGAAGAGTGTTGCTGATGACGCGCGCCCTCAGTAGATGCCGTTCCTCCTCCGGGTACTGCTCGATCCAGTCCGCAAGGTACTCGCGAAGGGTGTACGGTTCGGCAACGGAGACCGGCATCCCGTCGGGGCTACCAACACACGTCGGAAGGACGTGGCGCATTATGATTTCTTCTGCTGATTCAGGATCTCTCGCGGTTGCGGCAGTTAGAGCGCGAAGCGCGGTGCTTAGGATGCCACGGGCCTGGAGAGAATCCGGAGGGGGCGTCCGTTGGATCCATTGTAGGAACTCGCCAAAGAACAAGTCAGCCTCGGATGGGCTCGACAGGGAACTCGCCTTCGTCCACATATCGGCTGGGGCTTGAAACCGATCATCCATGGGGTTCGGTCGCTCCTGTCCGTAAATAATTCCAGAGAAATTCGTGTCGCCACTGCCAGAAGTCGTTCGCAGCGACCGGATGTGGGATCTCGTATATAAGGCCAACGCTGGCGCTCTCGCGCTGCAGAATCTGAGGTTCGCGCCCCCCCAACCCCACCCCGCTTAGCGCGACGCGCCAATTGTCCACGGAGTGCGGGCCGGCGCTGGGGGCAAAAGTGCGGGCGGCGGCCACCAGGGCGTCCCGAACGACGTCACGGCTCAACCGATGCCGTTGGTGGGTCCGTTTGAGAAACCATTCAATGTAGCCGTGTGCGATCGCGGCTTCAGCCGCGGGTAGAGCTGTACCCTCACCTCTGAGGAGACTGAGCTGCTGCTCCCGTGGGCGTATGGTAAAGAAACGCCAAATTATCGGCCGCCGAATCAGCTCGATCCATGTTGGCTGGACGAGGTCGCTCGTAAGGCGTTGAGCGCTGGGGTGGATCATCCCATCTTCCTGTCCCGGGATCTCGCCGACCTTGTCCATGATCCTCTGCCTAACTTCGGGATGGATAGTGCTCGATTCTTGCACGAGCGATTCTAGCTCCGGGCGGCTGAACTCAGTAATATTTATGAAGTCTGGACTGATGCCCGGTGGGGCGTAGTCAATGCCCGTAGGCGGCGTTAACAGATTTGTGATCTGGTCGGCGCGGCGACAGGTGACGAGTAAACGAGCTGGCGGTGGTTCCGCCGCGCCGCGTGTATGCTCTATATGCAGGCACCAGAAGAGGTTCACAAGCTGCCTAGCATTCCAGTACCATTCGCTCCCGTCGGGTATTTCATCGATGCCGTCCAACCCTAGAATCAGGAGCGGGGGCTGGTTTGTGCGGTTCGCGTAACGGAGTCTCTTGAGCGCGTCCTCGTCGCTCGCGGTCGGCTGCAGTGCACCGCGCCACTCGGCGACCAGACCCGCGATGCTCCGGGGAGCCGTCTCTGACGGCAACAGCAGGCAAGCAGGGATATGCGGTGACCGTTCCTTTAAGACCTGCATGAGCGCGGTCGTTTTGCCGCATCCGCCATCACCGATGAAAACGATAAGCGATTCGTTCGTCCACCTCTCGATAACTTCGCGGATCTTCTCGCGGGGCGTCAGGACAATTTCGTCGAGCCGAAGCCGAACCTCTTGCTCATCAAGATCTCGTCGCCGCCGTGCGCATAGTTCTGGGATCGCGATGGAGCACGGGTTGGGGAAACCCGTGAGGGCCCTATCAAATTCGGCCTTGGTGATTTGATGAGATCCCGTACTCGAGGCAATCCCGAAGAAACGTCCCATCACCAAGTCGATACCCCGCTGCAGTTCCTCATTACCCATAACGCCGAACCTTGCTGCGTATTCGCGAAGCTCCTCGCGAGCTTGATTGGGGTCATGCTCGACCACTCTTACATTGCTGTCGTCTAGAAAGCTCGCTGCGGGCGAACTCATTTCTTGGTTCGTGCACAGTTCGAAATATGTCTCGATCTCCTTCCGTTTCTTGGCCGTGCTGTAGCTTCTCCTCAGTGCCCGGACGATATCCTTCGCGTCTGGCATGCAGATTTTGCGATTCGTGGAGGATACCTTGTACTGCCGGAGCACTCGCGAGCGGCCTCCGTGAGGCGTCCCCGATGTCGTGGATTCATCCTGACCGTCGATTTCTATCTCAAAAATGGCGTCAGACTCGCTATCATGAACGCCGTCCCCTCGGGACATGCAGCCGATAAAAGCTGCCGCGCTTCCTAGGATCTGTTGTGTGAACCCCACGAGCGCGAAACGCCCTCCATCTATCGACGTGCCTGATCTCTTCTTTTGGCGGTTTTTGACCAACAAGCAAACAGTAGCAGAAAAGTCCCGCCCATGGGCCATGCCCCTTGGCGCGGAGGACGGCTTAGCGACAAATGGCGCATCGGGTACTGGTGATTACGGCGGTGGCCGAATGGGCACCGATGGACGCGCCTGCGTTTTGAGTCTGCCTTCAAATGAGCGCGTCGTCGGCATCCCGTAGGGGTGCGGTCGGCCTAAAAGATCCCCCAAACGAGTTCTGGGAGATCACTCTCGTGAAGTCCCCCCTCACGTCAACTGGACTAAAAACGCGCTACCCGTGGAGCTGTGCCTACGCATGCCTCTGTCGCCACTCCTGGGTAGCCGACCTCGATTCGCAGCGTACGGAGCGGGTGCTGGCGGGATCACCCGACGATGCCGGCCTGCACCGCCCCAAATTTCCATGAGATCTTCCCCACGCCCAGCCACTAACCACCGAGGGACGCAAACCCGCACGCCAGATGTACGTCCAAAAGGGATTCACATTCCAAATTGGCCTCTTATGCCCCAGTTTCGCCGCCATACGCCAACCCCAACACCCGCGTCACCCATGGCTCGCCCGGCACCGGAAATTTGGCTTGGTCATTTTTGAAAACAAAAGCAAACAAACAACTTATTGGCTTCGTTCGTTCAAAATGCCCATCCGGTGCGCCGCCCGCCCGTGCACAACTCTGCACAACTCTGCACACTTCCGCACAAGCCATTAGGCGCGGCGATAGAATAGGTATCGCCTTCCGAGGCGAGGATCATCCATGAATCGACGAGACCTCTTAAAGAATGTGGCGCTGGCCGGCGCACTCTCGCAGCAATCCCGCGCCGCCGCCGCCACTGATCGCATCGGCATCGGCGTGATCGGCTGCGGCGGCATGGGCCGCATGGACCTGGCGGATTTCCAGAAGCAGCCCGAGGCCGAAATCGTGGCCGTCTGCGACGTCTACCAGCCCAACCTGCAGGAAGCCCACCAACTCACCGGCGGCAAGGCGCGCGCCTATTCCGATTTCCGCAAACTGCTGGACGACCGTGCGGTGGACGCGGTGGTCGTCGCCACGCCGGATCATTGGCATCCGCTCATCACCGTGGCCGCGTGCCATGCGGGCAAAGACGTGTACGTGGAAAAGCCCGTATCCAACGTCGTGCGCGAAGGCCGCCTGATGGTGGAAGCCGCGCGCCGCACGAAGCGCATCGTTCAGGTGGGCTTGCAGCAGCGCTCAGGCTCGCACTTCCAGCGCGCCGCTCAAATCGTGCGCTCGGGCGAGATCGGCGAAATCCACTACGTGCAGACGTGGATCCACGAGACCAGCTCCCCCGAGGGACTGGGCACGCCGCCGGATGCCGAGCCGCCCGAAGGTCTCGATTACGACTTCTGGCTCGGACCGGCGCCCAAGGTTCCGTTCAATCCGGCCCGCTTCCTCGGCAACTGGCGCTCGTTCTTCGCGTATGGCGGCGGACGCATCACGGACTGGGGCGTGCACCTTGTGGACATCGTCCACATGGCCATGGGCGTGGATACGCCGCGCGCGGTCACCGCGTCGGGCGGCAAGCTCTACGTGCACGACCGGCGCGACACGCCCGATACCCACGAAGTCACTTGGGAGTATCCGGGCTTCCTGCTGCATTACACCTGCCTGCTTCACAATTCGTACGGCCACAATGGCGACCCAGGCCACAAACCTTTCGGCAGTTACGGCATCCAGTTCCACGGCACGCGTGGCACGCTGTTTGTGGACCGCGCCGGCTACCAAGTCACGCCGCAGATGAAGGGCCACATGGAGCCGGGCGGCATCTCGTCCCGCGCGGCATACGACGATCTCACCGGCGTCAGCATGTACTACGAATTGGAAGGCGTGGCGGGCCGCGGCACCACGTCCGTGCAGCATGTGCCGCACGTGCAGAATTTTCTGAAGTGCGTGAAGTCGCGCGAGTTGCCGGTGGCGGACATCGAAATCGGGCACCGCACCACTACGGCGTGCCACCTCGGTAACATCGCTCTGCGCCTGGAAAAGAAGCTGCATTGGGATGGCCGGCAGGAGCGCTTCATCGGCAACGAAGAGGCGAACCGGATGTTGGCGCGCCCCTATCGCGCGCCGTGGAAATTGGAAGGCATCGAAGCATAGGAGCAACGAACATGACAGACAGGCGTCAATTTATCAAGGCCGCGGCTTTCGCCACCGCCGCATCGTATGGCCGCATCCTGGGCGCGAATGACCGCATTCGCATTGGCGGCATTGGCACGGGCGGACGCTGCCAATATCTGCTGAGCCTGCTGAACAAGGGCGGCGGCAGCCAGATCGTGGCGATCTGCGACGTTTACGAACCGCACCGCCAGGAGGCACGCGAGAAGGTGGCGCCCGAAGCGCGCGAGTTCACCGATTACCGCAAGCTGCTGGATCTGCCCGACGTGGACGCGGTAGTAATCGGCGCGCCCGATCACTGGCACGTCCCGATGACTATCGACGCGCTGCACGCCGGTAAGGACGTGTACGTCGAGAAGCCGGTCACGCACCGCATCGAGGAAGGCGAACCGCTGCTGAAGGCGGTCGCCGAATCGAAGCGCGTAGTACAGACCGGCATGCAGCAGCGAAGCTGGCCGCACTTCCAGCAGGCGCGCGAGATCGTGGCCGGCGGCGGTCTCGGCCAAGTTACGTTCATTCGCACGTATTGGTATCAGAATCATCTGCAGGGACGTGGGACGGGCGCGCCGATCGACGCCTCGAAACTCGATTGGAAGATGTTCCTGGGTTCCGCGCCCGATCAGCCGTTCGACGCCGAGCGCTTCCGCAACTGGCGCTGGTTCTGGGATTTCGGCGGCGGTTCGCTCACCGATCTGTTCCTGCACTGGGTGGATGTGGCCCACTGGTGCATGTCGAGCGACACCCCCATCGATGCGCAGGCCATGGGTGGCAAATACGTGATTCCGGAATGGCAGTGGCCCGACACGGTCAACGCCGCGTTTCATTATCCCGGCAACTTCCTGGTGAACTTCGATTGCAGCCTGATGGGTTACCTGGAAGGCGGCGGCCTGATCTTCCACGGCACCAAGGCCCTGATGCGCCTGCATCGCGGCGGCTTCGCCGTGTATCCCGAGCAGCCGCGATACACGGAGCTTCCCGATCTGAAGGATGTGGCGCAGGAGGTCCAATCCACGCACGATGGCGGGATCGAGCATGTGCAGAATTTCCTTGATTGCATCCGCTCGCGGAATACGCCGAATGCGCCGGTGGAGGTGGGGGTAGCGGCGGCGCGCGCGGGGCATCTGGGGAATCAGGCGTTGCGCAGCGGCCAGACCGTGCGGGCCTGAATGGCATCCGCCATCGCGCATTTCATTGTTGGCGCCGCGCTGGCGCTGCCGGCCATCGAATCGCGCACGATCCGCGAGGTCTTGCCGCGATGGGCGATCCCTATCTCTTGCGGTGCGCTGGCGGTGGCTCCCGATTTGGACACGATTGCGATGCGCGCATTCGGGATCCCCTACGGGAGTTTCTTCGGCCATCGCGGGTTCTTCCACTCTCCGTTCTTTCTGATCCTGCTGGCGGGGAGTCTGGCTGCGATGGCGGCGGGGCGGCGCTCGTCGCGTGCGGCGGTATGGCTGGGTTTGCTGTGGGCGGGATGCGCCGTGACTCATCCATTGCTCGATGCGCTCACCGATGGCGGGTCCGGTGTGATGCTGCTATTTCCGTTTTCCGACGGTCGCCTGTTCTTTCCGTGGCGGCCTATACACGTTTCGCCGCTCGGCGTTCTGAGATTCTTCAGCAGGGCGGGTTACATCTTGCGGTCGGAGATGCCCTTCTGCATCGCGGCCATGGCGATCGGCGCGGCGGGCTGCTGGCTGGTGCACGCCGCACGCGGCCGCCGTGGTCCGGAGCAGTCCTGATGGGATTTACGCGGCGGCAGTACCTTTACTTATTCGGCGCGGGCCTGTCCGCGGCCCCTGCGAACACGCTCTCCGAGCGCTGGCGGCAGATTGCGGCTGAAACCGACGGCACCGTAGGTGCGGCTGCATTGCACCTGGGATCGGGGCAGCGCGCCAGCCTGCATGGCGACGAACGCTTCCCTTTAGCCAGCGTGTGCAAGCTGCCGATCGCCATGCACATCCTGGCGATGGTGGATGAGGGGAAGCTCTCGCGCAACGCGGCGATCGAGGTCGTACGGCAGGACGTGACTACGAACGTCAGCGAGGTGGGAGAACGTTGGCCCAAACGGCGGCGCGTTCCACTCGATGAGTTGCTGCTATTGATGGTGGCGAAGAGTGATAATACGGCCGTCGAGACCCTGTACCGGATCGGCGGCGGCGCGGCGGCGATCGCCGCGCGGCTCCGTGGCTGGCATCTGGATGGCATCCGGATCGACCGCAGCGAACGCCAGTGCGGCCGGGATGCTGCACGGTCCATGCGGCGTTTCATCGCCGATCCGCGCGACACGGCCACGCCCGATGGCACGGTCCAATTGTTGAGGCGCGTGTTTGGCGGCGAACTGCTTTCGGCATCGTCGACCGCGCGCCTCGTCGAGATCCTGGAAGCTACCACGACCGGTGCGGGGCGCATCAAGGGATTGCTGCCCGCCGGCGTGGTTGTCGCGCACAAGACCGGCACTACCGGCACGGCGAACGGTTTGAACGGCTCGACGAACGATGTGGGCGTGATCATTCTCCCGAAAGGCGCAGGACAACTGGCCCTGGCAGTCTATCTTAAAGGGGGCAAAAGCAACCTGCCCGCCCGGGAAATGATCATAGCCCGCATAGCGAAAGCCGCATTCGACGCCTGGTGCGGCTAACATCGGTTTTATCGGCGTTCATCGGCGTTCATCGGCGGCCAAATTAGTGCTTGCCTTTCGACGGCCCGGCGTGCTTTACTTGAATGATCGTTCAAGTTAGCTCTCAAACTCCACCTACCGCCCGCGAGCTACTGCTCGACGCCGCCCGCTACCTGTTCTGGGAGAAAGGCTACGCCGCCACCGGCGTGGCCGAACTGCTGCAGCGCGCGCACGTGAACAGCGGCAGTTTCTACCACGTCTTCCCCAGCAAAGAGGCGCTCCTGCTGGCCGTGCTGGAGGACTACCTGGGCGGTCTGGAGCCAGCCGTCCTGCGGCCCGCGTTTGCCCGTCACCGCGATCCGATCGAGCGCATCTTCGCCATCCTGCAGGGCTATCGCGAGAAGCTGCTGGCCACTGGATGCCAGTATGGCTGTCCCATCGGGAGACTGGCGCTCGAGATCGAGGCGGAAAACCTCCCGGCGCACAACCGCATCGCCGCCAATTTCGCCGCGTGGACCACCGCCGTTCGCGCTTGTCTGGAAGCCGTCCGCGACCGCCTGCCACTCCATTGCGATCTGGACGCTCTGGCAACTTTCGTCCTTACCGTCATGGAAGGCGGCGTCATGCAGGCGCGCTCGTACCGGCGCATGGAGCCATTCGATCAATCTATTGCCCAGTTACGGAGTTACTTTCAATGCCTGCTAGCCCAGCAGGCGCAACTAATCTTCAAAGGAAAGAGGAAACGGAAATGAAGACAAGACTGTTGGCCATAGCCCTATGCGTGACGCCTTTCGCGGCCCATGCCCAAGACGCGCCGACGAAGGAAAGTCACGTCCAGATCACCAAAGTGAAGGAGCCGGAGAAAGCGCTGAAACTCGAAGTGGTCGTCATGGCCAAGCCCGCCGACGTTTGGCAGGCGTTCACCACTAGCGCCGGCCTGGATACCTGGCTCTGGCAGGACTGCACGGTCGATCTGTGGAAAGGCGGCGGCTGGATTGTCCATTATCCCGGAGGCAAGACCGGGGGCGGGACCATCGTCAGCTTCCGCGACGGCCGGCAGTTGGTTCTGCACGCCATGGCCCCCGAGCGTTTCCCGGAGGTGCGCAGCATTGGCACGACTGCCGTCTTCGACTTTGCGCCGGAAGGTGAGGGCACGCGCATAACACTGACCCAAACCGGATGGCGGCAGGGCAAGGAATGGGACGACGCATACGAGTACCTCGCATCGGGTAACGCTCAACTGCTGGAACAGCTCTACGTGCGCTTCGCGCGCGGCCCGATTAAGTGGCAATAGCCAGGTATAGTGGTAGACATGCACGCCGCCGTACTGCACACGCTCGGCAAGCCGCCCCGCTTCGAGTCATTCCCCGACCCGGTCGCAGAACCGGACGAGGCCATCGTGCATGTCCGCGCCGCATCGCTGAAACCCATCGACCGCCTGATGGCCAGCGGGGGGCACTATGCCAGTCCGCGCGAGTTCCCGGTCGTGTGCGGCGTCGATGGAATAGGTGTGCTCGACGACGGCACACGAGTGTTCTTCGGCGGACCCCGCCGGCCATACGGCGCGATGGCGGAACGGACAGTGGTGGCACGCTCTCGTTGCTGGCCGGTGCCGGAGTCGCTCGACGACGCCACTGCGGCTGCATTGCTCAACCCGGCTTTATCAAGCTGGCTTCCGCTTGTGTGGCGGGCGCAACTGGCGGCGGGCGAGACTGTCCTCATCCTCGGCGCCACAGGAATTGCGGGCAAACTCGCGGTCCGGATCGCCAAGCTCCTGGGCGCGGGGCGCGTAGTCGCCGCGGGGCGGAACGAGCAGGCGCTGAGCACGCTGGGTGGCCTCGGCGCGGACGCGGTGATTCACTTGGACGCCTCCGATCAGGAGGTCACGCAAGCCTTCGCGCGCGAGGCCGGGAACAAGGGTTACGACGTGATTGTCGACTACCTATGGGGCCACCCCACCGAACTGTTGCTGGCCGCCTTGACCCGCGCGGAGTTTTCCATGAAGGCCGCCGGGCCGCGCCTGATCCCGATTGGCGAAAGCGCAGGACCGGCGATTTCGCTTCCAGCCGCGGCGTTGCGGAGCGCCGGGCTGGCGATCCTCGGTGGCGGCTTCCCGCCCATGAATATCCTGCTGGATGCGTACAATCAGGCAATGGCGCACGCGGCTTCAGGCGAACTCCGCATCGAGACGGAGCGCGTGCCGCTCGAGGATGTCGAGAAGGCTTGGCAGCGTCCGGCACACGGCCCCCGGCTGGTGCTGATTCCATAGCTCCGGGTGAAGCCACATGGACAAACGAGCGGCGCGCCGTACGCTATAAGGCCACCGGCGAAAACACCGGGAGAGAGTCTGAGAAGCGGCGCTATAGTATCAGGGAGAGATTATGGAAACACAGACCGTCACCGCGTATCCCGTCGTCCACGATGTCCCCGCCCTCAACGCTTTCCTTGGCCGCGTCTTCGGCGCGACCGAGAAGCTCCGTGCGATCGGCTCGGCCGGCGGCTATCACACCGAAGTCGAAATCGGCGATTCCGTGCTCATGATCGGTGGTGGCGGCCCGAATGTCGCCTGGAAAGG
This sequence comes from Bryobacterales bacterium, assembly GCA_003132865.1. The sequence goes on from PKYZ01000248.1 coordinate 18,837, forward strand.
CGAGGCGCGCCCCATGGCCTTTCACATCTACGTGCCGGATACCGACGCCACGTACCAACGCGCGCTGGATGGCGGCGGCGCATCCCTACAAGCACCCACCGACCAGGACTGGGGCGAACGCACCGCCAACGTCAAAGACCCATGGGGCAACTGCTGGTACATCGCGACGTTCAAAGGCGAGAACTACTTCTCCGAAGGCGCGCCCACCATCCAGCCTTTTCTGCAGCCGCTCCGTTCCGAACCTCTTATCGCATTTCTGACCAGTGCTTTCGGAGCCACCGAAACCGGCCGCGCCGCCACGCCGGATGGCGTCATCCTCCACACCACCCTGAAGATCGGCAACTCCGCCATCGAACTCTGCGACGCGTCTGGCATCTATCAGCCGATGCCGGGCATGTTCTATCTCAAGGTGGCGGACGCGGATGCCGTCTATCACCGTGCCCTTGAGTCCGGCGCCGAATCGATCTCCGCGCCAGCCGATCAACCCTATGGAGATCGCACCGGCAGCGTCAAAGACGCCAGCGGCAACACCTGGTATATCGCCTCTCGTCTCGCAAAATGAGGGTCACGCCCGCCTGATGCCGTTGTCCGACGCGCCAGGCACCAGTTCCAGCGCCATACGCAGATCCGCCACTCGCGTCCTCAACGCGATGTCGTCATCCCAAGTCAGTCCGCTGATCTTCGGCAGCAACGTCTTCACCTGGACGTAGACCTCTTCGGCCTGCGCATAAAAGACCGACTGCGAGGTACCCGCCACGTTCGCCATGGCGATGCCCCGGTCCAACTCCGTGTTGACCATGGGCACGCCCAGAATGGCCGGGACACCGATCTGTGCCGCAACCGCCAGGAGGAAGATGAAATGCAGGAACTTCATATCTTCCAGACTACCTCAATCGTTCTCCAGGTAGTGGGTCTCCGGCATGGCGCGCAGGCGGGCGGCGGCGCTCTCGGCGGTGATGTCCCGTTGCGGCATGCCCAGCATCTCGAAGCCGACCATGAATTTCCGGATGGTCGCGGAGCGCAGCAGCGGCGGATAGTAGTGCGCGTGAAAGTGCCACTCCGGATGCGCCGCGCCGTCCGTCGGCCGTTGGTGAAAGCCCATGGTGTAAGGGAACGGCGCCACAAACACGTTGTCGTAACGCGTGGTCACCCTCTTCAGAATGTCGGCCAGGCGTCGGCGCTCGACTTCGTCGAACTCGTCCATGGCGGTCAGGTGGCGTTTGCTGATGAGCATCGTCTCGAACGGCCACACCGCCCAGAATGGGACCAGCGCCGCGAAGGACTCGTTCTCCGAGACCAGGCGCTCGCCGGACTCCCGTTCGATCGCCAGGTAGTCGCACAGCAGGCACGAGCCGCGGCCCGCGCGCCAAGCCGCTTGCTCGCGCTGTTCGGCAGCGACTTCCGTGGGAATGCTGCTGCTGGCCCAGATCTGGCAATGCGGATGCGGATTGCTGGCGCCCATCATTTCGCCGCGGTTCTCGAAGATCTGCACGTGGCCGATGCCGGGCTGGCGGCCCAATTCGGCGTATTGCGCGGCCCAGACGTCCACCACCAGCGTCAGATCGGGCACGCTCATGCGCGAAACGGCCAGATCGTGCCGCGGTGAAAAGCAGCCCACGCGGCAGATGCCCGGCTCGCCCGCGGCGATCAGCAGGCCGTTGCGGTCCTCGGTCCCGGCGGGAGTGGCGGGAAGCAGCGCGGCAAAATCGTTATCGAAGACAAACGTGCTGGTGTAAGGCGGATTGCGGGTGCCTCCCGCGCGCGAATTGCCGGGGCAAAGGTAACAGTTGGGATCGTACTCCGGCTGGGCGGCGGGCGCGGCTCTCTCAACTTGTCCCTGCCAGGGCCGTTCGGTGCGGTGGGGCGACACCAGCACCCACGATCCATTCAGCAGATTGAAGCGGCGGTGGGGGTGCTGCGTGAGATCGAGCATCGTTATGCAGGATAACAAGGGGCTGCATGATACGATAGTCAATTGTCAGGTCTCGGGCTCCGTGCGACAGGCGGCCGCAAACCCCGCCAGGTCCGGAAGGAAGCAACGGTAGTGGTTTAACCTGTGTGCCGCGGATCACCCGGGGCCTGGCATTCGCCCACCCATGTACCAGGTCATCGCCCGGAAATACCGGCCCCAATCGTTCGCCGACGTGGTGAATCAGGAGCACGTCAAGACCACGCTCGAAAACGCCATCGCGCAGAACCGCATCGCGCACGGCTACATCTTTTCGGGGCAGCGCGGTACCGGCAAGACCACCGTGGCGCGCATCCTGGCGCGCTGCCTGAACTGCGTGAACGGCCCCACGAACCAGCCCTGCGGCGTGTGCTCGAGCTGCAAGGAAATCGCGGCCGGCGGGTCGGTGGACGTGATCGAGATCGACGCCGCTTCCAATCGCGGCATCAACGAAATGCGCGAGTTGCGCGAGAACGTGCGCTATCAGCCGGCGCGCGACCGCTACAAGGTCTTCATCATCGACGAAGCGCACCAGATCACCAACGAAGCCTTCAACGCGCTGCTGAAGACCATCGAAGAGCCGCCGGCCTGGGCCGTGTTCATGCTCTGCACCACCGAGGCGCACAAGATTCCGGCTACCATTGCGTCGCGCTGCCAGCACTTCAGCTTTCGCTCCGTGGAATTTGAAGCGCTCATCGCGCGCATGGCGTGGATCTGCGAACAAGAAGGAATCCATGCGGATGCGGAGGTGCTGTCGGTGCTGGCGCAGGCCGGCGAGGGCAGCGTGCGCGATTCGCTCTCGGCGCTCGATCAGGCCATCGCCTGCTGCGGCGACACGTTGCAGGCCGCGGAAGTGCGCGCGCTGCTGGGCGCCTTTTCGCTCGATGCGCTCGGGCACGTGAGCCAGGCGCTGGTGGATGGCGCGGCGGCGCGCATGCTTGAAGTGGTGAACGAACTGGAGCGCAACGGGCAAAACCTGCAGCACTTTAGCCGCGAGTTGGCCCGTTATTTCCGCAATCTCCTGGTGGCCAAAATTGCGGGCGGCGACACGCGCCTGATCGCGGCGTCGGCGGGCGAGCGGCAGAGGCTGGCGGAGATGGCCGCGCAGTTTTCCGAAGAAGATCTGACGCGCTACCTGCAACTCTCGCTCGATCTCTTCCGCGACCTGCAGTTCTCGCTGCAACCGCGCTTTCACCTGGAGCTGGGCCTGTTGCGAATGGTGCAGGCGGGGCGGCTGGTTTCGATAGAGGAAGCCTTGGCTGCGATCAGTACTGAGCGAGCGAGCGGGCGAGGGGGCGAGCGGGCGAGACCAGCACCCGGCACCGCGGCGAAGCCAGCACCCAGAACCCAGAACCTGCTTAGCGACTTGCCGGCGCGTGCCGCGGAGTGATACAATAAAAAGTGACAATTGTGCCAGCGTTGCCCCCATCCTCCAGAATCTGCACGTCGAATCCTGCCAAGGTCTGGAAAATAAAGGAGTAAACCATAAACTGATGGCTTCCAACAACTATTCCCAAGGCGCTCAGGTAGAGCACGACAAATTCGGCTTGGGAACTGTGCTCACCAGTAATGAGGAGCGCATTGTGATCAAATTTGACGATCACGGCGAAAAGAAGTTTGTGACCCCAATGGTGATGGGGCAGTTGAAAAAGAGCGACCGGCAACCGCCAGCCGAGAAACGCGCATCGCGCGCACGGAAACCCAAGGCCGCACCCGCGCCTGTACACTAGAGACGCCAAAGGAATCGATTTGAACGCCCGAGCAAAACGCTTATTCGAAGAAGCCAAGAAGAAGAATCCCGATTTCAAGATGCCCTCGGAGACCGCTCCCGATACCGAGCTATCCGAAGAAGATCTGGCCCTGATCAAGCAGGGAGTTGGCGACAAAAGCAGCCGGTCCGGCGGTCAGGGCGCCACGGACGGCGGAGCGGGCGATGGCCCGCGCGAGCAGATCGGTTCGGTGGTCACCTACTTCGAAGCCAAAGGTTTCGGCTTTCTGCGTCCGGACGACGGTGGGCGCGACGTGTTCTTCCATGTCTCGCGCCTGGCAGAAGGCGACCCCACTACGCTGAAACCGGGTACCCGGCTGCACTACGAACTCGGTATGGATCGCACGGGCAAGTTGGCCGCCAGCAGCGTGCGCATCGCTCCTCCGGCGGAATGACACGGAGCGTTGGTGGCTAAGTGTTTTGTTTTCTTGGTTTGCTTTAAAGACCCTTACCCTTTCGGGCGCCGGGGAGGTTGCTTCAGGGGTCTTTTATTTAGAGGTTAGTCTCGCTTTGGTGGGAGTTGCCTCCCCGGCTTATTCCAATATTAGAATATCTGGCTCAGAAAAGCAACAGTTTTTTATATTTTTTGGTAGAGTGCGGGTCGGCGCGTGATGAAAAGCACATAGGAGCTACCGAATCACGTAGTGTCCGCCTTCGCCGCTTCTCCGCCCTTCACTTCCACGCCCGCCCAATCCTCCAGCACCTTGATGGTGGCGCAGATATCCTCGTCGCCATGGCCTTTGGCGATGGCGGCTTGAAACATCTGGTGCGTGAGGGCGGTCAGGGGCACGGGGACATGCAGCTCGTTGGCGGAGTCCAGCATCAGGCCGATATCCTTGTGCATCCACTTCACGGAGAAGGCGGGGTCGAAGGCGCGGCGGAGAACCAGCGGGGCTTTGGCGGAAACCAGTCCGGACTTGGCGGCGCTATTGTTGAGGATATCCAGCATCAGGTCGGGGTCCACGCCGGCCTTGGCGGCCAGCACCATGCCTTCGTTGAAACCCTGCAGGAGATTCGAAAGGATCAGGTTCTGGGAGAGTTTGGCGTGCAGGCCCATGCCCGGCCCGCCGCAATAATAGAAGCGCTTGCCCATCACTTCCAGATACGGGCGGACGCGCTCGAAGACTTGGCGGTCGCCGCCGATCATGAACGTGAGGGTGCCGCCCTCAGCCCCGGGCTTGGAGCCGGTGCAGGGAGCGTCGAGAAAGTCCACACCCTGGGCGGCGAGCGCCTGGCCGATCTGGCGGCTGGCGGTGGGCGCGATGGTGCTGATATCGGCCACTACCGTGCCGCGGCGCGCGCCTTCGATGATACCGTCCTTGCCCAGGATCGCCTCGCGCGACATGGCGGTGTCGCCCACGCACAGGAAGATCGCGTCCGCGTTTTCCGCGACTTCCTTCGGCGTCGCGCAGAAGCGGCCTTTGTCCGCCGCAGCCAGTTCGTGCGCTTTCGCCGCGCTGTGCGACCAGAGGGCCACCTCGTGACCGCCCCGCAGAAGATTCCGGGCCATTGGATAGCCCATGATTCCAAGTCCCAAAAAACCCAATTTAGCCATGTCCGCATTGTACGCCGAGTGCGGCATGTGCGACAATTTGCATTCGATGAAACCCGCAGTATTGGTCACCAAACGCATATTTCCCGAGGCCATCGCCTATCTGAAAGAGCACGCGGAGCTGGACTACGCCGAGTCGGACGACGGCATGAGCGCGGGGGAACTCGCCGCGCGGATACGCGGCAAACAAGCCGTGGTGAGCCAGCTCATGGACAAATTTTCGCCGGAAGTGCTGGCGAGCCTGGACGGGATCAAGGCGATCGCCAACGTGGCGGTGGGCTACGACAACATCGACGTGCCGGCGGCCACCCGCCTCGGGATTATGGTGACGCATACGCCTGACGTGCTGACGGATACGACGGCCGATTTCGCATTCACGCTGCTGATGGCCGCCGCGCGGCGCGTGGTGGAGGGCCACCATTTCGTGCACTCCGGGCAATGGACGAAGTGGCGCGTGGACCTGCTGGTGGGGCAGGACGTGCATCATCGCACGCTGGGGATTTTCGGCATGGGGCGCATCGGGCAGGCGGTGGCGCGGCGGGCGAAGGGCTTTTCGATGCGCATCGTTTATCACGATTCGCGGCGGGCGCCGGAGGCGGTGGAGAAAGAACTGGGGCTGGAGCCGGTCAGCGCCGAACAGTTGCTGCGGGAGGCGGATTTTGTGAGCCTGCACGTGCCGCTGATGGCGGAGACGCGCCACATGATCGGCGCGCGCGAGCTGCGCATGATGAAGCCGACGGCCATCCTGGTGAACACGTCGCGCGGGCCGGTGGTGGACGAGCCGGCGCTGGCTGAGGCGCTGGAACAGCGCGTGATTGCGGGGGCCGGCATCGACGTGTTCGAGAACGAGCCGCATGTGCATCCGCTGCTGCTGAAACTGGAGAACGTGGTGCTGACGCCGCACATCGCCAGCGCGTCGGTGGACACGCGGCGCAAGATGTCGATGATGGCGGCGGAAAATGCAGTGGCGGCGATTGAGGGGCGGCGTCCGCCCAATTTGCTGAATCCGGAGGTGTGGGAGAAAGGCGCGGCTTCCGCGTAGGCGGCTGGCGCCTACTTGCTCGCCGTCGCGCCGCCGCCTTCGGTGAAGAAGGTTTCGTTCCGGATCTTCAGATTCAGGCCGCGGGTGACTTCATCCATCCACTGCTTGAAGTGGGCCTGCTTCAGTTCGTTGAGGACCTCTTCCTGGACCTCGGCGAGAGGCTGCGCGGCGACTTCTTCGGCGCGGAACAGATAGAAGCCGTTCGGCTGCTTGACGAGCTGGCTCACTTCACCCGCTTTCAGCGCGAAGATGGCGGTGCGGATGGCGTCCGGAAGGTTATCGGTGCTGCGCAGGGTGCCGAAGTCGCCGTCCTTGGCGGCGGAGGTTGGGTCTTCGGAATTCTCCTTGACCAGTTTCACGAAATCCGCGCCGGCGGCGATGGCGTCGCGCAACTTGGCGGTCTTGGCCTGGGCTTCGGCTTCGGTGAGGTGTTTCGGTTCGTTCGCGCCGGCCGCGGACGGAGCCGCGGAAAAGGGTGTGTAAATCGCCTTGACCTTAACCTGGGTGAAACGCTCTTTGTTCGCATTGTAGAAGCTTTGCGCCTCGGCGGGCGGCACGTTGATAGTGGTCAGCACTTCGTGTAACTGCGCGTTCATGAGCAGGTACATGCGGTTGAAGGCGAGCGCTTCCCGGGTGGGACTTTGCTGGTCGAGCTTGGCTTTTTCGGCCATTTCCGACAGACGATGCATCAAGGCGAACTGCTGCACGAATGCCTTGCGATCGCGCCGCGCGGCCTGTTGCATGTTCGGAGGCATGACCGCCAGGAAGCTCGAGAGTTCGCCCGCGGTGATGTTCCGGCCGTCCTCGAGAGTCGCCACCACGGTGTCCGGCGAAAGAGCGGGTGGAGCGGACGCCGGGGCCGCGGCTGGTGGGGCGGCGGACTGCGCCCACACGGCGGCTGTAAACAGGAAAAACAGGAAGAATTTCATGAGGTTGATAGTTCTTATTTTAACGCAAAACCGCTCCCTTACGGTCGCGGCTCAGTTGTCTCGGTGTACAGGCCCATGCGGCGCTTTACCAGGTCCACCGTGGAGTTGGCGATGGGGCTGACGCGCGCCGCGCCTTCCCGCAGGATGCCGGGAATGTAACCAGGGTCGGCCATGATCTCCCGATATCGCTGCTGGAACGGCTCCAGTTGGGAGACGGTCATCTCGGCCACCTGCTTCTTCAATTCTCCGTAACGCATGCCGCTGAAGTGCGCGCGCATCTGGTCGCCGGTCCAACCGGCGAAAGCCTGAAAAATATTGAGCAGGTTGGCCACGCCGTCGCCCATTTTCTTAGCTTCTTCAAAATCCACCGCCGGATTGGAATCGGTGGTGGCGCGCATGACGATCTTGCGGATGCGGTCCGGTGGATCGAGCAGGGCCACGGCGTGGTTCGCGCCGGCGGCCGATTTGCTCATCTTGGTGGTGGGATCGTCGAGGCCCATGATGCGCGCGCCCACGCCGGGGAGGCTGGTGGCGGGCATGACGAACGTTTCGCCGTAGAGCGAATTGAAGCGCTGGGCGATGTCGCGGGTCAGTTCCAGGTGCTGCGCCTGGTCCTCGCCGACCGGCACGGCGGCGGCCTGGTAGAGCAGAATATCGGCGGCCATCAGGCATGGGTATTGCAGCAGGCCGTCGCCGACGGATTCCTGTTTGGCGGCCTTGGCCTTGTACTGCGTCATGCGCTCGAGCCAGCCCACGGGGGTGACGCAGGTGAGCATCCAGGCCAGCTCGGCATGCGCCGGCACGGCGGATTGCACCATGATGCTGGACTCGCGCGGGTCGATGCCGGCCGCCAGATACAGCGCCGCGATCTCGACGATTTTGGCGCGCAGCTCGGCGGGGTCCTGGTAGACGGTCACCGCGTGCAGATCCACGATGCAGAAGATGCACTCGTAATCCGCTTGCACGCGCACCCAGTTTTTCAACGCGCCCAGGTAGTTCCCGATGTGTAGGTTGCCGGACGGCTGCATGCCGGAGAAGACTCGTGCTCTCATGGTAGGTGGTTCGAAGGAGTAATTTTTATCCTAAGCGATTTCGAGATTACCGTGGAGAAGCTGGTGTACGGCGGCGAGGGACTGGGGCGGCTGGAGGGCCGCGCGGTGCTGGCGCCGTTCGTGCTGCCGGGCGAGCGCGCGCGGGTGCGGGGTGTTTCCGAGAAGCCCGGCCTGGTGCGGGCCGGATTGCTGGAAGTGCTGGCCGCCGCGCCGGAGCGGGTGGCGCCGCCGTGCCCGTATTTCATGCGCTGCGGCGGCTGCCACTATCAGCACACAAGTTACGAGTACCAGCTTGAGATGAAGGCCTCGATTCTGCAGGAGAACCTTCGGCGGATCGCCAAGCTGGAGCTGAACCTGGAGCTCGGCATTCATCCCTCTCCGCCCTGGAACTATCGCAACCGGAGCCGCCTGAAAATTCAGACGGTGCCGGAATTTGCGCTGGGCTATTTCAAGTTCAACTCTCACGAGCTGCTGCCGGTTGAGGACTGCCCGATCAGTTCGCCGCTGATCAACCGGGCGATTGCCGCATTCTGGGAATGGGGGCGCGCTGGGCAACCGGCGCGCGGGCTCTATGAGATCGAGTTCTTTGCCGATGCCGAGGATTCGCAACTCCTGGTCGAACTGTATGTCGGCCCCGACCTTCCCGCTCCGGGACAGCAATTGGCGGAGGAACTTCAGGCAACCCTTCCGCAAGTTGCAGGTGTGGTCGTATTCAAAAACTCCTCTCCGCTCCCATCCAAGCAACAAAGCGGTCAGCCCAGGCAGGCTGGAGTGTCTGGAGCGGGGACACTTGTCTACCGTACCGAGCGGGCAGGGTACCGCGTGAGTGCGGGGGCGTTTTTCCAGGTAAATCGACATTTGGTGGGCGAGTTGGTGGGCCTGGTGAGCGACGGCCGCGCCGGTACAGTTGCGCTCGATCTCTACGCCGGCACCGGACTCTTCTCCTCGGTCCTATCCCGAGGATTCGCCCAGGTTATCGCGGTGGAATCGTCACAGATTTCCTACGCTGATCTGGTCCACAATTCGCCTCCGAATGTGAAGGCAGTTCGAGCCACCAGCGAACAGTACTTGCAGAAAGCTTCGGGCAAGGTGCGGGCCGACTTAGCGGTGCTCGACCCGCCGCGCAGCGGGTTGGGAACGGGAGTCCTGAACAGTTTGGTGGAATGGGGAGCGCCGCGCCTCATCTACGTGTCGTGCGATCCGGCGACTCTAGCCCGCGATCTAGGACGTTTATTGGCTGCAGGCTACCGCGTGGAGCAGGCGCATTTGGTAGATTTGTTTCCGCAGACCTATCACCTGGAAAGCGTGTTTCATCTGACGCGTTAGCCGGATGTCGCGGCGAGCCGAGGTCGGGACAGACACCCGCGGAAGGAACTTCTGAGCCGGCTGGCAGAATTCCGCCCAACCCCTACGGCATCGGCCGTAACGGGGTCGCCACTTATTAATCTTGACGGAAGGAATGTCAACCCTTGGGGGCTGGATCTTTGCCAGACTCGGCGTCGACGATTTCGAAGTCGTCGGAGTTGTCTCCCGGCGCGCGCCGGTACTCCTCAATTACGCGCCGCGCTTTGGCGGCATCTTCTTCCCGAACCAGGATGACGGTGCCCCCCACGCCGGGAAGAATATCTTGCGGAGCGTCCAGAGCCGTCACATCGGTCTGAATGCCCTGGGATTCCAGCAAGCCGCGAACCACCATTGCTTCGGACTCCTGCTCGGCATCGAAAACCCGCACGAGCTTTTCGTTGGGGTTCGGCCGCTGGTCTCGGCCACGGTTATCGCCTGAACGGTCTGCCATGATTCCTCCGCTGTCATGATTGTACCCCCCGGCCGATTCGGCCACCCGATGAGTGACAAAAGTCCAGCGTCCTGAGGCAGTTGCCGGGCTGGCCTTGGCCCGCGACAATAATGCTAGCCAGTCGGCGCATCGTCGTTGCCGGGCTTCACATCCAATTACAGTCAGGCGGTTTGCCCGAATGAGGATCGATCCATGACGGAGCTGAAGCGGACGCACAGCGTAGATTCGGGCGAGGCAGCGGACGAAGCCCGAAAAATCCGTCGCCTGCAGATCATGATCAGCATGGTCATGTCCGTGATTGGCCAAGACC
>PKYZ01000200.1 GCA_003132865.1 Bryobacterales bacterium
GACCCTCTCCTGCAGGGTATCGTCGGATTCCTCGTGCCGCAGGAACTACGCCGGGCGTATCCCGGCCGTGGCAGATACTCCCGACGGCAATCTCCTCTTGTTGTTCTTGCTACTGACCCAAGCGGCAAGCGGCCTCGCCGCAGCGAGTCTCGATCCGATCCCGTATTTGCCCCGGTTTGAAAAGCCAATCGTGCTCAGATAGTGAGCAGGGCCAGGCAGGGCTTGTCATTTCCTACCTCTCTTTTGGCCGAACAAGCAGAAACAGAATCGTCTTCCCTTGGATTAGTTAGGCGCTGTGCCGACACGGTGGGCTGCCTGGCACGTTGCCCTTGGGGAACGCCGAGCCAGTTGGTGCCGCGGCCGAATCGCGGCAAGTTGACGTCTAACGCCCATTTCGCGGAAGTGCGGCCAAACTCCCAGGAAGTCCGCATCTGGGAAGTTGGACCGGACTACCCGCGGGAAAACGCCGCTGCATTTTCCGACACTTCGGAAGTCATCCGATATAGCGCCCAAACTGAACCACTACCGGCTAGTTCGTTATATCGCTGGTGCGGCTTTCCTCGCGGATGGACATGTAGAGTTCGTACCACTTCTTCTGCGCGGCGCTGTCGGCGTAGTTCTTGAGGGCGTCCTCGCTCGCAAACTCCATCACGATGACGTGGCTAAAGCCCTCCGGAAGCTGCTTCTTGATCGGCTTGGTCCACACGCGTATGATGCCGGGGTACTCGGAAGGCAGGGCTTCGGCGGCCTTGATCGCCTTGTCGATCTGCGCCGGCGTTGCATCGGCCTTCCATTGGATCGTGATCACATGGATCACCGTCTTCGGCTTGGTGTCCGCTGCAAGCAGGCCGGTCGCGAACATCATGGCTGCGGCACAGGTCCCAAGGAACAATTGTCTGGTCATGGTTTCTCCTCATCGAATATTAACACTAGAAGCTCCGCAGAATGCCGTCCGGACCGTTCCGCTTTCCCGGCCGCACCAGCGTGACCATTACCAGCGCGGCCAGGCATGGCACCATGGACGCTACGATGATGATCGGCTGGAACGACAGGCGGTCGGACACGCGCCCGATCAAATAGGTGGAGACAAGCGTGACGATGCCCGCGCCGGTGCCGCTCATCCCGCTGACGGTCGCCACGGCGCTCGATTGGAACACGTCGGCCGGCAGCGAAATGAAAATCGTGGAGCACGCCGCGTAACAGAACGTCGCGAAGGCGAACAGCCCCACCAGCAACCAGTAGCGCGAGCTGAACGCCGCCGGAATCAGCAGCAGCATGGCCGGCCCGAAGATGGCCACCACCGTGCGCCGCGACTTGCCCACCGACCAGCCGCGCCGGATCCAGTAGCTGGACAGTCCGCCGCCGAAGAAGTTGCCGAGATCGGCGGCCATGAAAGGCGCCCAGAAGCCCAGCGCGCTCTCTTCCATGGGGAATCCCTTGCTCGCCAGGTAAATGGCGAACCACTCCGCCATCATGAACCAGTAGGGATCGAGGAGCGAGCGGCCGACGACTATGCCCCAGGTTTGGCGGAAACGAAGAAGCCGCGAAACGGCGAGGGGGCGAGCGGGCGAGGGGGCGATCTCTTCGTCGGAGCAACGGTCTTGCTGGATGAGTTTCAACTCCTCCGGCGTGATGCGGGGGTGCGTTTCCGGCGTGTGGTAGACCTTTTTCCACACGATCAGCCAGAGGAAGCCCAGGCTGGCGGTGATCAGGAAGGCCGGGCGCCACGAGCCGAAGGTGTGAAAGAGGAAGACGACCAGGAACGGGGCCACCGCGCCGCCGATCGACGATCCGCTATCGAACAACGCCACGGCCCAGGCGCGCTCGCGATCCGGGAACCATTCGGAAACGGCTTTGGCCGCGCCGGGCCAACCGGCGGATTCGCCCGCGCCCAGCAATCCGCGGAATACGCGGAAGCCGACCAATCCCTGCGCCAGCGCCGTGCAGGCGGCCACCGTGGAGTAGAATGCCACGCTGATCGAGAGGCCGCGGCGCGTGCCCAGCCGATCCAGCAGGCGGCCCGAAACCGATTGCATGATGGTGTAGACCACGCGGAAGGCGATCAGCACGGTGGCGAAATCGGTGTTCGTCCAGTGATACTGGTCTTTGAGGGTGGGGGCCAGCACGCTGAGCGTCTGCCGGTCGATGTAGTTGATCACCGTGGAGGCGAACAGCAGACCGCCGATCCACCAGCGGAGGTTGCGGATCAAGATGAAGACCATCATAGAGCCATTCCGGATCAAGAGCGTGGAGCCGTTGCGGCACACCACGCGCGAGGAACGCGAGCGCCTGCTCGCAGCCGCTGGCTACAACCTGTTTCTGATCGAAGCGAAGGACATCCTGATCGACCTGCTCACCGATTCCGGTACCAGCGCCATGTCCACCGAGCAATGGGCGGCGCTGATGCGCGGCGACGAATCGTATGCGGGAAGCGAGAGTTTCTTCCGCATGAAGCGCGTGGTCGACGAGCTGACCGGGTTCCGGCACATGATCCCGACGCACCAGGGCCGCGCGGCCGAGCGCATCCTGTTCACGGTGATGTGCCGGCCCGGACACGTGGTGCCCAACAATACGCATTTCGATACCACGCGCGCCAATATCGAATTCACCGGCGCGCGGGCCGTGGACCTGCCGATTCCCGAGGCCGCCGACACGCAGGCGCGCCTCGATTTCAAGGGCAACATGGACGTGGAGGCGCTGGAGCGGCTGATCCAGGAGACCGGGGCCGAGCACATTCCGCTGGCGATGCTGACCGTCACCAACAATTCAGGGGGCGGCCAGCCGGTGTCGATGGCCAATATCGAAGCGGTGCGCCGGGTGACCTCGCGCTACCGGATTCCTTTCTATCTGGACGCCTGCCGCTTCGCCGAGAACGCCTGGTTTATCCGTCAGCGGGAGCCGGGTTACGCGAGCTGGACGCCGAAACGGATCGCGCAGAAAATGTTTTCGCTGGCGGATGGTTGCACCTTCTCGGCGAAGAAAGACGCCTTCGCCAACATCGGCGGCTTCCTGTCCACGAACGACGACCGCCTGGCGGCCCAGGAGACCAACCTGCTGATCCTGACGGAAGGTTTCCCTACTTACGGCGGGTTGGCGGGGCGGGACCTGGAGGCCATCGCGGTGGGACTCCAGGAGGTGCTCGATCCGGCCTACCTGAATTACCGCATCGTTTCCACGGGTTATCTGGGGCGGCACATTGCGGATCGCGGCGTGCCCATCGTGGAGCCGCCGGGCGGGCACGCCATCTACATCGATGCGGCGCGCATGCTGCCGCACATTCCGCGCGCGCAGTTTCCAGGGCAGGCGCTGGCCGTGGAGTTGTACCGGCACGCCGGCATACGCTCGGTGGAGATCGGGTCGGTGATGTTTGGCGATCAGGCGCAGCATGAACTGCTGCGTCTGGCCATTCCGCGGCGCGTCTATATGCAGAGTCACATCGACTATGTGGTGGAAGCGATCCTGGAAGTGAACGCGCGGAAGGACGAAATCCGCGGGCTGGAGATCGCCGAAGAGCCACCGTTCCTGCGGCATTTCAGCGCGCGGTTCCGGCCGTTGGAGGTAACCGCGCCCGCACGCCGTGGCTAGTGGCTGGCACTTACCGTGTGCTTCAAAGGAAAGTTCTTGGCATCCGGCCAAAAATAGAGTAAAAACAGAATAGGCTCGTATTGTTTTTGCCGGCAGTGCGGCCCTGTGGAACGGGTGTGCAAAGGTTCGCGGGAGTGTGCATCGCGGGGTCCGGCGACCTGATTCTGAACGACTTGCGCGCGTCGCCGAAATCGGCGCAAACGCTATGTTTTATACAGAGGCTAAGCGGATCAAAACACGGCCCGAAGAAAGTGCGTGCGCGGAGCGTCACGCGCCTGTAACCTGAATAATCGCCATGTCCGCGACCTCCATAGCCCTGGAAAAGGGCCTACCCAGCAATCTCGACGCCGAGCGCTTCGTGCTCGGGTCCATCATGCTCAACGACAGCCTTTATATCCAGGCCGCCGGTGAGCTGCAGCCCGACGATTTCAGCCTGGAAAAGCATCGCCGCATCTTCTCTCGCATGGGCGAGTTGAACGAGCGCGGCGAGCGCATCGACCGCGTCACGGTGGCCAACGAGCTGATGCGCTTCAATGAGCTGGAATCCTGCGACGGCCTCAGCTACCTGGTTTCGCTCGACGACGGCCTGCCGCAGATCCTGAATATCGACGCCTACATCCGCATCGTCAAGGACAAGGCCGTGCTGCGGCGGATCATCTTCGCCTCGCAGCACCTGATGAATCGGTGCCTCATAGGGGAAGAGGAGCCGGACGAGATCCTGGCCGGCGCCGAGGAGACGCTGCTCAAGCTGGGCGAGGACCGGGTCAAGAGCGGATTGGTCAGCCCGCGCCAGGTGATCGACGAGTATCAGGGCGGGCTGAACGCATTCCTGGACCCCAGCAAGCGCGTCAAGGGCATCAGCACGGGATTCACAAAGCTGGACGAGAAGACCAGCGGCCTGCATGCCGGCGAGTTGTTCATCCTGGCGGCGCGGCCTTCGATGGGCAAGACGGCGCTGGCGCTGAACATCGCGCAGCACGTGGCCACCAAGGTGAAGCGGAC
>PKYZ01000933.1:0-5357 GCA_003132865.1 Bryobacterales bacterium
ATCCTTGCGGAAACGCCCGCCACCGACAGGCCTCGAAACTTGCCGGCCGCACCCACGCAAAATCGCGCATGCGCAGCCCAAAAATGAAAACTTTTGAAAAAGAACCTACCAGGAAGGCCGTATTCCGCTCCGGCGGTGGCCCGCCCGGAGTTTTGTTACCATTCCTTACACGAGGATCATAGCCTTTATACCACACTGCCCGACGCGCAAGCAAGCCCACACGTCGAGCGCACTCAGACCCTCGAAATCGGCGACTCCCTTAGAATATCAGAACCATTACAGACACGCAAGCCCGGTTTGCAACTATTTTTTGTGCCCGCCAGCACAGTTTTGTGGGTTTGCCGGTCTGTTCTTTCATTATCAGCAGCTTACGGTGGTTGGCTTCGCTCGCCACCATCGACAAAAAGCGTCGATGGTGGACGCGGAGACGCGGCGGCACCCAGAGGCGGCGATCCTCACGCGGGATTGCGTGCGTCTCCACTGCACTTTGGCGGGACTCCANNCTGTTTCTCGCGGGCGGCTTTGAGACGCTCGAACTCCTTGTACGTCTTAAAGGGGCTTGGTCGATCAGGGTACTGCCCGGCTGGATTTTTGAGGCGATAGGGGTCGCAGAGGGCGGCGTGCGATCCGGTCAAAATCTTCCTGCTTTTATTTGGGTAGCATCGGTGCGGGCGCGCAGGCCGTAGCATTGGCCGTGCCCCGGGGGGTTGGGGCCGCGAATTGCGGCGATTTGCCGCTGTTTGCCTCTTTGTGCCGACTACACTGGCCATTCATGGAGATGAAAATGGGGGCGGCTCAACATTTTTCTACCGAACAAAGCCAATTTCTCGTAAGTCATTTACTTTCATACTGTCCAGCCCGTTTCGAGCATGTCCAATCGGAACCTGCCAGGGAATCTCTGGAAGAAGCCAATTCGCTCGCCAGTCGGCCGAAAGCCAGCAGTGGCTGGCGAAAGCGCCTGCCCCAATTGGAGCGGGAGGGACTGCGTGCGTCCTCTAGGTTCAGATTAGCATACCGGCGGCTAAACGCCGGGCACTGGTTAGTCGGCAACGGAAATGTGCTGGTCTGTGCGCCTGAGCTGGAGCACAGGCCGGATCCGAAAATCGAGAATATCGAGCCTTGGGCGACCCCCGACCCTGGCATTCCAAGCGTGCGGTAGCTGGCGGAATTCACCGCGGGGTTGGTGCTCTCGTACGCCGCTCAGACGGCCGTGGTTTCAGCTTCTTTCCCGAATACCCGAAAGCGTGCAGCCGCCGGTAGACGCGCCGCCGATCTACTTAAAATAGACTCCAAAGCCGTTGTTGGAGATGTCGGTGACGATGCCGCTGTCCAAACCCGTCGCGCTGAATGACGTCGGCTTATTATATTGTCCGATCCAGATCCAACCCAGCGCATAAGTGGTCGTTCCACTCTGGAACGTACCGGTAGGCGGCAGCGCGGAAAGCACCCATCCGGGAATCGTAAACTTCTGGGCCGACGCGGGCGCGGTGCACTGCAAAAATTCGGCCAGAGTGAAGGTGCTGTTCGCCGAGAGGGCGCCGATGGTTACCTGGCCATTTTGCAGCGTTGGGTCGCCGCCGCTCCATTGAACCGTAAGATCGCCCGAAAGTGGCACGGTCTGATCGGCAGTAAGGCCCGTGAATAGCGCAAGCGAACTGGGAACGCTGGTAAGGTCGGACACGGAGAACGCACCGACGGCCGCTCCACCTGTACCAGATACGAGATAGGTAAGTCCAGGGAGCAGGTATGCCTCTCCGGCGGGCCCCGTCAACACGGCGTAATAATACCCATTTCCGAGGTATTGAGTCGTACTCAATGGGATGGAGGTGCCTCGCAGGACAGACAGCGCCCCGGCGTCGAGTCGCGCGGGGCTGGAATCCGAGAGGGTTTCGTTGTATGAGTCAACGCCGCAATTGTACGAACAGTCCACTGCCACGCAGTAACCACTCGAGACGCCGTACTCCGCCAAACCGGCGGTCCCGGGAGTGTATTCGCTGAAGGTGGCCATCGCAGCATCCCCGGTGAAAAACTCGAATAACTCGGTCCTCTCAAACGAGCTTTCCAAGCGGATATAGCCGAAATCGACTGTCTGCCCCGCCGCAAGCTTATCCACCAAGTCCTGTCCCATCACGGAGTCCGAGCAGGTCTGGCCGCTGTCCGATACGGCGATGGTCGCGATGTTACCTATATTACCCAGGACGCCGCCGGCTTCGACAGCGATGGGCACGTAGCACCCCGTTACTCCCGCTGGAATCTGGAAGTCGATCTGGTCGAGGCCGGAAAAGCCCGAACGCCCGTGGTAGGTAACAACAGACGCCGCGGTATTGCCGACATACACCGTGATCGACCCCGGCACATTGCCGACGGGTGGCGCTTTAGCGTCGCTGGCATTGATGGCCCCCAGCCCTGTGCCCCATAGGGTTGCATAGTCACCCGGATGAAAAGTATGGATGATTGAGTTGACTTTATAATCGACATCCGTAGCGATGGCCTGTCCGTTACCCCTGGAGCTGAAGGTATAGATGCCGAAGGCGCTGGTGACAACCTCGATAGCCGCTGGCGCGCTGGTCTGACCATTATAGGTGACCGTGAAGGTCCCGCTGCCGACCGGCGTCGTGGATGGCAATATGGCGTTCACCTGGAAGCTGGAAGTGTAGAGGATGATCGCGGATACCTGGGTGCCTCCCACCGTGACGGTTGCAGAGGCGCCGCCCAGCGCAGTCGGCAGCGGGAATGCATTGGCCCCTACGCCGGCGCCGGGACCCAGGCCGGTTCCGAAAATGCTGAAGATCGATCCTTGGGCGATCCCCGACCCCGGCATTCCAGGCGCGCGGTAGCTGGCGGAACTTAACGCCGGAATGCTGATGACAGGCTGCGCAAGGGCTACAACAGTGGAGAAAAGAGATACGGCCAACAAACGTGCGAAGCATTTGTGCACGATGGCCTCCTTATGCGATTCGGTCCGGCGCACAGGCGGCTGCCGACGGGCGAATCAATTTAAGACCTTTACCTCTACCATTGTACGTTGCGGCAACGCCGGTGGTTTCAATGTCAGTTCTTTCCCGAATACCCGAACGGGTGCAAGGCCGGTACGCCGAGAGGGTCCTGCTGGACCTTCATCTTCTCGAATTCGGTCCGTTCCCGCTCGGCGTCCGCTTTGCGCCCAGCCTGGCGGTAGGCTTCCGCCAGAAGGAAATGCACATTGGCGTTGGAAGGCATCCGCAGGACGGCATTCTCCAGTTCGCCGATGGCGGCGCCGAGATTGTTAGCATTCAGATTCGCGCGCCCCAGTTCGGTGTGGCACATCCAGCGGTATTTGGCGGGAACGATCTTCAGTGCCGCCTGCAAGGACTCGATGGCCTGCTCCGGTGTTCCCTGCCGGATTTGGAGGGAAGCGACGACCAACAGCGCCGGCCAGTGCTTCGGGTTGTTCCGGACTTCCTTTTGGAACTCGGCCAGAGCCCCCGTGAGATCCGTTTCCATCAGGTAAAGACCATAGGCGTAGTGCACGCCGGGCTCGTTCGGATACTGCGCCAGCAATTGCCGGTAACCGGCAGCCGCCTCGTCGGGATGCTGGCTGGCGAACGCCCACGCCGCCTTTCCGGCCAGATCCACGACTGCGCGTCTCTGCGGGGAGAGCTGGGCCATGTCGTCCGGGATGGCCAGCACGCAAAGACCCATGGCTTCCTCCACGGGCGGAGGATTGTCGTGGTGCTTGGAAAGCGGCTGCAACTGTGCGAGAGCTTCGTCGAAAGCCGAGGACCGGATCAGAAGCTGCGCGGCCCGCACGCGCACGGCGCTCTCAAACGCGGTGTTAGTGCCGAGACCCAGGTCCTCGCCTTTGCGGATATCGGCTAGCGCCTGGTCTTGATCTTCCAGTTGGGACTCGCTGAGACCCAGAAGAGCCCACCCGGTCCCGACACCCGGGGCCAACTCGATTCCTTTCCGCAGCGCATCGGTGGCCTCGGCATAGCGGCCCACCTGATATAGGGCGCCCCCCATATAGAGCCAGCCTTCCGCCCATTCCGGCCGGATGGCCAAGGCTTGCTTGTACAGACGGGCGGCCTCCTCGGGGCGGCTGTCCAGGACGGCCTCCGCACGGTGTGCCAGATCGTCGAATTGCTCCTTGGCGGGCGTCTGAGCGCGCATTGAGGGCGCCGCCAAAAGCAACAGGCCCAGCGCAAGGGCCCAGAGGGTATTCGTGGGGCAGGACTCCAGTCCTGCGGCCGACGTCCACGTCGGCCTGTTTGCGCTCGGATCGAAGAGCGGGTCCTGGAGGACCCGCGCAGATCTGGAGGTCTGCCCCACGACATTCCACATGCTATCTACCCTACGATAACGCAACTCCGCTATCCTGGAATCGATGCGCATCGTGGCACTGCTCATCGCCGCCGGCGCCGCTTGCGCGCAATCCTCCGGCCCCGAACAGCTCTTCCGGGACGCCGTGGCTGCGCAGCAACATGGAGACGATGCACTGGCCGTCCGCAAATACCAGGAACTCCTGAAGCGCTATCCGGACGCTGTCGAGGTGCGCGCCAATCTCGGCGCCGCGCTGGCCAAGCTGGAGCGCTACGACGAAGCTATCGAACAATACCGCGCCGTGCTTGCCAAGAAAGACAATGCGGGTCTCCGGCTGAATCTGGCGCTGGCGTACTACAAGAAGGGCGCGCTACGCGAAGCGGTGCAACAGCTCAGCACGCTGCAGGACGCGCAGCCGGGCGACACGCGCGTCGCCACGTTGCTGGCCGATTGCTACGCCCGCCTGGGGCAGGATCGGCAGGCGATCGCGGTCCTCACGCCGGTGGAAGCGGCGCACCCGGACGATTTGGCGGTGGCGTGGCTGCTTGGGTCGGCGTTGATCCGGGCAGGCCATAAGCGCGACGGCCTGGAGCGCGTCGACCGCGTGGCCCGGCAAGGCAACCGTCCCGAGGCGTACCTGCTGGCCGGCCAGACCGCTCTCAAGATGAATGAGTTCGAGCGCGCCCGCGACTTTGCCGATGCGGCCCTGCGCCTGAATCCGCGGCTGCCCGGCGCGGACACCTTGCGCGGCACCGTGCTGAGCTATCTGGGAGATACTCAGGGCGCCATCGCCGCGCTACGGAAGGCCGTGGAGGCCGACCCCAACGACTTCGATGCGCAGGTGGGGTTGGGCGCCGTTCTGCACACCGAACGGGATCTGGACGGGGCGCGGCAGCATCTCCAGCACGCGCTGCAGCTCAAGCCCGATTCCACCCTGGCGCGCTACGAATGGGCGCGTCTGGAACGCACCGAGGGCCACGTGGAGGCAGCCGCGAAGGATTTCGAGAGAGTCGTGCACGACGATCCCAACTGGGCGCAGCCGCACGTCGAGTTGGCCG
>PKYZ01000933.1:5390-5612 GCA_003132865.1 Bryobacterales bacterium
GATCATGCGCTGCGCGTCGATCGAAAGATTCTGGAAGCCAGCCTGGAGAATCCCGCGCAGCCATTCTACGAACGCCGTCTCTTGTACCGCGCCACCATGCGGGCGCTGGAAACCGAGCCGTTGCGCGGCCGCCGGATTCTCGACTACGGCTGCGGCCCGGCGGACTTTGGACTCTGGCTGGCAACCGAGGGCGCCGATGTTACCCTCCTGGACCTTTCGCCG
>PKYZ01000055.1 GCA_003132865.1 Bryobacterales bacterium
CGCCGGCCCTCCCGCCAACCGTGCCCGAAGCCAGCGCAATGCTTTTTCTCGCGTTCCGAAAACTTCGATTGCCCTTGCGAGGACATCCACAATCGGACCAGATTCCAGCGAGGCCTTAATGACCCTCGTCTCGCCGGTCTTCGGATTCATGAACGTCAGCTCGGTGAATCCCTCGTCAGCCATCAGATCGCGTATTTGCGCAGCCGAAAGTGGCCCGGATTCCGCAATCATCGCCCCAACGAGCCGCTTGATTTCCTCCCGGTCCTCCGTCGTCAGCATGAAAGTCCTTTCGTCTCGATTATTAGATCCTTTCAAGCGAAAGAGCCGCCTGAAAGGCGNNCCACATTTACACTTTGGTTGGCACGCCCGGCAGAACACGCGCGCGCAGGCCGGACAGGGACTCCAGCAAGCGCCACAAAGCAGGTGGACTTTGTCGTCGCAAAGATACAGCGGGTGCGCGCGGCCGGAGCAGGCTTCGCAGAGCGGCGTATCGAGCGCGCGCAGGACCGCGTTCCAGGCGAGCCTCACCTGGCGCTCTTCTTTCTTGCGGATCAGCCTGACGGAAATCGTGCGCACCGGCAGAGACACGACCAGCACGTCCGTCAACTCGAGTTGCACTCGCAAAGAATACTTGCGGACGAGGTCTTCCAGTTTCGCCGCATGGTCGAGCTTGGTGGCTTCGATGCGGCTGCGATCCTTCTCCGCGGCTTGCGCCTCGGCCGTCCGCCGGGCGGCGCGCTTCTCGAGCTGGGCCAGCAGTCCGCTGTAATAGGATTCCATGCGCTCGCAATCGCGCGCCAGGCGGCGATTCGCGCTTTGCTCGATGAACGCGATGCGCCCGCGCACTTCGGCTTCGGCGGCGCGGGCGGCCAGCGGATAGAGCGCGCGCAGTTCGGCGGCCGGCACGGTAAAGGCCGGATCGTCCTCCAGGTCGTCGCGCACGGAACGCAGCAGGCGCTCCGGCTGTTCGGCGAGCGAGCGCGCCGCGCCGTTCAGGCAAACGCTGGCGTAACCGATGGTGCGCTCGTCGGACTCCACGGTGTGCTGAAACGAGAACAGGTAATACGGCATGGCGGCGGCATAGTCTTCCACCAGACGCCAGACCCCGTTCTGGACAACCAATTCGCGATTCAAGACGGCATCGGCGTCGATACGTCCCGCGGGCGCGCGCCTGCGCAAGCGCGCGCCACACACCGCGGGCGATGGAGGCAGCAGCGCGCTGAGGCGCTCCAGCCATTCAGCCGGATCGTCCGCGCCGCTGCGCGTGCCGAAATCGAGCGACAGCCAGTCGCTCACGGCCAGTTTGGCGGAGACTTCCGGCGGCACCAGCGCGCGCACGACGCCCTCGCCTTCGCCCTCTACCAGCGCGCCGCGGCTCATGAGCAAGTCGCGCGCCCAGTCGCTCAACTGAATCACGTCACACCTCGAAATCCCCGCAGCGGCCAGGCGGCCTGGGAGGCNNCCGGGGGCCTGCCCCACAATTCGTCACGTCACACCTCGAAATCCCGATGGAACAGCGCTTCGTCGAATTCCTTCACTTTGGCATGTTCCGCCTTGGCCGCCAGCAGCCGCTGTCCTAATTCCTCGAAGACCTGCTCCACCTCACCAGACTGGCGCGCGGAGAGCCACAGGTCCATCACCAACTCCGCGAAATCGCGCGCATCGTCGAGGCTGCCCAGAATGGCGTCCATCTCGCCCACCACCAGCTCGAACATATTGACCTTGTCGTGCAGGACGCGCAGCAGGTGCTCCTCCACGGTGCCCGCCTGGCAGAAATTGAATATGAACACGTCGTGTTCCTGGCCGATGCGATGGACGCGGCCGACGCGCTGCTCCAGCCGCATGGGGTTCCACGGCAGGTCGAAGTTAATCACGGTATCGGCGAACTGCAGGTTGCGGCCCTCGCCGCCTGCGCCCGTCGAGAGCAGCACGTCGGCTTCGTCGCGGAAGCGGGCGATGGCGGCATCTTTGTCTCCACGCGAAAGATCGCCGCTGAAGAGCGAATACCGGATATTGCGGCGCCGGCAGATCTCCGCCAAGTGCTCCAAGGTGGGCACGAATTCGGTGAAGACCACCGTCTTCGCCTTGCGCCCCGCCAGCATCTCGCCAAGCTGGATGCCCTTCGATCCATCGCCCACACGGGAGGCGACATCGAGGATCGACTCCAGCTCGGATACGTCGCGCCGATCCGGCCGGTCGCGATCGGAAAGGCGGCGCACGATAGAGCGATGCAAGGCCTGCGGGCTGCTGCCGGCCTGGCGTTGCATCCAGTCAAGCGCCATGACGCCGGATTGCTTGCCGGTCCGGTAGCGGTCGGCGACATAGGCGGAGACCCGCTCGTATAGTTCCGCCTCGGCAGCCGATGGCGCCACAACCACGCTGGCCGCCACGCGATGTGGCAGGCGCACGTCCGCTGCCGAGCGCGTATTGCGCACCATCACTTCGCCCAGCAGCGCGCGCAGCCGTTCCGGGTTCTTGGGCGATTTCGGCTTGGCCGTATTCACGTACAGCTTGCGGAATTCCGATTCGGTCGCCAGCAGGCCCGGCTTCAACAGCGTGATCAGGTTATACAGCTCGATCAGATTGTTCTCGACGGGGGTGGCCGTGAGCATCAGGATGAATCGCTTTTCGAGCGAGTCCACCAGCTTCCAGTTGGCGCTGGCGCGGTTCTTCAGACAATGCGCTTCGTCGACGATCACCATGTCCCAAGGCGTGCCGGCCAGCGCGGCGACGTGCGGCTCCAGGCGGGCCATGGCGATGGATGCGACGACCAGCGGCTCGTTTTTCCAAAAGCGCTCCGGATCGCGCCGGAATTCCGCGCCATCGGGCGAGGCGGGCGCGAAGCCGAACTTCTCGGTCAGCTCGCCTTTCCATTGGCTGACCAGCGAAGGCGGGGCCAGCACCAGGGCCTTGCGCACCATGCCGCGCGCCCAATACTCCTTCAGCACCAGGCAGGCTTCGATGGTCTTGCCCAGGCCCACTTCGTCGGCCAGCAATGCGCGGCCTTTCAAGTGCCGCAGCACTTTGCGGACGGTTTCGTGCTGGTAGACGTAGCTGTCCACGCCGGTCAACGAGGGAAGGCAGACCAGATCCTCGAAGCTTTGCGCGAGGCGAAGTTCCTGCAGGCCGCGGCGCAGGGAATAATCCACCAGCGCGCCCGGGGCAGTGGACGGCGCCAGCGGGGGCGGCGGGAGGAAGGCCACCCGCACGCGCGGCGGCTCGGGTTTGGGTGGCGGTTCGGGGGCGGCGGCGGGTGGCGGTGGTGGTGGCGGCGGCTCGGGTTTTGGAGGTGACGGCTCAGACTTTGAGGCCACTATTGGCTGTTGAAGCCTACGTTCCGCGTACTGCCGCAACGCCTTCCACCTGGGTTTTGCGTCTTCGGTAACCGCCAGGAACTTACGGAAGTCCGCCAGCGCTTCCGGAAGGCGGCCCAACTGTTCGTGTGCGGTGCCGCAGTTGTACCATGCGCCTGGCTGCTCCGGCCGCAACCTGCAAAGCGTCCTAAGGTATGGAAGCGCAACCGCGTACTGTCCCGCTTCGGCGTAGATGCGACCCAGCAGGTGCAATGCGGGCACATGCTCGGGGCACAATATGATAGCCTTCTTTAGCAGGCGAGCGGCCGCCGGAATGTCGCCATGTTGGAAGGCTGCCAGCGCGTCGTCGTGCAGGTAGTCCGCCTGCTGACGGTTGTCCTCTTTCCGTTCTTCGGCCTCTCGAACCTTTAGCTCTCTGCGGCGCCGCTCCTGTTTCTTCGCGTCCGTAGTCAGCGCTCCTTTCCTTTGGTCTTCAGCACAATGGGCGTCCCGCGAAATCCGAAATGTTTGCGGATCTGGTTGACCAAATACCGCTCGTCGGAAAAGTGCAGCGGGGCTACCCGGTTGGTGAACAGCACGAATGTCGGCGGGCGCACGGACGCCTGCGTGATGTAGTAAATCTTGCGTTCCTCGAAGCGCAGCTTCTCCACGAAGCGGTTGAGTTCACCGGTAGTAACGCGCTTGGTGGCGGATTCGTAGACCTCCCGAATCAATTTGAAGATGCGGTCCACGCCTGCGCCGGTCTTGGCCGAGAGGAAGGCCACCGGGGCATATTCCAGAAACTTCAGACGATCGCGCGCGTCCTGCTCGAAGTCTGTCTTCTTCTTATCGGTGATGAGGTCCCACTTGTTGACGCACAGGATGACGCCGGAGCCGCCTTCGTGCGCGTATCCGGCGATGGTGGCGTCCAGGCCGAGCACGCCTTCCGCGGCGTCCATCAGCACGAGCACTACGTCGGCCATGCGGATATTGCGGCGCGCCATGACGACGCTCAACTTCTCCGCCATGAGCTTGGTCTTGCCCTTGCGGCGGATGCCGGCGGTGTCCACAAAGGTGTAGCTGGCGCCGTTGCGCTCCACGGTTTCGTCGATGGAGTCGCGCGTGGTGCCGGCGATGGGCGAAACGATGGCCCGGTCTTCGCCGGTGAGCGCGTTGAGCAGCGTCGATTTGCCCACGTTGGGACGGCCAATGATGGCCACCTTGACGGAGTGGAGCGGCTCTTCGGCGGGTGCGGTCTCAGAGGGCGGCGCGAAAGTGGAGGTGACATGGTCGACGAGGGCGTCCACGCCGATGCCGTGTTCCGAGGACACGGGGAAGATGTCGCGGATTCCGAGCGAATAGAAGTCGTGCGCCAGGTCTTCGCGCGCTCCTGTATCGGCTTTGTTCACGGCCAGCGAGATGGGACGGCCCAGGCGCAGGAGCATGCGCGCGAGATCGCGGTCGGGCGCGGTGATTTCGGCGCGGCCGTCCACCAGGAAGATGATGTGGGCCGCGCGTTCCAGGGCGAAGCGCGCCTGCTTCAGGATCTGGCTGGGGATGTACTCGGAATCGTCCACCACGATGCCGCCGGTATCGATCAGCTCGAAGCGCCGCCCACGGTAGTCGGTGAGGCCGTGCAGGCGGTCGCGGGTGATGCCGGGCTCGTCGCCCACGATGGCGCGGCGCTGCCCTGTAATGCGGTTAAAGAGGGTCGATTTTCCGACGTTGGGCCGGCCCACGATGACCACTGTGGGGAGGGTTTGGGTCATGTGTTTTTTATGATAGCAGCCGTGGGGCGGTTGGCAGCCGGCTACGCCTGGGCGTTTGAGAGATGCGGCTCAACATTTTTCTGCCGAACAAAGCCAATTTCTCGTAAGTCATTTATTTTGATGGCGTCCAGGGCCGTTTCCCGGCATGTCCGATCGGAGCGGCCGGGAAGGCGAATAGGTCCGCCCCTCGGATTGCCTTCCTCTTACAAGATTAGCATTCGGACGGGCTGACTGCCGTGGTTGGCGGGCGCGAAACAGGCTGTAGGTTACTGATAATCGGGCGATTAGGATTCCTGGGCCCGGCTTGTGACCGGCGCCCTGACGAGGCCCGGAACGGGCTCGATCTCACGCCCGGAATTCTTCGATCAGCTTGACAGGCACGATGCGCGCGACGCGTTCCATGACCTTTTTTGTTTTGCTCAGCCTTCTTCAGGTCGTAGGCTGCCTGCAGGCGCATCCACAACTCCGGCGAGCCGCCGAATAGGCGGGACACTTTCAGGCACATGACGGTCGATTGGGGCTTGCGCCCTGCCAGAATGTCGTGAAGCATCTGACGCGACACGCCCAAAGCTTTCGCGGCGGCCGTCACGGACAGACCGGTGGACGGCAGGATGTCTTCCTTGATAATCTCGCCCGGATGGACGGGCGGCAGTCCGTTCTTTCTCACCATAGCTTCCTCGTTAGCGGGACCAGACCTGCGCGTCCTCGCGGTCGTCTCCCAACTCCAGCCTCACGTTAAAGAGCCTCAAAGAGACCCAAGATGCCTAATTGCCTGACTTTGCTTTACCCCATTTTTCTCGTGTCAGGAAGAGAGAGGTCTCTTCAGCGGGCCGCCAGGAGCAGTCAAGTGAGGAATCCGGTCGAAGCCGAACGCCATTCCGGGATGATTCCGAACGCTGTTCCGGGGTGAACCCGAACAGGATTCCGGGGTGATGGTGAACAAGCGACCGCTGGCGGCCCTATAGAAGGGGATGCCACCGGTGAAGGGTTTCTGAAGAGCTACATACGCGAGGACTACGCGACGTTGCTGTCAACATTGGACGAGAGGCGCGCCATCGTCTTCGGGAGGGCGTCGTCCTGCACGGAGCCGGTCCTGGTCCGGCCCAACGAGGCGTCGAAATCGCCCGGCTCCTCTTCGTCGTGGACAAGATTCCGAAGCACGAACGAGACCGAGTCAGGCGAGACCTGCTCGACTACTGTCACCGGGATGCGCTGGCGATGGTCAGGTTGGTCGAGACTTTGGAAGGCCTGGCCCGAGTTGCTCCATGATGCGGCCGACTCGGGCTTAACAAGCCCAATGGCTACCTTCTCGGCTCATACCGCATCGCCACCGCCCCCGAGCCGAACTCCAGCCGGCTCACGAGCCTCAAGTCGACACGCTTCGATAGCCCCGCGAACAACGTCGGCCCGTGGCCCGCGAGCCTGGGATGCACCACGAACTCGTACTCATCGATCAATCCCAGCTCCGTCAACGCCAGTGAGAGCTTCACACCTCCCACGAACAGTCCCTTGCCCGACTCCCGCTTGAGTTGCTGAACGGCCTTGCCCAGATCCCCGCGCACGAGTTCCGCGTTCCAATCGACCTGCTCCAGGGTGCTCGACACGACGTACTTCTTTGCCGCGTTGATCGTCTGGGCGAAGGGTTCCATCCAATCAGGTCTCGCTCCCGTCGGCGCCGGCGGCCGCCACGCTGATTCCATCATTTCGTAAGTCACCCGGCCAAAGAGAAGGGCATCGGCCTGGTTGAGGTTCTCGACCGCGTGACGATGCAAGTCTTCGTCCGCGGGGATTGCACGATGATCGCAGCACCCGTCCAATGTGACGTTGATGGAGTACCGAAGGGGTCGCATTTCGCAAGAGTACCGCCGATGGGGTACACGATGTGTCGCTTAAATAGTGATCTGTTGTAGTGTGGGTGGGATGGCGGCTGCGGCTGGGGCTTTGGAGATGACGGGTGGGCAGCGGGCTGAGCTGGAGCGGCTTGCTCGTTCGCACACCGCGCCGGCTCGGGAGGTGCGCCAGGCCAAGGCGTTGTTGTGGGCTGCCGCGGAGGGAACCGCTGCGGTGGGGCGCGCAAGAGCCGCGAACCAGGGCTCCATGATGCGGCCGGCTCGGGCTAGCAAGCCCGATGGCTACCTTCTCGGCTCGTACCGCATCGCCACTGCCCCCGAGCCGAACTCCAGCCGGCTCACGAGCTTCAAGTCGACATGCTTCGATAGCCCCGCGAACAA
>PKYZ01000860.1 GCA_003132865.1 Bryobacterales bacterium
CGCGACGCCGCGCTCGCCGAGCACACGTCCCACGAGCAGCCGGCGATGACAACCCGCGGGATTTTCCTCGGCACATAGGGCGGCTACCACGTACTGCCGCAGACCGCCTTCAAGACGGACGACGCCTTCGTGGAAACCGGGTGACTCGACCACTTTGTCATACAGGACATGGCCGGCGGCATCGTAGTACTGGTCGCCACGCGGCCGGCCGCCTAGCTCGCTACCGAGATAGACATACTGGAATCCCGCCGCGCGCAAGGCTTCAGCGAGCGGTTCTCGGTCGAACTGCGTGGTGTACTTGGAATACGGGCTGGAGCGCACATCGGCCACCACCTGCACCGAATGGAGCCGCAGTAACTCCAGAAGGTGCTCCATGGAATGATTCGAGTGGCCTATGGTGAGAAGGCGGGGCGGCACGCCTTCATGATACGACATCATCCGGCGAGGCGATTGGGATGTATCCAGCCGAGCGAGACGCCGGTCATCAGCAGGCCAATGCAGACGATCAATGCCGCCGAGACCACCGGGATGATGCGGAACGCAGGGTGGGCCGCGGTCTTTTGGCTGTCCGGCAGAAAATGCTTGGCGTAGAGCACCAGCACGCCGATTCCCATGAGCACTACAGCCAGCCCGGAGCTGAAGGCGATCAGGAGCAGCAGTCCCAAACCCACGCGGTCCAGCGCAATCGAGCTGAGGAGCAACACCAGGGCGGAAGGGCAGGGAACCAGTCCGCCGCTGGCGCCCAGAGCTATCAGGCTGCCCAGCGTGACGTCGCCTTCCGGCACGTGGCTGTGGCCATGCGTGCCGTGGTCGTGATCGTGAGGATGGCCGTGATCGTGAGGATGGCCGTGATCGTGATGGTGAACGTGATCGTGACTGTGCGGTGCATGCCGCAGCCGCCGCGCACGCTTGTACAGCATCATGCCGCCGATCCAGACGATGGAAAGGCCGGAGATCGCGCCCAACACCGGAAATATCTTCTCCGGCAGAACGTATTGCGACAGAAACAGCGTGGTCAGCCCCAGGAAGAATACGCTGACGGTGTGGGTGAAGGTCACCATGCCGCCCAGAAAAATGGCGTGCTTGAAGGTGCCGCGCGCGCCCACCAGATAGGCCGCCACGATGGTTTTGCCATGGCCGGGAGAAAGCGCATGCATGGCTCCCAGGCCAAAGGCGACCGCCATACCCAGCAGGATCAGCCCGAGACCGATATCGCCGCGATGCAGTAATCGCGACAGGAAATCGCCGCGCACCACGGTGCCCGGAGCGGAAGGCTGCGGCGGAACCGGGGAAGTGGCGCGGGCGGGCACCGGGGTGGACGCGGCGGCGCTGGGCACTGGCACTATCTTCGGCGGCGCTTTCCTGCCTTCTTTCACCAGCAGGGGGCTGGCCGCGATCCACTCGACAGAGGCTTTCAGATCCTGGGGCGGCGCCACCGTCGGGTCCGCCGGATACGCGGTGAGCGCCTGGCTGCGGTCGGTGTCATCCTGGCTGGCCTGCTCGATGGAAGCGCCCGGCCCCGCCGCGATGACGACCTCTTTCCAGCCCGCGCGATCGGGATAATTGCGATCTTCGTAAGCGAGCGATCCCGCCGCCACGGCCAGCTTCAGGCTGGATGTGATGCGCATCACCGGAGCGCCGCCCGCGCCGGGCGCGATGGCCAGCGTGGCGCCTTCGAAGCGCGGGGAAACGGCGCGCCCATCGCAAGCTACGCCCAAGTTGCGCACCCATTCGCGGGCTTGCGCTTCGGCCTTGGCGTCCAGCAAATTGCGCGGGCTATCGGCGCTCAGGCCCCACTGCTGCAGCAGTTGGAAACTGGGGATTTCGGCCAGGTCGAGCACGTAGCGAATCTCCGCGCCGCCCCCGCTCACCTCGATGCGGGCATAATGGCTGACGCTGAAATTGCCCATGGGGTGGGCGGACAGCGTGGCGGCGAGCACGAAAAGGAGCGGCCAGGCGCAAGGTTTCATTACAATAGGTCTTTACGAATTCTACGACAGTTTTGGATTTATGCGCTGGGTGACCTCAGAAGATGTGCCGCGTTCCGGCGAGTTGCGCGTGCCGGCGGGGACGATATTCACTCCCTCGGCCCGCGAGTTGGCGGAAGCGCGCGCGATTCGCATTATCGAATTGCGCGAGGGGCAGGCTGCGCCCGCAGCGCCGCCCGAGAAGACCATCGCGCTGGGCGCGGACCACGGCGGTTTTCGTCTGAAGGAAACCTTGAAGCCTTTGCTGGCGAGCCTGCGGCTGGAGATACACGACGTCGGCGTATTTGACGAAAAGCCCGCCGACTACCCGGATATCGCGCAGAAAGTGGCCGAACTAGTGGCTCGCGGGGAAGCCCGGCGCGGGGTCATCATCGATGGCGCGGGCATTGGTTCGTCGATCGCCGCCAATAAGGTTTCCGGCATCCGCGCGGCGCTTTGTTACGATCGCGCTTCGGCCCGCAACAGCCGCGAGCACAACGATGCCAATGTGCTGACGCTGGGCGCGCGCTTGCTGACGGCGAGTCAAGCGGAAGAGGTTCTGCGCACGTGGCTGGAGACTCCGTTCGCGGGCGGCAGACATACGACGCGCGTCGAGAAGATTGCGCGGATTGAGCAACAGTACAGTCGGGCGCCGCAACCGCTCCCTGACGGGGTGNNGGGGTGCCCTCTGGGCCCGGCTCGGTAGTTGCCGCTGAGCCGCGCGCGTCAGCAAGCGGTGTCGCCGCGCTGATCGATCACACTATGCTACGGCCGGAGGCGACCCGCGCGGACATCGTCAAGCTGTGCGGCGAGGCGCGGCAGTACGGCTTCGCCACGGTGTGCATCAATCCATACTGGGTGCCATTGGCCGCCAGCGAACTGGCGGGTACGGCGGCGAAGGTTTGCACGGTGGCGGGGTTTCCGCTGGGCGCGACTTCCACGGAAGCCAAGGTAGCCGAGGCCGCGGCGGCGCTGCGCGCGGGGGCGTGTGAGATCGACATGGTGATCAACGTGGGGGCTTTGCGGTCGGGTGATTTCGACACGGTGAAGCTGGATATCCAGGCGGTGGCGCGCGTGTGCCACGATGCGGGCGCGATCGTCAAGGTGATCCTGGAGACGGCGCTGCTGGATGACGCGCAGAAGACCACGGCTTGCGGCCTGGCGCAGGCGGCCGGCGCCGATTTCGTGAAGACTTCCACCGGTTTCGGACCGGCGGGCGCTACCGTGCAGGACATCGTGCTGATGCGGCACGCCGTGGGGCCGCGCATGGGGGTGAAGGCCGCGGGCGGAATTCGCACGCTGGACGATTTCCGCGCCATGGTGGCCGCGGGCGCCAATCGCGTGGGCGCCAGCGCCAGCGTGAAGATTGTAGAGGCGGCGGGGAAATGATACCGATGCAGGTGGAACTCCAGGACAACGGGCGGCCTGAGAGGCCGCCGCAGGCTGGGAGCCTGCCCCACAGTAGTACAACATGCTGACAACGCGCAAGGCGGTGCGCTTCCGCGAGCGATCCGAACTGCTGGATTTTCTGCTGGAAGTGTCGACGGTCACCTCCCAAACGCTGGATCTCGACGAACTGCTGGCCAACGTTTCCGAGATCGTCAAGCGCGTGATCCCCGGCGAGCTGTTCGCCATCCTTCTCTATAGCGAGAAGCGCCGCGAGCTGCGCATCCGCTATGCGCTGGGCCATCGCGAGGAGGTGGTGCAGAACTGGTCGATCCCGCTGGGGCAGGGCATTACGGGCACGGCCGCGCTCACCCGCGAGCCGGTTCTGGTGGGCGACGTGCGCAGCGACCCGCGCTATCTCAACGCCGTGGAAGCCGTGCGCACGGAACTGGCCGTGCCCATGATCGCGCGCCGCAAGCTGGTGGGCGTGATCGACATGCAATCCACGCGGCCCAACGCCTATACGGAACAGGACCGCGCCCTGCTGCGGCTGATCGCGGCGCGCGTGGCCATCTCCATCGACAACGCGCGGCTGTACTGGCGCGTCGAGCGGCAGAACCGCACGCTGAAGGCGCTGGCCTCCATCTCGCAGGAGTTTTCGTCGATCCTGAACGTGGACGAGCTGCTGAGCAAGATCGCCAGTACCGTGCGCGGGCTGATCGACTACGACGCATTCAATATTCTGCTGGTGGATGCCGAACGCAAACTATTGCGGCACCGTTTCAGCATCCGCTACGACCAGCGTGTGGACCTGGACAACGTCCCGCTGGGAAAGGGCATCACCGGCGCGGCCGTGGAACAGCGCGCCCCGGTGCGCGTGCAGGATACCAACCAGGACCCGCGCTACATCGCCTCGCATCCCGGCATTCGTTCGGAGGTGGCCATTCCGCTGATGACACTCGATCGGGTGTCGGGCGTGATGGACCTGGAAAGCGAGCGCGTGGGCTTCTTCACCGGCGATCACGAGCGCATGCTGATGCTGCTGGCGCCGCAGATCGCCAGCTCGGTCGAGAACGCCCGGCTGTACGAAGAGGTAGCCATCCGCGAGCGGCGCATGGAGGAAGACCTGCAGGCCGCGCGCGAGCTGCAGAGCGTGATGCTGCCCACTGGAGATCCGGGCTTCCAAGGCCTGGAGTTGGCCGCCGGACTGCGCCCCGCGCGCGGCATCAGCGGGGACATCTACGATTTCTTCGAGTCGCAGGACCATCGCGCGGTGCTGGCCTTCGGCGACGTGAGCGGCAAGGGCGCGGCGGCGGCGCTCTACGGCGCGCTGGTCAGCGGCTTGTTGCGATCGCTCGCGCCGCGGCGGACCGATCCGCGCCAACTCATGCGCGCGTTGAACGAGGCGCTCATCGAACGCAAGGTGGAAGCGCGCTATGTGACGCTACTGGTCATGCTGTGGACCCCGCACATCCGCCAGTTCGTGATGGCCAACGCCGGCAGCAATCCGCCGCTGGTGTGCCGCAACCGCGCGATCCTGAAGCCGCGCGTGGAGGGCGTACCGCTGGGCCTGCTCGACGAGCGCGAATACGAGGAGGTGGTGTTCCAGGCGCATCGGGGCGACACCATGGTGCTGTACTCCGATGGCGTGACGGATCACCTCAGTCCCGATGGGCACGACTACGGGCGCCACCGTTTGTCGCAGGTGGTGCTGCGCACGTGCGACCAGCCGGCGGAGGCGATTGTCGCGGAGATTCTGGCGGATCTCGACCGGTTCAACACCACGCCGTTCGACGACCAGACGGTGCTGGTGCTGAAGGTGAAATGATGCGTCATGTTCAGGCTGCTGCAGGATCGAGGGGCAGACCTCCAGGTCTGCGCGGGTCCTCCAGGACCCGCTCTTCGCGGAGAGGGATCAGCCGCATCCGAGCAGGAACAAGCCGACGTGGACGTCGGCCGCAGGACTGGAGTCCTGCCACACGACTAACGCAGCTTGCCCCGTAGGTTGGCCATGTTCCACTACTCCAACCAGGATCTCTATTGCGAGAACGTGGCGCTGGCAGACATTGCGCGCCAGGCGGGCACACCGGCGTACGTGTATTCGAGCGCCGCCATTCTGGAAAACTACCGCGCTTACGACGAGGCGCTGGGCGAACTGCCGCACACCGTGTGCTACGCGGTGAAGGCCAACTCTTCGCTGGGCATTCTGGCGCTGCTCGCCAAAGCCGGGGCCGGGTTCGATATCGTCTCGGGCGGGGAACTGTATCGCGTGGTGCGCGCGGGCGGCGATCCGGCCAAAGTCGTGTTCTCCGGCGTTGGGAAGACGGCCGGCGAAGTGGATTATGCGCTCGAGAGCGGCATTCACATGTTCAATTGCGAGTCCGAGCCGGAGCTGGCGCTGATCGATGCGCTGGCCGCGCGGCGCGGCGCGAAGGCCGGCTTCGCCATCCGCGTGAATCCCGACGTGGACGCCTCCACGCACCCGTACATTTCCACCGGCCTGCGCGAGCACAAATTTGGCATCGACATCGTGGACGCCGAATCCGTCTACGAGCGCGCGCGCGATTTGCCGAACCTGGTGGCCGAAGGCGTAAGCTGCCACATCGGCTCGCAGTTGATGGACACCAACCCGATTCTGGAAGCCATCGACCGCGTGCTGGCGCTCGTCGAACGGCTGCGCG
>PKYZ01000204.1 GCA_003132865.1 Bryobacterales bacterium
ACAGGTTGTATTCGCGGATGAAAGCCGTCTTCTTCTTGTCCGGCGAAGGAGCATCGGTCCGGCCACGGCCGCCTGTCGCGGCGCCGCCTTGTTCCACTGCGCACTGGCTGCCCTGGCGGTCACACCGGTACCGCTGCGCGCCAATTTGGAATGAAACGCCGAATGAAGGGGAAACCCCGTCCTCCGATAGCTCGATCGCGTTGAACGGCAGNNCAGTTTGTTCGCCTCGTACTTCTTCCCGGTCGCGGCCGAGAGGGCAGCCGCGAGCTTGGCGTGGTCGAAGGCTGGTTCTTTGGCGAGCTTGGCGGGGTCGAAGAGCGCGAAGCGGGCGCCGTCGGCGTCGGTGTCGCGGTACCACAGGCGTTCGTCGGGGGTCCACGCCGGATGCACCGCGTGATACACGAGGGGGTTAGTGTTGTACCCCATGAACTTCTCGGCGCGCGCGTAGTCGGCGGCGGTCAGGGCTGGCTGTGCGGCGGAATCGAGCGCAAATGCGAACGGAACGATTAGCAGCGGCAGCCGGCGAAAAGAAGTGGGCATTGGCCGATTATAATCTGGGGTCACTTGGCTATTGCCAGCGTTTCGATCGCAGCAGATCGAAGCGGCGGTCGTAAGTCCACACGGCCAGGCTCAGCCGCTCCCCCACCTCGGCCGCGACGGCGTCGAACATGGTGATCGGTTGGTCCGCAGAGGCCATAATCAGTCTGAGGCTCGCATGTAATCGCCAGGCTCCGGATTGATCGTCGCGGAGCCACCTACGACCGCTTGGAGCCAAAGCTGCGCGTACGCCGTGCCGAGCCGGCAACAACGGGTTTAGGCATCGGCGGCAAAGTACCGGTCATGCCGTTGGCTGACATCGGATTTGCCGCTGCCCTTCTTGGCCGGCGTGATCCGGAGCGGATGCGCGGGCGCAGCGGCGCCTCTGCGCGCCAGGTATTCCCGAAGCGCAGCCTGCACAAGGGCTGTAAAGGTCGGGGCTACTTCCTGCCGGCTGGTGTACGACTGGGGAGCGCCTTTTCCAGCTCGTGGTGCCGACGCCGGCAGGCCAGGAGGTCCGTCTCTTCTTACGACGCTTTCTTGGGAGCGGGCATCGCCGCGCGCTTCTTATGAGCGGCCGGCGCATCCTTGAGCAATACCTCGATCTGCTCCCTGATGTGCTTGTCCTGGTCCTCGGCGAAGAATTTGTCGTCGCCCGCATACTGCGCTCGGATGGTCCCCTGGCGGTCGATAAACACGACCTGCGGCATCAACAGCCGGAGGATCACCGGATGTTGCAAGTACTCCTGCACCGCGTTCTGATTGTTGAAACCCACCGGAAAAGGAGGCTGAAAGCGCTTGATAAAATCCGGCAAGTTCATCGCCGCCATGTCTTCGATGGCGCTGGCCAGCACCTGAAAACCGCGCGCACCGTACTCCTTCTGCATGGTGGAAAGATACCCGACGGTCTTCTGGCAGTGCGGGCACGTGGTGAGAATGAACGCCAGAACGCACACCTTGCCTTTGTACTGGCTCACCAGAATTTTCTGTCCGTCCGTCATGTTGATAGCGAAATCCGGAGAAGGACGCGGCACTTCCGCGGCGCTCGCCACAGCGGCAGCGTTCGCCATAGCGCTCGCCGCAGCCAGGCAAACCCCAGTTAGTGTACGGAGCACACCACGATTCGGCATATTTCCACAGTTTAGCGCACGGGCGCCACGGGGTTTTCGGCGCCTTCCAGGCTGGTCACCACGTTGCCCGTCAACTGCACCAGGAAGTGCCCGTCATCGCCGGCGCCGGAGAGCATCGTGCCGCTTTCGGATTCGATCGCCAGATGCTTCCATTTCTTTTCCAGCACCTGGCGGTACAGCCGGAAATAGCGCCCGGCGGATACCGCGTCGTCCCACTCGACGGCATACAGCAAGACCACCCTCTCCGGCGAGCGGTGCTCCAGCAGCGCGTACGCGCCGCCCCGCCAATGAGGCGAAACTGCCGTGGATTCCTCGCGGCCGGCATACTGCTCCAGCAGGACGGCGTGATCCAGTTCTCCGACGGTGCCGTCCGCAATACGCTTGTATCCGTGGGCATCCGGAAGCTGCGGCAGCGCCGGACGGGCAGGCTCCAAGCCGGAAAAATAGGTGTCCGGGTGCAGGATTTGCTGGGTGGATACCGGCGGCCGGCGAAATACCTCCCCGAACGCTTTCTGCTTCATGCGCTCGTACACGGCATTCTGAAAAAGCAAACCCTGGCTGTAGGGAAACACGAGGGTCTCCCGCAAATACAGCGGCTCGCTCTCGAAAACCGGAAACTCGCTGGCGCCGGATTCGATCGAATGCGCCATGGTATTCAGCAGGACCGGCGAGGTGGCCAGCGATTGACCCACCTTGCGCGCGAGGTACTCGGCCATCAGCCACGAGGCCTGTCCCTCCATGACGGCCAGCCGCGCCAATGAACCATCGTCGCTCTTCTGGCCTTGCTTGATGAACTTCTCCAGGTTGACGTTCTGATCCGCCAGCGCATGCCCGAGTTCGTGCACCAGGGCGGGCTCGCGCGTGGCCGAAGGCGTCCAATCGGTGATGAACATGCGCTTGCGATGGAAATCGTAAAACGCCGCCGTCTGTTCGGTCAGCAAATCGACAGTGTTCTTCGCCAGGTCGAAATCCTGTGGCACCAGTCCGAACTTTTTCAGCGTCAGTTCCTCCACCCGGATTTCTTCGGGCGAACTGGCTTCCTTCATCCGTTGTTCGAGGAATTCCTTCACCTTATCGCGGGTGATGATCTCGGCCGGCACGCGATGCTTGATCCGGAATCCGGTGATTTCATGAAGGTCCTGCAGGATGCCGCCGATCTCGCTGAAGATTTCGCGGGCCTGGCCAACGTCCACGCTGGATTGCGCCGCAGCGGCCGCCACCAGGAGGAGAGCCAGAGCAACGGCCTTAATCCGGTTCGCCATGCTACCTCACCTCCCGGAATACGTTGCGCTTCATCCTGAAAATGCCGGCGGCGGCCATGGCCAGCGCTCCGCCGGCCGCCACGGTCAGCCGGGGGCCATAGGCGTGCGCCAGCGCGCCGGCCGCCAGGCTGCCGAAGGGGCCCATGCCGACCACTGTCATGGTGTAGAAAGCCATGATGCGCCCACGGAATTCATCCGGAATCAAGGTCTGGATCAGAGTATTGGCCGAGGCCATCTGGCGCATAACACTATATCCGATCAGCGGCATAACCGCCAGCGAGAAATAGAAAACGTTCGAACACGCGAAAAAGCAGAAACTGGCGCCCAGCAGAAGCGCGCTCCGGAAGATCACCTTCGGCAAGGTGGATACCCGCGCCCGCCATGCCAGCACCAGCGTGCCGGCCACCGCGCCGGCGCCCATCGCCCCCATCAGAATCCCCATACCACGCGAGCCGCGGTGAAAGATAGCGTCTGCAAAGAACGGCATCAAGACCAGGGCGGGCATGCCCGCAATGGTAGTGGCGGCCATCATGCCCAGCAGCGTGCGGACGGGGCGGTGGCCGTGGACGTACTTGAGGCCCTCGACCAGGTGCGCCCAGGGCGAATCCTGCGCGCGCCGGCTGAACTTTGGCAGCCGCATCGCCAGCAGGCACCCAATCACGGCCAGAAAACTGACGCCGTTCAGCAGGAAGCAGACCCCTTCGCCGAAGGCCGCCACCAGCAATCCCGCGACGGCCGGTCCCACCACGCGGGCGCCGTTGAAGATCGCCGAATTCAGCGAGATTGCGTTCAGCAGATCCTCTTTGGAGGTCATCTGGATGATGAGCGACTGGCGGCCCGGCATATCGAATGCGTTGATCGTTCCCAGCACTATGGCCAGCGCCAGAATGTGCCAGACCTGCACTTTGCCGCTGAGGGTGAGCGCCGCCAGCACGAGCGCCTGGCACATGGAAAGTATCTGGGTCACCACCACCAGACGGTGCCGCGAGTACCGGTCCGCCGCCAGCCCGCCCAAGGCGCCGAATGCGAACACCGGGATTTGGGTGCAAAACCAGGCCGTGCCCAATAACAATTCCGAATGCGTCAGGCGGTAGACCAGCCAGGCTTGGGCCACGGTCTGCATCCATGTGCCGACCAGCGAAACGATTTGCCCAGCCGCGAACAGCCGGAAATTATGGTGGCGCAGCGCGCGGAAGGCTTGATGGATACCGTGCAGCTCGCCTGCGGGAGGGACTCCGGCGGAAAGCTCCTGAAGGACCAGCGACGGGGCTGCCCCCTCGCGCCCCGGGGTGGGAACCGGCATGGTAAGTTCTAGGATACCGCAGACTGCGGCGATGCTTCGTAGGCCGAGCTATAACTAGCCATAGGCGTTTACAATAAGCCGCCGCGCCCCAAAGCGGGCTCTGGACGACAGGAATCGCGTTTCCAAGATCTTGCGGCCGGTACGGCATACTCTGACGCCTATGGTTGGGCCCCGGTTGTGCACGATTGGGCGGAATTGTGCAGGATTGTGCACCGTTGTGCGTTTGACGCTGCGCCCAAATTTGACCGAACAAAGCCATTTTTGCCTTTACCATCAATGAGTTGACATATGACAACTACTTAAAAACGGCCCGTGGCAGTGGGACAGAGCCGGTTGCGACTGGTCCGGGGAGCGGATTGCGAACTGGGCGAACAAAGCTCGAAAACGGAGGGCGGTAGGGCGATATCAAACTCAGCATGGCCCTGGGGGCCACCGACGGGCATGAAAATGGCCGCGGGCGTGCCAGACAATATGCGGTTATCAACGAGCCACCGGGCGCGTCTTTGACGACGCCTGCCAACAGTATTCACGAGGCAATGAACCGGCGGGCTGTCAGGCGGAGTGCCGAGCGGCCGAGCGTGATTACTAATCGATGCGAGTATAGCACGGCGGCGGCAGGGATTCGACTTTGCGATTGGCTTTGGGCCTTTGTTTTCAGTGAATCCTTAGTTGCGCCGAGTTGTGTGATCGTCAATTCACTTAGCGAACTTCGCTCTCCGAGCGTCCGGGGCGACCCGGGCAGAACCCGCCCAGATCCGACTTCGGGCCGAAGCTGGGCTGTTCGACTGCTAATTCCTCGAAGGGGACTCCTGGCCTGCACAGGTTCCATGTTTCCGACATGCGCCACACGGCCAACTGGAGCCTTCGCTTCCCACAACGCCGTATCTCGGGGGTTTGAATGAGCCCAGCCGTTCCGCGGGTCTCAGACTCAGTCCAAGCGCCCTCGTAAACACTTACGCCGTTGATTCGGGTGCGATCCAGCAAAGCACGAATCTCGCTGCCCTGTTCAAAACTTCACAAGAGCAGACGAAGAGCAGCAACCAACGCGAGCGGCTCACCGCGCAGGAGCGCAGCGGATTGTCTGTGAAGGAATTCTGTAAGGAACGGGGGCTCGGGGCATGTACCGTCTACGCCTGGCGCAACCGGCTGAGGGGAGAGGGAGCGGTGCGCTTCGCCTTGGTGGATCGAGGAGGAGTGGGGCAAGAGCCCGCAGCGGAGGTAAGTCTGGAACTGGTGCTGGCGACCGGCGAGCGGCTAAGTCCTGCCGCAGCCGACGCGCAGCGAGAACGGGTAGTACTGTGTCCGATTGACACACCGCCCCGGGACGAAACTTCGTAAAGTAAGGTGTGTTTGGACGGCAGGAAG
The DNA here is from genome assembly GCA_003132865.1 of Bryobacterales bacterium. The sequence goes on from PKYZ01000204.1 coordinate 5,598, forward strand.
CGTGCAAGTACCATCTCGATGCTGCGAAGACCATCGCTCTTATTCCTTGTAGCAAGTGCGGTGCTAGCCGCGCAGGACTTCCGGCTCGGCGTCGATTACTCCCTGCCGATCAACATAGGCTCGGCACCTATTACCAACCTGGCGGTTGCGACGGATGCGCAAGGCACCGTCTACACGCTGGTGGGTAACTATATAGGCTCGGAGCAAAGCAGCCTCGTGAAACTGACCCCGGCGGGGGATGTCGTTTACCAGACGACGCTCTCAATCTACGCGCCGGTCATGGCGGTAGATTCCACAGGAAATGTGTATCTGGCCGGGAATCCGGGTGGGTCTAGCGTTTTCGTAGAGAAACTAGGGACGAACGGCGCCACGGTGGTGTATCGAACTCCGATCGGCGGGCAGACACCAACCGGAATTGCCGTCGATTCCAGTGGGCGCGTTTATGTCACCGGTAGAGCGTTTCAGGGCATGCAGACCACGCCGGGCGCCTTTCAGTCAACCGCAACCAACGCCAACGCCGACAACGGATTCGTGGTGCGCCTGAAAGCGGATGGCTCCGTCGATTACGCGACGTATCTAGGCGGCGGCATACCCGCCGGGATCGCCGCCGATAACTCCGGGAACGCGTTCGTCACCGGGACTGATTACTTGGGAAACTACCCGATCACACCCGGCGCTTACCTTTCAAGCGGCTCTTCGTACCTTACGCGCCTGAATTCCAGCGGCACGGGACTGATTTATTCCACATTTACGGCGGGTAGCACAGCCTGCTGTGTCGCCGTGGACTCCGCTGATAATGCGACGGTGGCTGTCCAGGGCAACAGCGGTACGGATTTTCTGGTCATGCGCTTCAATGCCCAAGGCACTGGGGTTACGTTTTCGCAGGACCTGTCTGGGTCGGCGCTGCCGGCCGGATTGGCACTGGATGGGGCAGGCAATAGCTACGTCGTATTGTCTGCTGGCGCGCCGAACGGCATTATTGCGCCGCCGGTCGCCGCCAATTACCCGGCGAAGGACAGCGTGACCCCGTGCTCCGCCGGTCCGAACTCAGCGCTCGCCGTGCTCGATTCGAGCGGCAGCCTCTTACAGGCCACCTACATCCCGGTCACAGAGGGGGGCTTTGGCGGGTTCCCACCGGCGGTGGCCGTAGGCGCAAACTCAACGGTCGACGTGCTCGGTGTGACGTTGGGAACGGCGGGCAGCGAATCGCCGACTCTGATCCAATTCTCGCCGAACCTGAACGCGCCAATCGTGCAGCTCGCGTGTGTCGGCAATGCCGCCAATTATGACAGCACGGCGATCTCGAGCGGTGAGTTGGTAAGCTTGTTCGGACAAGGACTGGGACCGGTCACTGGCGCGCAGCCGAAGGTGAGCATGCAGACCGGATTTCCGACCGAACTGGCCGGCGTCCGAGTGACTTTTGACGGAACGCCAGGACCGCTATTGTACGTGCAGGAAGGCCAGATCAACGCGATCGCCCCGTGGTCGCTTGTGAGCGGCCGGAAGGTGGACGTTTGCGTCAATTACATGGGCGCCACCACAAACTGCATCACGCGGACGGCCGTGGATGCCCATCCAGGAGTTTTCACGCTGAACGGTTCTACGCTCGCCCTGAATCAGGATGGAACCATCAACTCGGCTTCCAACCCGGCGCCAACTGGGACCTATGTGACGGTCTTCGCGACCGGGCTGGGGCCGATCAAACCGGCGCAGCCGGATGGCGGCATCGTAGGGCTTCCGTTGCCGGTCAATGCGCTGCCGGTAACATTGACGTCGATTATGCAGGGCCTCCCGATCTTCATGCCACCAGGAAGTCCGACCACTGTGCCCCTCACCGTGCAGTACGCCGGCCCGGCTCCCTTCGAGGTCGCCGGAGTCACTCAGATCAACTTTGTGGCTAACGGGTATGGCTGGCCCATCTCACTGGTTGCCGGGACGGGTCAGTGCTGGCTTTACGTGTTTCCGGGGCCGTAGCGGCACACATCGCGTCAGGCTAGCCACCCTGGCAGAAACGCAGGTCGCTATCGTGAAGGCTACCAGGGAGCACCCGAACCGATCCAGTTTCGAGATCAGCAGGCAGTCGAATTTCCTTGACATGGCATCGGCCATCAGGCGATTCAGGCCCGGTCTGCTGGCCTTGGCGCCGCTGATGGTGTCCGGGTAGGTTTCTACGATCTGCCAGCCCTGCCGGCCGGCGTAATCCTGGATTTCGCGGGGTTGAAGCTCCGGGTTCTGATCGGCGGTGCCAAGACGAACCTGCATAAACCCCGGGAAGTCGCCCAGCGTTTACCTATGATTGTCGAGTGTCGCCGGAGCGCCGAACTTTCCGGTCGGTTGGCGGCACAACTGGTAGCTGAAAATGGGCACGTTGGCCTGAAGTCCGGTTGTGGGAAGTTTCACGTTGCTGGTTTGTCGGCAAACCGGAGAGCCGACCAGCCGGGGGCATTTTTGGGTGAGTGCACGCGGTCGGGATGCGCTCCAACGGCGACGATATTTTACAGCCCATGACACAATATCTAGCGGCGCCTCTCGAGGGCAAGACCGAGTCCGGCGCCGATCAGCACAGTTCCGGTGCCGCAATCAAGTCCTCGCGTAACCGTGGGGCGGCGGAGCCAGGATCGGAGAGGTCCTACAGCGATGGTCAGAAGAGTGAGCCACGACAAGCCTTCCGCAACGTGAATGGACGTGAATAAGAAACTGTACGTCATGATGCTGCCCCCGCGAGGGATGAATTGCGGGA
>PKYZ01000583.1 GCA_003132865.1 Bryobacterales bacterium
GCCCCCGGAGATAGGCGCCGCCAACCGCGAGGATCGTGGACGCGCAATGAGCTGAGCGACTACAGGTTTGTCCGGCATTCGCTCCTCGTCGCCGGCAACCGCAACCCGGCGTCCGCGCGGGCAGTTCTGCGGAGGAACTTCATCCGGAAAATTCAAATCGAAAGCACTACCCCAGGACCGCTGATTCTTTATGAGTTATTGGTTATGGCAGGGTTTTGGTAGAACAGCAGGTGCCTTATAACATATTAAAAGTGTTGACAAAATATAAAAAGGTCCTAATATAGATAGCGACGGACAAAAAGCCGAATACCTGATCGACGGTGAGCGGCGTTCCGGCATGAGACCGCGCAACTAGGAGCGCGCCGATCCAACGGGCCGATCACGGACGCGAGCGATGCGAGCGGCCCAGATTGGGTGCACGAACGTACCCCCGGGTCAGTATACCTTCGACGTGTGGAATTCTCACCAGCAGGTCCCCTCGTCGAGCCATTCGATTAGCGTCACCCATGGTTCGGGCTGCCCGTAAGGAAACTAAAATGAAAACGATCTTGCATGCCAGCGCCATTCTCGCCGCGATCTGGGCGGCCGGCTCGGCGGCGGCCCAGAATCTTACCGGAACGGTAACGGCGGCCGATACTGGCGCGCCGCTAACGGGTGTCACAGTGACCGCGATCCTGAAACCGGCATCCGTCTCCCAGATGCCAAGAATCTACCAGTCGCTGGTCGACAGCAGCGGAAACTTCGCAATTACCGCGCCTCCAGGGCAGTACCTGCTGTGTGCCCGTCCACTACTGCAATCGCTCTACCTGGACCCTTGCCAGTGGGGCAGCCCAACAAGCGCCACTGCCGGAGCTACGGCAGTGCCGGTTCCGCTAACCCTCCAAAAAGGGGTACGTTTCATCGTGAGAGTGCACGATCCAAACCAACTATTGCCGCAGGCGGAAGCTGCTCCGGGCACAGCCGTCTCTGCGTTCGTGACCAGCCCCTCGATTGGCCAGTTTCCACTGGCGGTGGTCTATGCGGATGGCCTGGTTCGCGATTACGGGACCGTCGTCCCAACCAATGTTCCCATGAGCGTCACGGTCTCCAGCGCGACGCTGGTGTTGGCCGACACGACCGGAGCCACGCTCACCGCGACACCGATAACATTTCAGGCCCTGGCAACTGACGTTGGAGTCGCGGCCACGCCGCTTGCCCCGTTTGCGTCCATGTTTCCACCCCCCGACGCGAAGATCATTCACGTGCATGCAGCGTCTCTTCGCTAGGTCGGGCCAGCTAGGAGGTATGCATATGACCATGCGGTCACTGGCGTCGCAGGCGGCCCAGGCGCTGGCCGTTCTGCTCATCCCCGCGCTTCACGCAGGTGCCCAGACGCTGTCTCCCACCTTCACGACGCTCTACAACCTCACGGACATTCCTGCCGGCCGCTTGGCGATCGGCGCTGGGGGCGTTCTTTACGGCACCACCGGGACGGAAGGAAGCGGCGTATGCTGTGGCACAGTGTTCTCGCTAACGCCCCCAGCGGCGGCAGGCGGCGAATGGACGGAGGCTCTCCTCTACAGGTTCCTGGGCACCCGTAACAGCGGTAGTGGCGGCCCGGACGACGGGATGTTCCCGCTCGGCGTCGCCATTGGCAGCGGCGGGATACTCTACGGGACCACGGGGGAAGGGGGAGCTGGAGAGTGCCTCGACGCCGCAAACCCCCCAAACCAAGTTGGTTGCGGCACCGTGTTCTCGCTGACGCCGCCAGCGACGCCCGGCGGCGCGTGGACCGAGGCCATGCTAACAGACTTCGACATCGACGGGCCGGCCCCCAACAGCGTCGTGGTCGGCGGCGGTGGGGTCCTTTACGGCACGACGACTCTCTATGGAAATAGCAAGTACGGACCGAGCGGCGACTGCGGCTATGTATTCTCACTAGCGCCTCCGGCGACGCCTGGCGGCCAGTGGAGCTTTACAAGGGTCTACAGGTTCACCAATGCCGTCTCGGCGTGCGGGTCCAACTCCGGCGTGGTCATCGGCGGTGGCGGCGTGCTGTACGGGGCGGAGTTCTCCGACGGGGGTTCCGATATAGGGATGGTATTCTCGTTGGCGCTTCCCGCCGCCGTCGGCCAGCCATGGTCCGAGAATGTGCTCTGCAACTTCCCTGTGGCGCTATCGGTTGCGGCCGGCGGAGACGGAGTGCTGTACGGCACCGCAGCGTCCGCGGCCGCCTATGACGGCACTCAACCCGTTAACGCCATCGTGTTCTCGCTAACGCCGCCCGCCAAAGCTGGCGGCGCCTGGACCGAGGCCACGCTTTACAGCTTCACGGCAAGCGACGGGTGCCCCGCTGGGGACCTCGCGATCGGCGGCGGCGGCGTGCTCTATGGCGTCACTAACCCGTGCACTAATCCCACTTCCGCTGGCGGCGAGCTATTCTCGCTGACACCGCCCGCGACACCCAGCGGCGCATGGACGAAGGCGACGCTCCACAGTTTCACCGGTGGGAACGACGGCGGCGCGCCGAACGGACTCCTGGCAGTCGGCAGTGACGGGACTCTTTACGGAACCACACAGAGTGGCGGAAGCGGCGGAGACGGCACGGTCTTCGCGCTGAAGCTGCCCGCTCCTCAACCCTCGATCAACCCCGGCGGCCTCGTGACCGCCGCCAGCTACGCAGCGCCAGTCGCACCCGGCAGCATCGCTTCGGTCTTCGGCGATTTCTTCGTGCCCCCGCTCGGCGCGACGCAATCGCCGCTGCCGGCCCGCCTCTCCGGCCTTTCGTTGCAATTCAATTTCGGCCCGCCGGCGCCGCTGTTCTTCGTCTCAGGCGGACAGGTCAATTTCCAGGTCCCCTGGGAACTGGCCTTTCAATCCCAGGTGAGCCTGGCCGCCACGCTGAACGGCCAGACCGGCGCCGCGCAAACCGTGAATCTCGCGCCCTACGCGCCGGCGATCTTCACCATGAACGCGCAAGGCTCGGGCCAGGGAGCCATCCTCGACCAGTCCTATCACTTGGTCGATTCTTCCAACCCCGCGACGCCCGGCAGCACCGTCCTGCAGATCTTCTGTACGGGACTCGGACCGGTGAGCAACCAGCCGCCGACCGGTTCGCCCGCTCCACTGAGCCCGCTCGCCTATACGAGCGTCATTCCGACGGTAACAATAGGCGGTTTGCCGGCCGATGTCACGTTCTCCGGCCTTGCGCCCGGTTACGTAGGGCTGTACCAAGTCAACGCGCAGGTCCCGGCGGAGTTGGCCCTGGACATCGCTGCGCCCGTTGTAATCTCCATGCAGGGCGCGGCTTCCAACACGGTCACCATCGCAATCCAATGACAGGAGCAGGGTGGGTGCAGCAACGTTCCCAGCTATTGATCAGGTGAAACGCGACGTTAGTCACGTGGGAGCCAAACGGTTCCCCCGAGATCTGATAGTTCAGGCCGTAACTAGGCAGCAGCAGCCGGCGCGCGCTACCTATCCAGAACCTTAGTCCGTGCAACTGTGTGTGACATTTTCTAAATTCTCCAAGCCTCGGCCGCCTGATTGCGGGCGCCAATGACGAAATTTGGCCGGTCGCGTGACTGGCCGAATGAGACTGGAGTTGACAGGACGGACGGGCCCCACGGGGACCCAGCTAGCGGCGGAT
>PKYZ01000858.1 GCA_003132865.1 Bryobacterales bacterium
GCGAGGAGTCACAGATCAGAAGACAGAATTACCGGCCTCTAGTGGTTGAGCGGGGTGGCTTCTGACTTCTCTTCTGTCTCCTGTCTTCTGTCTCTCACGCATACCCCAACTTGCCCCGCCGCCCGACGTACGCCGCCATCAGGAGCGCCAGGGTCGCGAGCAGGTAGAACGGCGCCCCAAACCGCGCGGGCGCCATCCCCGTGAAGTCCAGTCCGGGCGTGTGGTTCATGGGACCCACATACCACCACAGCGTGTACAACGCCTCGAAGAGTTTGCTCGATCCGCTCCAGACACCCAGCGCCAGCGCGAACGTGGGCACGAACAGCGCTCCTGCCAGCCACGCGGAAAAGCCTGACCCATCGCCGCCGATCAGCAAGCGAATCCCCAACCCGCCGCCGGTCGAGATCGCCACCACCACCCCGGCAACCCACACCGCGGGCAGTTGCCGGTCGAGCGCGTGCGCGCACGAAAACACCAGCGGCTCGGTGCCATGGCGGGCCTCGCGCGCCCCCATCTGCGACCAGATCAGAACGGGCCAAAGCCAGGCAAAGCTCGCGACGGCCTGGCGCGCCTGGACGTCCGGCACTACCAGGCTGGCCACGAACAGGCCGGCGGCAACCAGGTACCACCACCAGCCACGCCCTTTCAGCATCAGGCGCAGTTCGGAGACAACCAGGCGCGGGAACTGGCTGCCGCGGGCCGCCTGCGCCAGCGGCGTCAATTGGACGGCGGCTGCGCTGGCAGCCGGTGCGCCATTCGTGGCGGTCCGATCTTCAACAGGCTCGGGCGCGGCCTTCTTGCGGCGCTTGCGGCGCCAACTTTCGCGCGCCGGATCGAATCGGTGGAAGAAGAGCGCGGACAGCCAGGCGATCCCGATAGCGATCACGACCCATTGCAGGCGGGCCAGCAGCACTGGCGGAGTCCAGTCGACGCCGTTCCAGAGAAATGTCCTGGTGGCGTGGCTGGTGGGTCCGGCTTGCAACGTGAAGTTGCCGTTGTAAGACGGATCGATGAGTTTCAGCGCACCTACCATCTGGCGCATGAAAAAACCGAGTCCCAGATAGTCGTTCACGCCCGCGACGCCGCTCGCGCCCACGTAGCTCGCCCACGCAAAGAAATAGATCACGTTGCCTGCGCCGCCGCGCAGCACCGGCAGAGTCTCAAACAACACGGCGACCGCCGCGGTCATGGCCATAGCCGGTAACGCCACCCATACGAATGGCGCCAGCAGCTTGCCCGGTTCCAGGCTGCCTCCCTCCGCGCGCACCAGTTGGAGGATCACGGCCGCCACGGCCAGCACCGCAACCATGACAGACAGAACCGCGAAGTTGCTGAGCGCCTTGCCCAGCGTGTAGAGGCTCTTGCTCATGGGCGTGGTGGCCAACACCAGGCCCACACGCGTTTGTTGGTCGCGCTGGATGGTGTTCTTCACCATGTAGAAGCCGGCCATGCTGATGAAGGCCGTGCTGACCAGCGTCATCATGCTGCCGACCCAGGCGGAGTTGTAGACGCCGCGGTATTCATCTAACTGCAGCGAGATCGTCCCCGAATAAGTCAGAACGGCGAGGCCGGCGGCGAACGCCAACGTGAGCAGGAAACTGTATCGGCGGACGCGCTCCAGGAAATCGGCGCGGGCCAGATGATATAGCACGCGGCCGCGCATCATCCGGCCTTCGCCTCCGCGAGATGGGTCCGGTGAGTCGAGAGACAATGCAGGTACGCGTCCTCCAGCGTCGCCGCCACGGGCACGGCGCCCGCCGGCGCGGACTCCGCTAGCAGCCGCACGTGGACGCCATCCGCCCGGCGCATGGTGCCGCTGATCAGATAGCGCTGCTTGGCGGCGCTCAGCTCCGCGCTGGGAATGACCCACTCCCAAACCCTGCCCTCGGCCGCGCGGAGCAACTCTTCGGGCGGTGCATGAGCCACCAGTATGCCTCCCGAGATGAGGGCGATTTCCGTGGCGGTGGCTTCCACGTCGGACACGATGTGCGTCGAGAGGATCACGATGCGGTCGCCGGAAAGGTCCGAAAGCAGGTTGCGGAAGCGCACGCGCTCCTCGGGGTCCAGTCCCGCGGTAGGCTCATCTACAATGAGCAATTGCGGATCGTTCAACAGGGCCTGCGCGATGCCGATGCGTTGCCGCATGCCTCCCGAATAGCCGCCCAAGGGCCGCTTGCGCACGTCGGCCAGGTTGACCAGTTGCAGCAACTCGTCGATGCGGCGGCGAGTGATGGCTGCATCCAGTCCCTTCACCGCGGCGAAGTATTCCAGGAATTCCACCGCGTTCAGGTTGGGATACACGCCGAAGTCTTGCGGCAGATAGCCGAGCACGGCCCGTACCGCATCAGGCTCGCGCTGGAGATCGGCGCCGTTCCAGGTCACTGTGCCTTCGGTCGCGCGCGTAATGGTGGCGATGATATTCATGAGCGTGGTCTTGCCCGCGCCATTGGGCCCGAGCAGGCCCAGCACGCCCGGCCGCAGTTCCAGGCTGAAATTCCGCAGCGCCCAAACCTTGCTTTGGTAGAGCTTGCCGACTTTGTCGATGATTAGTTGCAAGGTGCCATTCCCATATCGCAGAAACGAGAAGCAGTTGGCCGGAGTTCCTTCGAATGTAGAATCGGTTACGCTGCGCCGGCCGCTACGCGCAGTTGTTCCCGGAATGACTCCGCATTGATCGAACCTCCGCCAAATGGAAAAGTAGCGGCCACCTGGAACACGACGTCGTCCAGGTCCGTGCCATGCTCCCATTCCTTCAGTGCGCCATGCACCTGCAGTATTTGCATGGAGGCAGCGCGTACCCAAACCGCCGCAACGTTGGTGCCGGGCAGTTCGGCCTCGATGCAACGGATGTCAATCCCGATGGCGCCTGCCGCCGTCGGAGGATGCTGCGCCTGAATCTTCTGCGTGAAGTCCCAGTAGCGCCGGAGGTCCGCCGGGTTCACCGGCTCCGGGGCGTTCCAGGCCGTCCGCAAATCAAGTCATTCATAACTTCATCATAATAACCATATGGACCTGGTTGAACGAGTCACCACCGCCGCAGAGACGGCACTGGCCGATCACCAGTACGCCAGCTTCATCGATGTTCTGACCGGCATGGGCCTGTTGCACAACGTGCAGATGTGGCATAACGGGCGCGTTCAATACCTGGATGAAATGGTGCAGGGCAGCCCGGAGAAGCTGCTGAAGGTGATCGAAATGTTTCAGAAATGGGCGGCCGAACGCAGCCTCCGGCGCGAGGACCTGCCGCCGCATGCTTCCTTCATCCGCACGCCGCCGAAATACCACACCGCCAGCCAATTCCCGGTGCTGGAACAGGCTTTTCGCCTGCATTTTGTCTCGCCGCAACTGGCGGAGAAGAAGCTGGAGAAGCTTCGCGAAAAGGTCAACGCGGCGGCGCCGCCCACCGTGTTCTCCATCGTGAAGGCATCGAAGTGTTCGCAGTGCAATCGGGAACTGTGGAAGGGAGAGCTGCTGACCATGCAGGGCAACCAGCCCCTGTGCATGGAATGCGCGGACCTCGACCACCTCGTGTTCTTAGGGAGCGGCGATGCGGCGCTGACTCGCCGCGCCACTAAGCACAGCAGCCTGTGGGCGGTGGTGGTGCGGTTCAGCCGGTCGCGCGGGCGCTACGAGCGTCAGGGCGTGCTGGTGCAGCCGGAAGCGCTCGAAAAGGCCGAGGAGGAATGCCTGGCCGATGCCGATCTGCGCGCCGCCCGCCAGGCGCGCGATGCGGAGAGGCGCCAGTTCGAAGATGTCGAACTCGCCGCGGGGATGGCGGAGAAGATTCGCGCTCTGTACCCTGGCTGCCCGCCTGAGGAGGCCATCGGTTTTGCCGCGCACACCGCCGCGCGCGGCAGCGGACGCGTGGGCCGTTCGGCTGCCGGCCGCGCGCTCGACGACCAAGCCCTGGCACTGGCCGTCGCCGCGTGGGTGCGGCACCGTCATACACGCTACGACGAGCTGCTCATGGGCGGCCAAGAGCGCGCGGCTGCACGCAGCCAGGTTCGGGAAGAAATGGACAAGGTGCTGGATCGTTGGGGTATGCTGTAAAGAGAGGAGGAACCATGCCGAAGCGTCAACCGATCGTCGTTAGCGGGAAATTCCCGAGTGACGACGCCGTGGCAGCCCTTTTGGGCATCTCGGCCCGCCGACAGAAAGAGCTGGATCGTATGATGGAAGAGTATTTTCGGCAGAAGCGCATGCGGCTGAGCAAGACGAGCGCGCCGCGAAATGGGCGAAATGATCGTAGACGACCCCGCGCCCGGTGAACCGCAGCCAACTTCGGTTTTTCTCAACTTCCCGTACGACCTGCAGTTTGCACCGCTGTATCTTGCCTACATCTCGGGAGTTTGCTCGTTCGGACTGACTCCCCGAGTTGCGCTTGAACTGCCCGGGGGAGAACGACGCTTGGATCGAATAATCGAACTGATCCTCAGTTGCCAGTATTCGTTTCACGATCTTTCGCGCGTGGAACTAGACCTTCGCCGTCCGCAGACGCCCCGTATGAATATGCCTTTTGAACTAGGACTCACCGTCATGGCTTCGTATAGGAACCCGAAGCAGCATACCTGGTGCATTTTCGAGAAGAATTACCGCCGCGTTCTAAAGTCTTTAGGCGACCTCGCCGGCTCGGACGTGTATAGCCACGGTGGAGGGCCCAGAGGCGTCCTTAGGGAAATCGCGAATGCGCTCGTCGCTGAACATCGCCAGCCTGAAATGAGACAACTGCTGGCCGTCTACCACGACGTCAAGACGGTCCTGCCAGACATCCTCAAGAAGCGCGGCGCGAAGTCCTGCTATGAAGCAACGGTGTTTCGGGACTTGGTATACTCCGCGCAGAAGGCGGCCAAGAGCGGTCTTGACACTGCCTAAAACGCCAAGCCGCCTACGCCTGCTTCGCCGCCAGATCGCCGATGACCGGCAACACGATCTTCTTCCCCTGATAGGTCTGAATGAGCATGTAGATCCACAGAATGAAGAAGGCCAGGTCGATCAGGCTAATCAAATACCAAACGACCAAGGGAAGAACGGTCCTGAGCGCAACCCAGACGATGATCACGGCCACATGCAGGAAGATTGACTGGAAAGCGTGAAAGCGAATCAGCTTGTTCTTGTTGTAGGGCTCCAGAACCAGGAAAATAATCCCCGTTACGAGTCCCAACAAGTAACAAAGAGCCGCCGCGGTATTCTCCGGTAATCCGGGAGCCGACACCGCCGGCAGATTGACGGCCGGGGATGCGGCCGGGGGCGTGGCGGGATCCACCGCCGTCCCGCACTTCGCGCAATAGCGCCCTTCGACTGCGGCGCCACAACTCGGACAGAAAGCCATAGTTCCTCCGTTCTCAATTTGCGATCAGGCGGCTCGTCCAACGCGCGGGGCGGCGACGGAGAACACCAAGCCTCCCAGGGCCGCTCCCAGGATGATCGCCAAATTTCCCGCGCCCATCAGCGCGACTACCAGTCCGGCAAGTCCACCCATCGCCATGCCGACCAGCGCCACCATGAGTCTTTTTAACATATTGCTATGCTCATAGTAGCTGTGAGTAGCGGAATTGTCATCTTTGCGCACGGGTCCAGCGTCCCATCCGCCAACGAAGCCGTCAGAGTCGTGGCGGAAGCGGCGGCAGCCGCCGGAGCGTTTGAACGCGTTGAGACCGCATTTCTGGAAGCTCAACCCAACCTGGCCGAGGCCGTGGCGCGTCTGGCCGGTTCCGGCGTGACCCGAATCCTGGTGGTCCCTTACTTCTTGACGCTCGGAATCCATCTGCAGCGCGACCTGCCAGCCATCGTGGCACAACTGGCCCAAGTCCACCAGAATGTGGAGATCCGCGTCACTCCGCCGCTCGACGGGCATCCGGCCCTGTTACAAGTCCTGCTCGACCGCGCCCAAGCGGCGTTTATCGATTGGAAATAAATGGCTTAGCTGCTATTCTTGCGGCATTCTTTTGCGCGACTTGACAATAACACACTAAAGTTTAATAATGAGAGTGTACTAATGAGTATCAGGAGGATTTCAGAAACATGGGAAAGATTATAGGCATCGACTTGGGAACCACGAACTCCGTGGTCGCCGTGATGGAAGGCGGGCAGCCGACCGTAATTGCCAACCAGGAAGGCAACCGCACTACGCCATCCGTTGTGGCGTTCACCAAGAGCGGGGAAAGGCTGGTCGGGCAAGTCGCCAAGCGGCAAGCCATCACCAATCCCGAGAACACGATTTTCTCGATCAAGCGATTCATGGGACGGCGCTATGACGAAGTCACCGAAGAAATGAAGATGGTCCCCTACAAGGTCGTGCGCGGCGATTCGAACGATGCGCGCGTGGACGTTAGCGGCAAGAAGTATTCACCGCCGGAAATCTCGGCGATGATCCTCGTCAAGCTGAAAGAGGCCGCCGAAGCGTACCTGGGCGGCAAGGTCACCCAGGCCGTGATCACGGTTCCGGCCTACTTCAACGACGCACAGCGGCAGGCCACCAAGGACGCGGGTAAAATCGCGGGCCTGGAAGTGATGCGCATCATCAACGAGCCCACCGCGGCGGCGCTGGCCTACGGCCTGGACAAGAAGAAGAACGAGACCATCGCCGTGTACGATTTCGGCGGCGGCACGTTCGATATTTCGATCCTGGAAGTGGGCGAGGGCGTGGTGGAAGTGAAGTCCACCAACGGCGA
>PKYZ01000636.1 GCA_003132865.1 Bryobacterales bacterium
ACTGGAGTCCTGCCCCACCAGGAAACCACTATGACCCCCGCCGCACAAAACGGCCCCGCCCTCGAAATCCGCGATCTGGTCAAGACCTTTGGCGACTTCGTGGCCGTGGACCACGTTTCCTTCCAGGTACATAAGGGCGAAATCTTCGGTTTCCTGGGCCCCAATGGCGCGGGCAAGTCCACCGTCATCCGTATGCTCTGCGGGCTGCTGACGCCCACTTCCGGCTGGGGCGCGGTGGCCGGCTTCGACGTGACCAAGAATCCGGAAGAAATCCGCAAGAATATCGGCTACATGTCGCAGAAGTTCTCCCTCTACGACGACCTCGCCGTGGAAGAGAACATCGATTTCTTCAGCCGGATTTATGGCGTTCCCAAGCACCTGCGCGCGGAACGCAAAGAATACGTGCTGCGCATAGCGGGTCTCACGGACCGGCGCACCACCATCACGCGGCTGCTGGCCGGCGGCTGGAAACAGCGCCTGGCCCTGGGCTGCGCCATCGTACATTCTCCGCGCATTCTGTTTCTGGACGAACCCACTTCGGGCGTCGATCCCATCGCGCGCCGCAGCTTCTGGGACCTGATCTACCAGCTTGCCGAAGGCGGCCAAACCATTCTGGTCACCACCCACTACATGGACGAGGCCGAGTACTGCCATCGCCTGGCGCTGATTTATCGCGGCAAGCTGATCGCTTTGGGCGTGCCGGATGCGCTCAAACGCGACCTGCACTCGCACAAGCTGTTGCAGCTCGAGACCTCCGATCTGCTGGGAACCATGCGCGCATTGGAATCCGAGCCGGGCGTGTTGGACGTGGCCGTCTTCGGCGCCGGCCTGCACGTGAACGTGGCCGATCTGGCCGCCGGCACGGAACAAATCCGGCGCGTGCTGGAACAGCGCCACATTCAGATCAAACGGCTGGAGCCGATCCAGCCTACCATGGAAGACGTTTTTGTGGGGCTTATTGAAGCGGAGGAACAAAAAAACCCGTGAGCTTCCGACGCACTTATGCCATGTTCAAGAAGGAGTTCCGCCATATCCTGCGCGACTCCCGCAGCCTCATCATGGCGCTGTTCCTGCCGTTGTTTCAGATGCTGCTGTTCGGCTACGCGCTCAAGCTGGACGTGGACCGCATTCCTACGCTGATCTTCGACGGCGACCACAGCGCTGACAGCCGCGCCCTCATCGAGCGCTTCCGCGGCTCCCGGTTTTTTGAGATCGAGGGATTCACGAATAGCTATACCGATATTGAAAAGGACATCGACAAGAGCTCGGTCCTTTTGGGCATCGTGATCCCACGCGATTACTCCCAGCGCCTGAATGCCGGAGGTAAGGCCAACATTCAGATTCTGCTGGATGGCAGCGATTCCAACACCGCATCCATCGCCTTGAGCTACGTTGAGGGCCTGATACAAAACTATGCCCTGCAGGTGCGCTCCAATGGGCAGGACCGCCGCGCCGGTATACCGCTGGTTTCCCCCGTGGATGCGCGCGTGCGCATCTGGTACAACAGCACCCTGGAATCCACGAACTACATCGTGCCGGGCCTGATCGCCGCCATGATGATGGTCATTGCCGCGCTGCTGACTTCGCTCACGATAGCCCGCGAGTGGGAGATGGGCACCATGGAGCAACTGCTTTCCACTCCCGTGCGCGCCGCGGAAATCGTAATGGGCAAGATGCTCGCTTTTTTTGTGGTCGGCCTGGCGGATACGACCATTGCGGTGCTGGTGGGAATTTTCGTGTACGGCGTGCCTTTCCGCGGCAGCCCCTGGGTGTTGGCCTTGACCACCATGATCTTTCTTTCGGGAGCCTTCTTCTGGGGCATCCTGGTTTCGGCGTTGGCCCGCTCCCAGTTGTTTGCCTTCCAGTTGGGGCTCGTCACCACGTTCCTGCCCTCGTTCATGTTGTCGGGCTTCCTTTACGCGATTGAGAACATGCCCGTACCCATCCAGATCATCACGCACGTGGTGCCGGCGCGTTATTTCGTCACCATCGTCCGGGCCATCTTCTTGAAAGGCGTGGGCCTGCGCGTGTTGTGGGTTGAAGTGCTGTTTCTGGTGGGCTTTTCCGCCATCGTGTTCTGGCTGGCGGAGCGTAGGATGAGACAGAAGCTGGCATAAGTCACCAATATGAGAGAACGCATTTTCGCCATCGTTCGCAAAGAGCTGAGCCAGTTGTTCCGCAACCGGCGCACGCGCATCGCTCTGTTCGTGCCGCCCCTCTTTCAGCTCATCATCTTCGGCTACGCGGTCAATCTGGACGTGGACAACCTGCGCATGGCCTGGATGGACATGGACCAATCGCCGCAAAGCCACGACCTGCTGGCCCACTTCCAGGGATCGGGACGATTCCTGCTGACCGCCCTGCCGCAAAATGAAAGAGAAATCCAGGATGTCCTGGACCGCGGACAGGCGCAGTTGGTGGTGCGCGTGCTGCCCGGGTTTGGCCGCGATATCCTGCTCGGCCGTCCCACGGCGGCGCAAATCCTGGTGGATGGCACCAATTCCAACACCGCAGCGCTGGCTTCGGCCTATACCAGCCAATTGGTGGCCGCCTATTCGGCCAGCGTGGCCAGCCCGCAAATACAGTCGCGAATGATGGCCCGCGCGGGAATGGGAACTATGAGCCTGAAAGCGCCGCGCATTACCGACAGCGCGCGGGTGTGGTTCAATCCCGATCTGAGGAGCCGCAATTACTTCGTGCCGGGCGTGATCTGTAACCTGATTATGGTGGTGACCGTGATGCTCACCGCCCTGGCCATCGTACGCGAAAAAGAGATCGGCACCATGGAACAATTGATGGTGACGCCCATCCGCCCCATGGAACTCATGATCGGCAAGATGATTCCCGCGGCGCTGGTGGGGATGATGGACTTGGTGCTGGTGACCACCGCGGCACTAGTAGTCTTTGGCATCCCCTTCCGCGGCAACCCGCTGGTGCTGCTGCTCAGCGCCGCCTTGTTTCTCTTGACCAGCCTGGGCATGGGTCTGTTTATTTCGACCATCGCCAGCACCCAGCAGCAGGCCATCATGTCTTCCTCCCTGATCGCCATCCCCACGTTTATGCTGAGCGGCTTCGCCTATCCTATCCGCAACATGCCTATAGCGGTGCAGTATTTCACTTACTTGAATCCGCTGCGTTACCTGATCGAGATCGTGCGCGGCATCTTCCTGAAGGGCACGGGCATTTCGGTGCTCTGGCCGCAGATGCTCACGCTGCTGGTCTACGGCACTATCGTTATGGGGCTGAGCGCGAGTAGTTTCCGGAAGAGATTGGATTAGCATTGATTAACATTGGAGGGTATATGTCTTTCCCTGAGCAATACCGAGCCGAACTGCTGAAAGCCATCGAGTCCATCGACCTGAACAAGGTGAACCAGGCCATCGAATGGTTCAAGGAATCCCGGGACACCGGCCGGCATATATTCGTTTGCGGCAATGGCGGCAGCGCCGCCACCGCTTCGCACTTCGCCTGCGATATCGTGAAGGGCTGCAGCTTCAACCGCTCCACGCGCTTTCGCATCATGGCCCTGACCGATCAGCTTCCCACCATCACGGCCTACGCCAACGATGTAGGATATGACGTGATATTTGCCGAGCAGCTCAAGAACTTTGCCCAGCCGGGCGATCTGTTCATGGCCATCAGCGGTTCCGGGAATTCCCCCAATGTGGTGCTGGCCATGGATTACGCCAACTCCATCGGCTGCCGCACCATCGCCTTGACGGGCCGCGACGGCGGAAAGCTGGGACCCAAGGCCCAGTTGAACATTCAGGTCCCGGTGCAGCACATGGGACGCATCGAGGATGCCCACATGAACGTGTGCCACATGATCGGGTACTACTTCATGGATTGCGAGCCGCAGACGGCGTAAGGCCATACTTTGACGAACGGGCACAAGTACGCGGGATGCTCGATAACCGCTATGAGGACCTCAAGAGCGGCAACGTCAAGCCGATTGACGGGGCAGTGTTCTTTGAGAGCTTGCGTCAGCGCGAGGAAGAATTGCTCAAACAGCGTTTGCCCAGGTGAACGAAGCGGGTTTTGAGCTTTATCCGCTACCAGCACGGGATAATCCGTGCGCTGGTACTGTTTCCTCATCATTTATTCATCAGGGCTCGGCCACAAATAAACATAAAAATCCGCGCGGCCGTGCGAAAAAATACCTGACGCAGAAACAACGACAGAGTTAACGTACTAACGGCTCTGATTATCTGAGGTAAGTAGCCGTAGCCGAAATGTAACGCTAGGGTTGCAGGTTGTGAATCAGGAGGTGGCTTCATGCCCACGACGGCTTCCGGCTATCGGCGGGTCGGTTGTGCTTAGCCGATACCGAAAGAAACAAGGAGATGCCCTTGATTGATGCGCAAGAAAATCAATCTTTGTTTTCCCCATTGCCTCTTCGGGGAGCGCCTGGAGAGCCTAGCTCGTATCGGCGGAGGCATCGCGATTGTTTGCAGTGCGTTCACGGTTGCTATGCTGATTACAAGCCGCATGGCGAACGTTCAAGGTGTGCCAGTGATTACTGTAGATTCGCCCTTGGCGTGGCTTCAGATCACGCCGAGCACCGATGAAGGCTTCGCTTCAAAGGTGAACACCGCCATCGGCTCTGGCGTCTCACCTGAAATCACGGAGGCTCTCCCGTATTCGGTCGTCGTTACCAACAATGGCGGCCCGGCGCTTCNNGGGCTCGACGTCCGCTTCAGCCTTAAACTTGGGACTCGGACCGTAGTACCTGGATTATGCACCAGGAAATGAGGCGCGGCTGACGTAGGGGAGAGCGACCCATTTGGAGCCCCTGAGAACTCTGCGTTAAATTACCCAGACAGCCCACGTAAACTGCTGGTTCGCGAGATTTGACGCCGCCGGAACCGAGAGGTAACCGCCCCCATCTTCAACGCGTTGTGCAGTAGACTGTGCCATGTTTTCCTCCAATGGTTGTTGTTGGCCGCGCGAGTATAAGCGAGGAATTGCAACCGTCAAGTGTGTTTTGGTAGCCTCAATGCACCCATTGCGTGCATAATCCCCGAATGAAGAGTGGGGTATACTCTCTGTGGGAAGATTTGCGATGCCGCCGTGGCGACGCTGTGCTCCCGTCACTCCTCATTAACCTGGACCCATATGGCAGCAAAGCAGACCGCCAAAGGCAAGCACGATCTGCACGGCTCCGGCTCGCAGGGGAATGATTCAGCCAGGGATAAGCCCGTGCCAGACGCAACCGCCTCGGAAAAGCTCAAACTGGAAATTAGTATTCAGCTGGAGGAGTACAAGGCACTGCGCGCCGAGATCGTGGCCATCCTCTCGGCATCACAGTTGACCACGAGTCTGACGCTGACGGCCGCTGGAATTCTCATTGCCGGCGCGCCATTCATCATCCAGTACCGCGCTGCGTATCTCTTCCTGCTTGCCTCGTACGGCTTTTATCTGATTGCGTGGATGCAGCTGCACTACGTGAACGTCGTGTTCCACATCAGTGAGCATATCAGCACGGTCATTTCGACCCGGATACGCACGCTGCTCACAAAGGTGGCGCCGGCCGCCGGCGAAACCTATCCGCACCTGCTGAGCTGGGAGGACGCAGGCCGGGCGTCGGACTTATGGGCCGCTCCCCTGCAGGGGGCGCGCTATCTTTTCCCGATCTGTGCGGCAAGCGCTTCGGCGATCGGATTCTTTGTCAACGCGTCGCAGTTGGGCAACACAGGATGGCAGCCGTATTCGTTGAAGATCGGAGCCATCTCGACGATTGTGCTGCTCGCCTACACCATCTTTCTTACGCTGAAGGTTCGCGTGTTGACCCGACGTTATGCGAAAAGCCCAAGGCGATGAGGGGCGAGAGCCGGATGATGGCAGTCCGATTCGGGCGATTCGGCCTGAACGGGTTTCTTGTTTAGAGGGGAGACTCTTTGTATCGTTCATTCTTTCGGGAGCCAGGAATTTAGGCCCGGCTCCTCTGCCGCCCTCTGGCTGCTGCGGCTGCGCCGTTCTCAGCGGTCTTCAAGACGTAGCCTGGATCTCCGTCCCTGATCCGTTCACGAGCCTTTTGGCTCACATTCGGCAGCTCTGCAGCGATTTCCTCTATACTGAAGGCCCTTTGCGCTGCCAGCTTGCACCACCAGAAGTCGGCATGGCTTCGACTCGGGCCGGTTCCCTTTGCATTTAGCGGTGCTCCGGCAAGCGACATTTCATAGCTCGGCCAGCGACGCTCGCCTTTCGGCGAAGCACGGTGGGGCGCGTATTTCTTAACGGCCTCTACCGGGGAGGGCTTCGGTCCAGCCAGCAGGCCGATCTCCTGAAGCATTGACTGTGTCATCACGCGGCCCGCTACCGCCTGTTCGATCGTCACGACCGGAAAATTAGGATGGTAATCGACCTTGAAGTTTTCAGTGCCAGCCAGCCGAGTCGCATGAGACGCAGATTTGTCGTTTCCGCCCACGGCCCTTCGGATACGACGCACGAACTCCTTGAATTGCTCCTTGCCCCGTGGGGCATCGGAAACAGCGATCCACGCCTGATAATTATGGGGGCTGGTGGCATGGACCAAGAAGGCAGCCGGCCGGAGGCGAGACAGCAAGTCCGGCTTTAAGTCATCGAGCTGTACGAATCGCACTTCCGGCCCCGTCGGGCGGACGATGAGGTTCTCGCCGGCCATTACGATTCGGCCATCATCGAGGCGGTAAGGTGTGCGGATCGACGCGGTGCGGACCATACCAGCTAGTTTGCCGCGCAGTTCGGCTACCGAATAGGTCCGGCCCCACTTTGCTTTCTTATGGCCCGGCCATTCGAGTTCTGTTTTCGTGACGACGAAACTGCGTGCGCCAACGCTGCAGAACAGGTCGAGCATGCGCTGCGCCTCTCTCAAATCTGACGGCATCGGCATTCCTTCTTCTGTTGTGGCCTCTCGCCCGGCGCTGGAGGACACAACAGAAGGAGTAGCTTGCCCCGGAGATTCCGGCAAGCAATCCTAATCGGAGACCACGGACGATATGCGATGAAGTCAAGCATTGTCCTGAACAACGAGGCCACATTCGGGCTAATACAGCAGGAAATACGATGGGCGGCAACCTGGAGCGAAGCTGTCACCATAATTACCGCGCGAGGAACAGGCATTCGCTCGCAAAGCCTGCGCCAGCGGTCTGTAATATTAGTACGAAACTTCTTCTATCACTCCTTTCCTGAACCCCAGTCCCCGCTGCTACCTCCTGGCCGCAGCGTTCTGATCAAGCCGTTCAAAACAGTGAACGCCCTTGCTGGTCGCGCCGCTCGGGGCCAGGCAACAGGTGGCGGCGGGTCCCAATCCTCGCCGGGCGATGCCTCTGCTATCCAGCAGCTCGCTTCGGCCGACATCATCCGTATATCGGTGGATCTTGCCGTCGCATCCGATGGCCGAACGGCCGGACCGGACGCCGCAAGAACAGCTAGGATTCGGGATTGAGAGCACGGCCCTTGCCCTTTCAGGTATTCCGGTACATGCTGTTCAGGTAGGACATCTGAAGCCTCGTTTCCCCGTGGCGAGGGATGACCCTCAGAATTGGCCTGTATTGGCCGGAGATGTGACCATTGCGGCGAACTGGTCTTGGGCCGCCCCGCTTTCCTGCGGTTAAGCAGCCATTCTTGGGCTGGCGTGTGAATGGTTGCGCTCAATGCGAGAATGGTGTTTCCATGGCGACTTCCGGGCGGCACAGATTCGACGGACAGGTTGTACTGATTACCGGCGCCTCTTCCGGTATTGGCGCGAGTCTGGCACGGGAATTCGCGCGCGAAGGCGCGCGCACGGTATTGGTGGCGCGCCGAGTCGAGCGAATCGAGGCGTTGGCGGCGGAACTGACCACCGGCAGCCGGCGTTCGGTGGCAGTGGCAGGCGACGTGACCCGGGATGGCGACTTGGAACGGGCGGTGGATCTGGCCCGCAGAGAATTTGGCCGGCTGGATGTGGCAGTGGCTAATGCCGGCATCCTAGCAGGAGGCCGGATCCTCGATCTGACCCTGGATGATTACCGCAAGCATTTGGAGACAAACACTTTCGGTGCTCTCCGGACCGTGATGGCCGCACTACCGGCCCTGCAGGAGACGCGCGGCCGCATCGTGCTGATCGGAAGCCTGCTCGGGATGGTTTCCGTTCCCGGAGACACGCCATACTGCGTGAGCAAGTTCGCCTTGAATGGTCTTTCCGACGGCCTCTGCCACGAATTGGCACCCTACGGGATCAGCGTGACGCACGTCATGCCCGGATTCGTCAGGACGGAGATCTACAACAGCACACCTGTGCGGCGGCCGCCGCCCAAATGGATCGCGTGGATCGCGCTAACTCCGGATCAAGCTGCCCGGCAGATCGTGTCTGCCGCCTATCGGCGCAAGCGCTGCCACATTATGCCGTGGCCCACTAAGATGGCGATCCTGCTGCAGCGCCTATTGCCATGGGTGGTGTATCGCGCGATTGACCACGCGTTTTCGCAAAAGCGACTCGCCGCCGATGGGAGCTGAAGCCGCAGCAGAAGCAGGTTCCGTTTCTGAAAGGAACAGTTCGGCGGCTTACCGCGGAGGCCTGGCAGGCCGCAACGCCCCAGTTGGCTCTGGTGCAAACCAGTGCCGGTCGGGGATGATGGACAGATGCCGTTCGTAATAGCTCACGACGCATTTGTAACACAAAGAAGGACAGGCCAGGAGGCCTGTCCCACCTAAGTGAACAGTGTTGGTCCGGCTTGGTCCGCAGTCCTCGCTCAAGCCTGCGATTGGCCGGGAGGGGTCCCTTCGGACCTTACGGCATAGCCGATCACCCCCAGCTTCTTCATACGTTCCTGCGACTCGCCCACAATGTCGGTCGCGGGAACCTCCGACAGCAGCCATTCCCGGTACTGGCGCACGGATTCCGCCGCGGGAACCTTCGGCTGCCAGCCCAGTGCGCGAATTCCGGATATGTCCGAGATGGCGTGCCGGGTATCTCCAAACCGGAAGCGGCCATCCAGCACCGGCGCAAACTCCATCCCGTAGGCGTCCGCTACGATGCGCGCGAACTGCAGCACCGTATAGTGGGTCCCGCCGCCTACATGGAAGACTTGATAATCGGCTTGCGGACGATCCAGGACCAGCAGGTTGGCCGCGACCACATCTTGAATGTTAACGAAATCCCGGAGTTGCCGCCCATCCTCATAAACAATCGGCTGCCGTTTCTGATAGCAGGAGAGGCTGA
Organism: Bryobacterales bacterium; assembly: GCA_003132865.1. Next base: position 9,182 of record PKYZ01000636.1, read on the forward strand.
ATACGCGGCATGCGCCGGAGTAGGCGTTTCGAAAAGACTGCCGCGGGCCTTGCACAATAGAGTAGCGCAGGGCCACCGTAGGAATCCCATAGCGCCGGCCGAGATGGATGGCGATCCGCTCCTGGCACTGTTTGGATATGCCATAGGGATTCTGCGGATTACCCACCAGCTCGGTGGCCGGGACCGGTGTCATGGCTGCCTGGCAGTGTGGACACGGCAGGTCCCAAAGGCCAGCCTCGAGTTGCTCCCGGGAACGGCTGTCCGGGAGAACCTGCCCGTGGTTTGGGCAGTGATACAGGCCTTCGCCCAGCACGGCCTGCGACGAAGCTACGATCACTTTGCGGACAGGCAGCCCTTGGCTCACGATGATCTCGTATATCAGGGCCGTGCTGGCGGCGTTGACGTTGATGAAACGGCTGAAGTCCGGCAGATAGTCCTGATAAGCCGCCAGATGATAGACCACGTCCACGCCGGCCAAGGCTTTGGCCACCGCATCCGGATCCCGCACGTCACCGCGCATGCGTTCAAATTCCGCGGGCAAGTATGCCGGCCAGCCGCCTACATGGACGGGGGGCTCGAGACTATCCAGGAGCCGAACATCATATCCGCGCGCCAGCAGCGCCTCGGCTGTATGGGAGCCGATGAAGCCGGCGCCGCCTGTGATCAGAATTCGCATATATGCAGAATTAAAATTAAAGACAAGACTAGCTAGCCTTTCACGGGCTAAGGCCTGTGCCACCAGCAACTTCCAACTCGGCTGGACACTCGACCAACTGGTGTCCCACCCTTCTCTGTTGAAAAATAATCTTGCTGCCATCCGGTTCCACGGATATGGGCAGCTCCCGATAATCCTCCAGAGCCTTCCGTACGGCCTGCTGGTGGGCGGGGTGGCAATAGAGCAACAGAAAGCCTCCACCCCCGGCGCCGCAGATCTTTCCACCCAGCGCGCCGGCGGCCAGCGCCTTCTGATACATGTCTTCGATCTCGGGATTACTGATGCCGTCGGCAAGCTCGCGCTTCAGAATCCAACCGTCGTGCAAAACCCGTCCCAGCTCCCACAGCCGCCCGCGATCCAGGGCTTCCCCGGCTCGTCCGGCTAGCTCCTTCAAGCTATGGAGCTGTTTCACATTGATCTCCGTGCGGCCGTCCTGCACCGCCAGGATGGCCGCCGACTTGCGCGTGCGCCCGGTGTAGAAAAGCATAATCTGGCTGTTCAGGTTATGGAACAACTCGGGCCGCCTTTGGAACCGCCGCACACCGACGCTATCGTCCTTCCGGAAGCGAAACTCGCAGATCCCCCCGTACGCCGCGATGTACTGGTCCTGCTTGCCGATGGGCTTGCCGCAAAGCTCAATCTCGATCTCGCAGGCTTCCCGGGCCAGTTGTTCCGCGGTCACCAACTCGCCCTTGTAGCCGTACAAAGCATGCAACAAGCCGACCACCACGCTGCTGGAGGACCCCAGGCCGGACCCTTCGGACGGCACGTCGGCCAGCATAGTGATCTCGACGGCCGCCTGAATGCCCGTGCGCACCAGCGCCTCGCGAACCAGCTCATGCTGCAGGTCGCTAACCTTGTTGACGATCTCTTTCTTGGAATAGCTGACGTAAATCAGGTCGTCGAAACGCGGCGACACGATTACATAGATATATTTATCGATCGCCGCACTGACCACCAGGCCTTCGTGCTCTCGATAGTAACGCGCGAAATCGGTCGCGCCTCCCGCGAAGCTAATGCGCAATGGTGTTTGAGAAACGATCATCTTCGGCGCTGCCTGGACACGCAGCCACGGACGCAGGACTCCCTTGTTCAGTGGCGAGCGGGAAAAACTGCTGGCGGGAACTCCCCACCCGGTTCAACATCAGTACAATTATGCCACACGGGTGTTAGCGCCGGGTTAAAGGGAACCAGTCTGGCCGGTCAGCAGGGGGGCCAGGTCGCGCCGGAAAGTAGCTATAGCTAGCGTCCGATCTCGGCCGCGACGGACGCGAGGCAATCGCCTCCAGGCTGGAACACTGCGATACCGAGGCCTTCCGCAAAATGCCGCGATCGCGCAATTTTTTCGGGTCGGTGATTGGCGCGCCCTGGCCCCGCCCGGCTTTGCGGTCATCGAGCGTGGGGCCCGCGGCAAGAAGAAACGGGGTCTATCGGACCGGGAGCCATCAAAACACCATACGAGGAACCGACTTCGCTGCGCCTGGTGCTGTGAATCGACCGAACTGCGCGCGCGCCAGCGCCGCGCGGGTTCATTCAATGTCGATGGTTACGGTGTTCGACGACGGGGTGATATCGGTGTCGTATAGCGCCAAGGCACCCTGATCCACCGTAGTGGTCAGGACCAAGTTGACCATGCCGCTGGCCGAAAGGTTGTACGGGAGCTGCACGTTGATCTGATCCTCCCCCGTAAACTGGCCCTGCGCTCCGGCGAACTGCACCGGCAGGCCTTGCCCGTTGATCGTCGCGGTGACGGCGGATGGCGAAGCCACGTGGCGCAGGCCAGTGCCGAAAAGCGCTAGCACTACCGTATCGGTGGCCACCCTCAGGCTGATGGGCTTGGAAAGATCCTGCACGAATTGCCCATATTGGTTTGGCGGTCCAGGCCACCCTGCGCAGATACCCGCGCAAACCGCAAAGCCAGCCGGGGCGCCCTTGCCAGTGGCATTGGCGGCATACAGGCCAGGGTCGACCGCCGCAACCAGGACCACGCCGGTCGTTTTTGTACCGTCCGCGCTAGTAATGGTTAGGGCAGCCGCCCCAGGTTGCGCCGCCGAGGGCACCACGTAGTTGACCTGCCCGGGCGATACAAAGTCCAGGGGCACCGGGTAGCTGGTGTTCGAGCTGTCCACGAGCGTAACTGTAGTACCGGCCAGAGTGGTGGGAAAACCAGCCGACGGCGTGGGCGCGCTGGACGCTGCCAGGTCCGCCCCAAATGCGCTCACCAGCTCATCGGGAGCGACGGTGGCATCCGCATTACACGGATCGGTTGGAGTACCGCAATTGGGATTAAAAACGCTGGGGAGCGTGGCATAACTGGCGCTGGAAAGACTGGTGGCTACTTTTATCCCCAACTGCTGACTGTACGTCAGGTAGGCTTGGCCCGTAGGGGTGAGCTCGCCTTGTGCGATGGCGGAATTCACCGCCGAGATATAAGCGGTTTCCTCGGGTGCATCGGTGCCTGCAGCAGTCCCATACTGAAAGAATGCCGGCGTGGTGAAAATCGTCACCGCTTCCATTCCGTTGGCGGAGGCAAACAGCGCCATGGCCTGAATCCAAGGGGGAAACAAGCTTGCGAGAGCGCTGTCAACCGGCCCTAAGGTAGACTCCGTATCGAGACTCCCCGACAGCCAGTTCGACGGCAACCCGTTCGCAAGATAATGCGGTATCCAGGTTTCCTCGATATACACGCCCTTGCCGTTCGGGTGGGTGGGGTCCTTCGCGGAATGGGCCACCTGCGCCCACTGCTGATACTGGTTAAAGGTGCCGACGTTATAAATGTCCATGGTCAGGAAATCGAGGTCGGGTATGGTGGCAAAGTCCACAAAATACGCGTTTTCCTGATCGATAAAAGATTGCGTACCGGGCCCGGCGGGGGCATAAAAACACCCCGCGCCCAGCCGCGTGTGCGGCGAACTTTGCTTGACGAGGGGGGCCACCGCCCGAATGAAACCGTCCCAGTCCTGCACGGTGTTCGGGATGCCCATGCGAGCGGCCATAGTGTCGGGCTCATGTACGATCACGAAATTGTCGGGTTGATAGCGGGCTGCTATTTGTCGCGCTCCCGTCACCGCGGCGGTTTGAAACTGTTGAAAGGTCGTGATGTTCGGCTGCTGCGTCTTGACGTATACCACGTTGATCGTCAGCATAAGACCAAGCCGCCGGATATGCTGCACCACCGCGTCATACTTGGCCACCACGCTCGCACCGTCGTTCAGGGAAAGATACCCCGGGTTGATATCGATGCGCTGGACCCCCACGGCTTTCAAGCCGTCCACGTAGTCCAGCAGAACGGATGTGTCTATGCCGGAAATGAACGATCCCTGTGCAAATTCCAGATTGGCGGCCATAATGATGGGCGTCGGCCCGGGCGCCAAGCTGAGCAAAGGTTTGAGGGCGGAATTCACCGACGCGATGAACTGCTGCGTCGTTTGCTGCTGGGAAGCGAGGGGCCGTACGCCCACAACCAGCGCTAAAACGAAAGGAATTGTCTTCAGGAAGGGATGTAGATCCGATCGGGATTTCATGCGCTCTTTTTGCAAACCTCCATTTATCTGAACCCTGCTCTCAGGCATTTGACTCGCCAAGGAAGTCAAACGCAACACAGCACAAGGCCGACGGGAGACAGGGCCGTTCGCTGCAACGTGCGTTTGCGAACCTTCGGCGGGCTGGGTTGCCAGTCTTTGCCTGGTCACCTCCCTGCGGAGATTATGGGTTCTAGAAGCACCGGAGCTATCGGCGTTACCGCCATTCACGGTCCGAGGTCTTGAGTTGGGGGCTGCGCAGGGCACGCCGGGAGTGGGCCGGTTCGGATTTGACTTCGCGGCGGGAGGCCGGGATCGTTGGCCGAATCGCCCCAGTTTGGCGCTCAGCCGTCTTTCGATGGTACGCTCAGCCCGTTGGGTGCGGCAGCCGGCCCCTACAAGATCGATTGATCGGGGATCTCGAAGCACTCAAGATGCGCCATAAATCTCTGTATCTCGCAGGCCTGTTGGCCGTTTTTGGACTGGCACACACTCCGCTATACGCCACGGGTGACGATTTTGCACATCACCTCTTCGCTTGCGCCCCCGGGCCAAAGCGCGAATGCGCCTTCCCGCTCAGAGTGGAACCTTTGGTCGTGGGTCAGTTTGCGCCGATTGCCAATCTGCCCCACGGGAAATGGCAAATCTCCAGACGCCGGCTGAAAGCCGGCGGAAGGCCACCTAAAAGGCGGCCCGCAGCCAAGATTGGCTGCCCCACTACCCTATACCTCCGTCACCGTGTGAGCTTGAACACTACTCCGCAACTGTCCTCTGTACTCCCTCCACATGCCTTGCCGAAGACGCCGTCGCTATAAGCCGTGCCATAGAGGTTGCCTTTGGAGTCCAGTGTCAGAGGTGCGCGAGGGACTCCCCCGTCCGTCTTTCCCGTGAAGTTGTACAGCACAGTCTCCGTGTCAGTCGTGTCCACTTTGAACACCACTCCGTTGTTCGAAGCTCCGCCATATACGGCAGTGCCATAGAGGTTGCCAGTCGAGTCGCGGACCAGACCTGCATAGGGGAACGCACCGTCCGTTGGATATCCTGCAAAGCTGTGCAGTAAAGTCAACACGCCGGTGCCAGGAGCCAGCTTAAACACCACTCCGCAGCCATTGCTACATCCGCCGGCGCCGCCATTGTAGGTAGTGCCGTAGAGATTGCCGGTCGAGTCTGTAATGAGACCTGCATAGGGGTACGCCCCGTCGGTTGCACCTCCGGTGAAGCTGTACAGTACAGTCTCCGTGCCGGTCGTATCCACCTTGAACACTACTCCGCAGCCGTAGGGAAAGCAGTTGCCGCTCATAATGCCGCCCGCGGGAGTAGTGCCGTAGAGGCTGCCTGCCGAGTCCCGGAGGAGCCTTCCGTAGGGGAACGCTCCATCCGCACCGCCCTTGAAGCTGTACAGGACTGTCTCTGTGCCGGTCGTGTCCAGCTTGAAGACGACTCCACTGTTCGATGCGCCGCCAGCGCTAGTCGTGCCGTAGAGGTTGCCTGTCGAGTCCCGGGTCAGGGATCCGTAGGGGAATGCGCCATCTCCCGGAGGTCCCGTGAAGGTATGCACCAGTGTCTCTCCGGTCGATCCCACCTTGAACACGACTCCGCTGTGCGATGTGCCGCCAGCGCTAGACATGCCGTAGAAATGGCCTGCCGAGTCCGAGATCAGGCCTCCGTAGGGGTTCGCGCCGTCCGGACTCGCCGGCAAGAAACCCGTGAACTTGTGCAGCACAGTCTCCGTGCCGGTCGTGCCCAGCTTGAAAACTATTCCCGAGAAATTAGTACACGGGGCAGGGCTGCACTGAGGACCCTCGACAGTAGTGCCGTAGAGGTTGCCTGCCTTGTCCATGAGTAGACCGGCCTCGGGATTTTCCCCGTCCGCCGTTCCTCCTTTGAAGCTATACAGTACGCTATAAGTCTGCGCCTGCGCGGGTGGCGCCGCAATAGCCGCTGCCGCCCACACAAGCCCTGCTAGAGCCAGCGCGCCAGTTACTTGCCGCCAGAGGATTGCAGAATGGTTTTGCATGGTATTACTCCTTTAGTCCTTTAGTTCGTGGTCTTCACGATGACCCGCGCACAGAGCTTTCGGCAGCGCCAGAATGGGCCGAAAAGTTATTTCGCTGAGCCTGTCCCCGGGTATACACCCATAATGCTCAACGTATCGCCAGTCCGCACCAGGGCCTGCAGTTGGCTCTGGGTGTAAAGCGTACCCGTGTCGCTGATATAGTTATTGCTCGAAGGTTGGTACAACAACCCGTGCAGCACACCGCCGAGGGTGCCCCTGCCGATCAGATCGATGTTGGCTGGACTGGCACTAGCCTGCAACTGCAGCGTCGTCCAGTCGCTTAGCGAACTGGTGACGTTGGCTGCCGTCAGCGTGCGCGTATACCCCACAGCCGGAGCCGTTCCAGTATCGAAGCACATGGCGTATGCGGCGATATCGTTCTTCTCAGTTGCCGTGTAGCCGCTGAAGGCCGTATCCTGCAAGAAGGCTACCATACTACTTTTGGCGCCATCATGGACCAGTCCAAAGCCATCGATGGTCGAGGCTGCCTGCCTGCTAAACAGTCCTTTCTGGTAAATAGCCCTCAACTGCGGGATCTTCAACGGCTGCTGAGCCTGTGTGGCGGTGGCGGGCCGGATCAGCAGGTTGGTGCCCGGACCGGGATTAGTTTCGTGGCAGAATTGGCAGGTGTTGCCATTAGGCAGCGTGCCGGGAACGGTCAAAAAATCGTTGAGCCCCGCCGCGGCATTGCCGCCGTTCAGGGAAGTAGGCAGGCTACGATCCAGGTTCTGGTTGGGGTTAGGCAGGTACAGGACGCTATTAATGAAGGTGGTGAAAGCAGCCATGTTCACGTCGGTGATCTGGGTGCCTCCCATCAGGACCTGGAAAGCCACGTTGAAGGCGGCGAACTCCGGCTTATCTCCCCTCCAATGGTAGGGCGCCAGGTTCTGCAAGCCGCGCAGAGTCTGCGTGGTCATGGGCCCCTTCATAGGGTGATACTCAAAGGTTTGCCCGTTCTGCACGAAACTGGTCATGTCGGCAGTCGGATCTCCCAGGTTCCAGGCCAAGTGGTCCATTTCGGCGTCTATGTGGCAGGCGGCGCAGGCGGCCGTGCCGGTTCCGGAGAGCTTGGCATCGTACAAAAACCCGCGTCCCGCTTTGACCGCCGCCGGCGTCGGGTCGGTCCCGACCGGAATCTCGGCGATAGCCCCTTGCATAGAGGTAGGGATAATCGAAATTGTGTTGGAGATGCGGTTCAGGGAATACAAGGTGTTAGCGGTCGCATTGAGGGCCAGCCCCCTGGGTCCACGCTTGTTGGCGGGATCCACGTTTGAGCCGGATCCGCTGGGCAGGGCGACCTCCACGAAGCTCAATACGTTTCCGTTGGTGTCCACCTTGGCCACACGATCCGTGCCGAAGGCGGCCACGTACATGAAACTGCCGCTGGGGTCGAAGACCACGCCGGCGGGCTGCGCCAGTGCGATGCTGAGATCCGCCGGATTGGGAGCGCAGCCATAGACGACTTTCGGATTCAGATCGAACGGTGTGACGGCGCCGTTGGCGACTGTAATGCGCGTAATGCGGTTATTCACTATGTGTCCGCACAAATTGTTTTCGAACAGGATCAGGTTGAGCGCGTCGGTGTTCGCCACGAAGAGATCGCCCGTGACCGGGTTCACGGCGAGACCCAGGTTGATGGTTCCCACTTTCGAGTAATAAGAGATGGAAGGAGATGCGCCCGTTTTGATGGCCACCACGCCATTGGCGGGCATCTTATATGTGATAAAGGAAGACCATGCCGGGTCGCTGGCCGCCACGACGAGTCCCGCTATGGGCGCCGGCGGCAGGAGCGGATTCATGGCGGGAATGCACGGTTGCCGACCTTGCGCGGCCGTTCCGCATGGGGTTGGCGCCTTGACATTCGGGATCAGCGTGGTAGCGTTTCCAGCCAGAGCAAAGGCGGCATAGACCGTGCTACCGTCCGGACTGACCGCCATCGCCCGCGGGCTGTCCCCGAAGACCTGAATCGTGCTCGTCAGAGCCTGCGTTTTGGTATTGATCACCGCGATCTCATGGGCGCGGGAAATACTGGCGTAGGCCGCATTGCCGGCAAATACGACATCCATCGGCTCCCCCGCACTCATACCGCCCGATAGCGGGACTTTCAGATAGATGGTGCCGGTGACAAAGCCTGTTGCCCACGAGCCACCAACACCCGCAGAGACCACACTGATGGTGTTGGAAACCTGGTTGACCACCCAAGCCTCATTGTCGGTCCGCGGGTTGACCGAGACGGGTCCTAGCCCGACTGGAATCTCGGCCAGCAACTGGGGATTGCCTGGCTGGGTTACATCGAACACGGACAACGACGAATTTGCCGTGTTCACCGCAAATAGAAATTTTCCATCCGCCGAGAGCCGGATCGGATTGGTTTGCGAAGGTTCGAAATTTGCAGGCGCCGGCGCGGCCGACTGCGCCGTGGCCGCCGCCGGCGTCACTATCAGAGCGAGTGCTGCGATAGTTGCACCAATAAGTGTTCGTTTTGTTAGTGATATCATTTTTCCTCCTGCTTCCCTCATACCCGCATTACAGCTAGAGCAGCATCTCCGCCGACGGTCGCCGGTTTCACAGTTATCAAAGCTGGATAGTCGCACCAGTATAGAATCCCGATGCATCGAATGTCAACGACCGCGTACTAGCCAGTACTATGCCAGAGAGGCACGGAAAATCCGGAAGCGCCTCATTCCAAGCGATTTTTGGTTCCTGTCCCAAAAGTG
>PKYZ01000827.1 GCA_003132865.1 Bryobacterales bacterium
TCTTGGACAGGAGGCGCTAACTCACAGCGGCAGACCTCAACCTCAGAACTCCAGTTCCGGGCACGCAAAGCCCCCGTTTGCAACACGGGCCGCAATCCTTGTGTCCGTTTTGGACAGTTGTGGTAGTAGATCGTAACTTCAGCAGGGCGCTGTTGATGGGCAGTATGTCGTTCAGTTGTTTACGTGCTGGTGGCCATCGTCCGCAAGCGCCTGGGGCTGAAGGTGAGCCTCTATCAAATTCTACAGATTCTGAGCGTGACGCTTTTCGAGAAAACGCCCATTTTACAGGCACCCTTCAGCCATCCGACTCCCAGGATAATTTGCTCGACTCTGCTAATCAATTGAATCTATTATAGTTATATAAGGATAGTACGTACTAGTACATTCAAATACATACGGGTATCGCAAAATGATAGATTTCGGTTGACATCGAGTATACATTGCGCGTACACTGGCATCTACTCGGGGAAAAAGTAAGTGGATTTTCCGAGTTTTTTGAGCGGTCACTTAGGCGAATGAGCGGTCTGCTCGTTTGCGCGCCGCCCGTCGTAGGATCTCCCCAAGACGGCGAGAATGGCGGCAGCCTGTGCTTAGGCGATGCTTACACTCCAAGAAGACCAGATATTAACGATTCCTAACCTAATGCCTGCTGCCCTGCCTCTATGGGTGGCTTTGGTGGTTAGATCGCGTCATGAAAAATCGGTGCAGACGATCCTGGACGCAAAAGGGTACCGGACGTCGGTTCCGCTGGTGCGGTGCTTTCATAAAAGGAGTTCCGGATCTGCTTGGGATAGTCAAAAGCCGCTCATAGCCGGCTATGTCTTTGCAGTGCAGGACCGCGAGAATCCCTTTCGCATCGTGACCACGCCGGGCTTTGTCGAGATCGTTAGTTTCGGGAGCGAACCCGGCATCATACTCGAGGCGGAGATTGAAGCCCTGGAGCGCATTGCCGCTTCCGGGCTCCCCGTGGCCAGTTGCGGCTACACCAGGATTGGCGAGACGGTGGAACTGATTGCGGGTCCGCTGCAGGGCGTCCGGGGTATCGTGCTTCGCCAGGGCAAAAGCACGCGCCTGGTAGTCGGCGTTGAGTTACTCCAGCGTTCGGTGTCGGTCGAGATCGACGGCGCCTGGGCTGTCCCGATCCGCATCCCTCCTGTGCGGGAAGGGAAGGAGCGCGCTTTCCAGGTTTCCGGACGCGATAGCTTCCGATGAACGGCGGATGAACCGAGGATGCAGCCGGTTGTCGGGTGGCGCCGGGTGTGGGACGTTTCCTGCGATGGCATCTGTGTCGCCGGAGCGCTTCCCTCAGCATCGGTCTGCTCGCCGCGAATGGTTCGTCCGATGCGCCCCTGCCCCAATAAGTTCACGCGTCCCTGGAGGACATGCGTATGACTGGAGATCCCCGAAACCGTGTGGTTTTTTTCCNNCGCAACCTCTCCGACTTCATGCGCTCCGAACTTCTGGCGTACATTCATTCCGGCACGATTACCGAGCATCTCCATCGGCGCTTCGATTCGCTGGAGCAGCGCATCGAGGCGTTACAGTCGACGACGGTTTCGCTGCTCCAAGGAAAGCCCAATGGCGAATCTCAACAGCATCCTTAAGTCGTTGACTTCTGCGTGCATCTGGGCCCGTCCTTTCCTGACTGCTTGAGCTATGTTCCGTAACCGAAGAGACCGCTTGGTAATATTTCGCCTGAGCCAGGACGAATACCAGATGCTGNNCGCCCGCAATCTCTCCGACTTCACCCGCGGCGAGGTGCTGAAAGCTCTCAACTCGCGGGCTGACGGAAACCATGTCGAACACACGTTTAGCTCGATGGAGCAAAGCATGGCCGAACTAAAAGCCACCATGCTTCGCCTGCAATCTGTTTTGGAAGGAGTGAACAATGCCAAAAGCGCCGCCGGATCGTAAATCCTTGTTGCTGGCCCTGATCTTCGTCTGCGTCTCTTGCTTTCTGCCCATCGTGTCCGGCCAGACACGACCCACGGTCGCCGCGCCGGAGACTCAAGGGGCCAATCTTCCCGCGCAGGCGATCGGCGCCAACGACCTGATCGCTGTCTCGGTATACGACGCGCCGGAACTGACCCGCACGGTGCGCGTAAGTACCGACGGATTCGTCCGCCTTCCGATGCTCAAACAGCGGGTGAAGGCGCAAGGCCTGATGCCGGGCGAACTCGAGTCCGCAATTGCCAAAGCTTTGCAGGACGAGCAGATTATCGTGGACCCGTTTGTTACCGTAACCGTAGCCGAATACAACAGCCACCCTATCTCCGTGGCCGGCGCCGTCAAGCTGCCCCTCACTTTCCAGGCCACCGGCCCTGTCACCTTGCTCGAAGCCATCACTCGCGCCGGGGGGCTCTCTCCTGAAGCCGGCGCCGAAATCCTGGTCACCCGCACCCAGCCCGGCCCGGACGGAACCGCTTCCGCCCTGGTCCAGCGCATATTGGTCAAAGGCCTTATTGATGCTGCCGATCCTGCGCTGAACATCGTCTTGAGCGGAGGCGAGGAGATCCGCGTACCGGAAAGCGGGAAGATTTATGTGATCGGCAATGTCAAACTGCCCGGCGCCTTTCCCGTGGGGGATGGCACGGAGTCCACCGTTCTCAAGATGCTGGCTCTCTCCCAAGGCCTCATGCCCTTTGCCGCCAAAGAAGCCTATATCTACCGCCGCGAAGGCAACGGCAGCAAGAACGAGATCCCCATCCCGCTGAGCAAAATCATGGAGCGCAAAGCCCCCGACACGCCCCTTCTGGCTAACGACATTCTGTACGTGCCCGACAATAAGGGCCGCCGCATGACCCTGGGCGCCCTCGAAAAGGTTCTTCTGGTAGGGACTGGCATGGGCGCGGCGGCCCTCTATGTCTATCATTAACTAGTTCACGCTGAATATCGTCCTCGGCCAACAATATGCCTGAACCAAGAAACCTTCCACCCCCCAACCAAGCCATCCAGCCCACTTGGTCCGGCTACGATGCCGAACCGCCCGATCAGTCTGCCGTCCCCCTCTCCCACTATCTCTGGATCCTCCTCCGCCACCGCTGGAAGATCCTCGGCTTCGTCCTCATCTGTGTGGCGGCCACCATCATCATCTCCGCGCGCCTCACGCCCGTCTACGAATCGACAGTGACCGTGGATATTGATCGCCAGATGCCCTCCGCCGCCATCGGCCAGGACGCAACGCGCATGCCCGCGAATGATGCCGACCAGTTCCTGGCCACCCAAGTCAAACTCATCCAGTCGGATTCCGTCCTTCGCCCTATCGCCGAGCAGTACCATCTCCTCGATGTGGAAAAGCAGGTTTCGGAGAAACTGTCTCGGGCCCAACAAGAGGATGCTCCCATCCTCCTGAAAAAGCTCAAGGTCACCCGGCCCCCGAACACGTACCTCCTCCTTATCAGCTATCGCTCCACTGACCCGCGTTTGGCCGCCGACGTGGCTAACGGCGTTGCCCGCTCGTATGTCGAGCACACTTACGACATCCAGTTCCATTCCTCGGCCGCCCTGGCGAGTTTCATGGAAAGGCAGCTCGAGGAATTGAAAGCCAAGATGGAGCGTTCCTCCGCCGCTCTCGCCCAGTTTGAGCGCGAATTGAACGTCATCAATCCGGAGGAAAAGACCAGCATCCTTTCTTCCCGCCTGCTCCAACTCAATACCGAGTACACCAATGCCCAGACCGAACGCGTCCGCAAGGAAGCTGCTTGGAGCTCCGTCCAAAGCGGCTCACTCGAGTCCGCCCAGGTCTCCACGCAGGGCGAGAACCTCAAAACGCTCTCTCAGAAGCTGGACGATGCCCGCCAGAAATTCGTCGACGTCCAGACGCACTACGGCGCCAACCACCCCGAGTACCGCAAGGCCGCCGTTCAAGTCGAGGAGATCGAGCGGCAATTGCGCGAATCGCGCCAGAACGCCGCGCAACGCGTCGAAGTCGAATACCGCGAGTCCGTCAACCGCGAGGCCATGCTGCAGAAGGCCGTTTCCGAGACCAAGGCCGAGTTTGACCGCCTCAATTCGCACAGTTTCGCGTATCAGTCCCTCAAGCGCGAAGCCGAGGCCGATAAGACGCTCTATGAGGAGTTGGTCCGCAAAATCAAGGAAGCCGGGATCAACGCCGGATTCCAGAACAGCGCCATTCGCATTGCCGATCCCGCCCGCGCTACGGTCAGGCCGGTCTTCCCCAACATGAAGCTCAACGTCGTGCTGGTCTTCCTGTTCTCCACTCTGCTGGCAGTGGGCGCTGCCGTCATGAGCGACGTGCTCGACAAATCCATCCGCGACCCCGAACAGATCGCCAGCCTCTTCAAGACCGAGGTGATGGGCAGCCTGCCGATGGTGAAGTCCTGGCGTCGCCGCCTAGCCCCTGCCCTCACTAACGTAGCAGGCACGACCGCTCTGGTACCCGTGGAGGGCTCCGAATCGGAAGGCCGAAAACACGGTACCACCGGCTTCGACGAAGCCATCCGGACCCTCCGCAACTCCATCCTGCTGGGTAGCTTCGATCGCCGCCTCAAGTCGCTGATGATCACTAGCTCCGCGCCGGCCGAGGGCAAGACCACCACCGCCGTCCATCTGGCTATCGCCCACGCCCAGCAGAAGCACAAGACCTTGCTGATCGACTGCGACATGCGCCGCCCCGGGGTCCACGGCAAGCTGGGAATCAATCCGGAATCCGGCCTGGCAACCGTCCTCCAGAACGGCCTGTGCTGGCGCGGAAAACTGGTCAAACTCGTGGAACTCCCCGACCTGGACATCTTGCCCACCGGCTTCTCCAGCCGGCGCGCCGCCGACCTCATCGGCGCCAGCCTCCCCCGCATCCTGGAAGAAGCCATCCCAGACTACGACTTGATCATCATCGACTCCCCGCCCATGCTGGGCTTCCCGGAGCCCTTGCAGATGGCCGCCGCCGTAGACGGCGTTGTCCTCGTCGCCCTGGCCGGCCAAACTAACCGCAACGCCGTGGGTTCCGCGCTCACCACTCTGCAGCGTGTGCGCGCTAACATTGTGGGGCTGGTGCTGAACGAGGTGACCAGCGACATGAGCGACAGTTATCACTACTACTACGGCTACTATGGCAAATATTCTAGGTATTACAGGCACGACGACAACTGAAAAGCCTTTCTCGTGCTCGCATGCCCAACGGAAGCGTGCGAAGGCTTCGAAAAGACATACAGTTGCGCGCAGTAGGTTGCCGCTGGTCATAGAGTTCAGACCGCATCTGCGTGAAGCCAGTGAATGTGGATAGCTTCTTCTGCCTGGAAGAACGCTACCTGAGTGCGCCTTCCAATCAAGATCAAACGTAGAGGAGGAAATCTTCGACATGGGCTTTGAACTAGAGCCAATCGAAAAAGTGAGAGACTACTGGGACCGCCGGCCTTGCAACATCCGCCATTCAACTAAGGCGGTCGGCAGCTTTGATTATTTCAATGAGGTAGAGGCGCGCAAATACTTTGTGGAGCCACATATCCCTCAGTTCGCGCAGTTCGCGCGCTGGAGAGGAAAACGGGTATTGGAAATCGGCTGCGGAATCGGCACAGATACTATAAATTTCGCGCGGCACGGTGCGCTAGTTACAGCGGTAGATCTCTCGCAACAATCATTGGCGATTGCCCGCGAGAGGGCCAAGGTGTACGGCGTGGAAGATCGCATCGAATTTCATCAAGGTAGCGCCGAAGAGCTCAACGCCGTTGTGCCAGTGGAGCCATACGACCTCATTTATTCATTCGGCGTGATACATCATACGCCGAACCCTGAGCGAGTGCTGGAGCACATCCGTCTCTATACTCACCCAGAGACAACTGTTAAGATCATGGTTTATCATCGCAATTCCTGGAAGGTGCTGTGGATATTGCTGACGTACGGGAAGTTCCGGTTTTGGCGGCTGCCGGAGCTCGTGGCCCAACATTCAGAGGCTCAGACAGGATGTCCCATCACCTATACCTATACGCGAGCGGAAGCACGCACACTGCTCGCGCATTACGGCTTTCGAGTGACAGAGACATGCGTGGATCACATTTTCCCTTATCGTATCAAGGAATACGTGAACTATCGCTACGTCAAGGAGTGGTATTTCCGTTCGATGCCGCAGCCGGTGTTTCGTTGGATCGAGCGGCACTTCGGCTGGCACCTTTGCCTGACCGCAGTGGCTCGCTAGCCTCTCGATAAATCAGTCTGACGGGCGACCTTATTCTGCAAATATTGGAGAACTTCTTGTGCGTATCGCGCTGCTACAACTGAATCAAATCGTTGGTGACTTGGCGGGGAACGCCGCTCGCATCCGAGCCGGAGTCAGAACGGCCACAGAACAGGGGGCGGACTTGGTGGTCACACCCGAACTGGCAATGCTCGGGTATCTCCCACGCGATCTGCTCCTGCAGCGGGATCTAGTCAACCAGAGCTGGAACGAATTGCGGGAGTTGGCGTGCGAGCTGCGCGATTCGTCTCCCGTGCTCGTGGGTTTGGCCGAGCCGAACGAACAACTCGAAGGCAAGCCCCTATTCAACACGGCCGCGCTACTTGCACACGGCAGCGTCGCCGCGCGATTCCGGAAGTCGCTCCTCCCAACCTATGACGTTTTTGACGAGGACCGATATTTTGAGTCTTCAGCGGATTCGCAGATTCTCCAGTTTGGAGACACAGCCCTAGGCATAACGATATGCGAGGACATCTGGAATGACCGGGATTTCTGGAGTCGGCGACGCTACCACAGCGACCCCGTCGAAAAGCTGGCGCGGGCTGGCGCGCACTGTGTCATCAATCTCTCGGCTTCGCCATTCAGTGCGGGCAAACAACGCTTGCGTGAAGCGATGCTGGGGCAGATGGCTGCCAAGCACGGCTTGCCGCTCTTATACGTGAATCAGGTGGGAGGCAACGACGATCTGGTGTTTGATGGCCGGAGTTGTGCTTTTCAAGCCGACGGCAAACTTATTGGGCGAGCACGAGGCTTCGCCGAGGATTTGTTGTTGGTGGACCTTGACTCACCGGACGGACGCATTGAGGCGGATACGCTCCCACCGGAGGGCGAGATTTGGCAGGCTCTAGTGCTGGGGACTCGTGACTATGTCCGTAAGTGTGGGTTCAGCAGGGTTCTGCTGGGGCTCTCAGGGGGCATCGATTCAGCGATAACCGCAGCGGTGGCCGCCGAAGCGGTGGGGGCCGAAAATGTCCTTGGCGTGTTAATGCCATCGCCGTACTCGAGCCAGGGTAGTGTGGATGATGCAAAAATCCTCGCCCATAACCTGTGCATCCCGACCACGGTGCTACCCATTGAGCGCATTATGGAGGCTTTCGACGACACGCTGGCAGCCGCTTTTGAGGGGCGTGACCGCGATGTAACGGAGGAAAATATCCAAGCGCGCATCCGCGGCAACCTGTTAATGGCGCTCTCGAACAAATACGGTGCGCTCTTGCTCACCACCGGTAACAAATCGGAGCTCGCCGTAGGCTATTGCACACTCTATGGGGACATGTCAGGCGGGCTGGCGGTGATATCGGACGTGCCAAAAACGCTGGTTTACCGCGTGGCTCGCTGGTTGAACCGTGCGCAACCGGTAATTCCTGACAGTGTGTTAACCAAGGCGCCTTCGGCCGAGCTGAGGCCTAATCAGACTGATCAGGATAGCCTCCCCCCTTACGATTTGCTGGATCAAATCCTGGAGCGCCACGTGGAGCAGCACCAATCCGCGGCGGAAATCGCGGCGCAGGGATTCGATGAGGCCACGGTGCGGAAGGTGCTGCATCTGGTCAGATCCGCGGAATTCAAGCGCAAACAAGCCGCTCCCGGTATCAAGGTGTCGGATCGAGCGTTTGGCGTAGGGTGGCGGGTTCCGATCGCTCGCAAAGGATGGACGGGCAGCGAATTACTCACAACCATAGCAGGATAAGGAGCCTATGTACAACAACGTTTCCGTAATTGGCTTGGGCAAGCTGGGATCTCCTATGGCAGCATGCTTTGCTGCCAAAGGATTACGAGTAGTCGGAGTAGATGCGGACCCCCGCAAGGTCGACGCGATAAACGGGAGGCAGGCGCCCGTCTTCGAGCCCCAACTTGAGGAATTCCTTCATGAATCAAAGGGGCGCGTTTCCGCGACAAGCAGCATCGAGGAAGCGGTTTTGGCCTCCGACATCACCTTCATCGTTGTGGCTACGCCGAGCGAGCCTGGTGGCGGATTCTCGCTCCGTTATGCGCTGGCGGCGTGTGAAGCGATCGGGCACGCTTTGCGTACCAAGCCGGGCTTTCATCTGGTCGTGCTTACGAGCACGGTCATGCCCGGCTCGACGGGCGCCGCGGTGCGTTCAGCCCTTGAGCGGGCCAGCGGTAAGTGCGCGGGCACCGATTTCGGCTTGTGCTACAACCCCGAGTTTATCGCTCTAGGTAGTGTGATACGCGATTTTCTGAATCCGGACCTCCTGCTGATCGGGGAATCCGACCCGCATTCGGGCGATATTCTGGAAGCGCTGTATAAGCGGGTCTGCGAAAACAAACCTGCGGTGGCCCGGATGAACTTCGTCAATGCGGAGGTGACTAAGCTGGCCATCAACACATACCTCACCACGAAGATCAGCTTCGCTAATATGATGGCCCGCCTCTGCGAGAAGTTGCCGGAGGCGGATGTGGATGTAGTGACGTCCGCGCTGGGCCAGGATAGCCGCATTGGGCCGAAGTATCTTAAAGGGGCTTTGAGTTATGGCGGTCCCTGCTTCCCACGCGACAATCTCGCAATGGGAGCATTGGCGCGGCAGGTCGGTGCTCCCGACGATCTCGCGAACGCTACGGACCGGTTCAATCGCTCCCAGGTCCCTTGGCTGGCAGACTTGGTAGAGAGCCATTTGGCGCCGGGGACGGCCGCGGGCATCCTGGGCCTGACCTATAAACCGAATACCGATGTGGTGGAGGAGGCCGCTGGCTTGCTACTCGCTCGGGAACTGGCAGAGCGAACCGTCAGTGTGCTCGCGTATGACCCGTCTGGAAGCAAGAATGCGGCTTCCGTGCTGGATGGAAAAGTGCGCCTTGCAGCCTCTGCTGGAGAATGCATCAGCGAAGCGGATGTCGTTGTGGTTGCTACAGCCTGGCCGGAGTTTGGCCGTCTCCGTCTCGATGAGTGGGGGCGCTCTGGTTCGCCGCGCACCGTTATCGACTGCTGGCGCGCACTCAAGCATCTGGACAACTACGAGGGTGTCCGCTATGTCTCCTTGGGCACACCGAGCGCGAGCGCTAGCCACTCACTACACTCCGTGTTACATCACCGCGCACATTCTGTTCAGGTGTCAAAGCAGCAGGCGGCGGGCTCGTAATGAGGCACCATAACCCCGTCGCCAACTATCGGCACTTTCCAGTAAGGAGGTCGAAATGTCCCTGAAACGCATATGCTTCCAGCACATGGCTTGAGTACCGGGTCGGATGGCATCTTGCGCGTGCCAACTCGCTTAAACTGACTCACAGGATAAATTAAATGATCGGGGTTGAGAATTCATCGACGATTGGTCCCAGCACGAAAAGCACTACTGTCAAGAGTAGATTCCGCGACGCCCTTCTGGAAACTTGGGTTTTCCGGGGTCGGGTACCCCTGCTTCGGTTTCCCATACCCCTCAGGTTACCTGGGGGGGGCTGGTTTCTTACCTATGGGGATTACATTGGCTTCTCGGTCTTCTGCCGAAGCATCGCTCACCTGGTTCTCAATAAACCCTCGCCGGGGGAGGTGGAGTTCGTGTTGCGGTTCCTGGGATCTCGTACGGAACCAGTCACCGTCGTGGACGCGGGTGCTAACCAGGGTCTCTACTCCATTGTCATCGCGAGGCGTCTCGGAGCAAAAGGAAAAGTCGTCGCCTTTGAGCCTGCGCCCACTCAATATGAAAAACTTAAGCGCAATCTTAGACTCAATTCCCTGTCAAACGTCACCATAGAGCAGTACGCGCTCGGAAGCGCTAACGGTGTTAGCGAGTTTCACGAACGTTTGGACCACCAAGGTTCCTACAGCAGTCTGCGTGCTCAGGCTCCTGACGTCACGGCGCGCGAACGCCTTATTTCTGTCCGCGTAACGACGCTCGATAGCTACGCTAAGTCGGTCGGGTTGCCGGCATTGTGCTTCGTCAAAATCGATGCTGAAGGAGGGGAGCTCGATATCTTGAAAGGGAGCGAAGGAGTCATAAATAGTGCTCGGCCCCTTGTGTTGTGCGAGATGGCGGACATTCGTACCGCGGCATGGGGATACCGGGCTGCCGACACTTACGACTGGTTGACAGTGCGGCGCTATAGTTGGTTTAGCGCCGATAGAGATGGTTTCCTCGAACCAAGCGCCGCAAAGCCTCACTATGTCCCTGAGGAGAATCTGATAGCCATTCCGGACGAAAAGCTGGCTAGCCTAAGTTCACTGATCTACAGAGTGCACGATTCCAAAGGGCGCTCTCACTGAGGGGAAGAGGTCGTGGTCTACGGCGAGAAGCAGCACGTCGCCCAAGGCTGCCACGCACCATCATGCCCTGCCCCGGAAGGCCGACCGAGAGCAAGAACAATAGGAACGTACTGATGTCAGCACCCTGCCGATGGGCGATTGTATTGGTTGTACCGTTGTTATCCGCCCAAATCGTTCCCGCGGGCGACAGTCCCGCGGCCAGCTCGCGCTTCGTATTAAAGACGACCACGCCCTATGTAGTCCTGACGGACGACAACGGTCACCATATCGTCCTTACCAGTATGACGAATCCCTTCAGCGTCTCCCTGGCTGCCACGACCGTTTACCCTTCGGGCTTCAGCGTTACCCTGCTGTGCTCTCCCACGGGAACCGACACATCGGGCGATGCGTGCGTAATTACGCCCGTTACCGGGACTATCGGCTTGGGGGAACGGGGGGGCGGCCCTCGCTATACCTTGGCGGCCGGAGACTCCGTAAAGGTCTCGGCTCTGGATAGTAAGTGGATCGTCACTCCCTTGTCCCTTGACGTCGTGTCGCTGGGAGCCGATCCTTCCGGCGTTTCCGACAGCACCGACGCATTCACCCGGGCCCTGGCGTCGTCGTCGACTGTTTCGATACCATGCGGTAAGTTCCGAGTTTCCAATATTACTCTAGCGACCAACTATCAGAATTTCAAAGGGTCGGGGCCATGCACGCTACTCAGTCCATCCTCGGACGCCGTGGGACCCATCACCGTGAGTGGATCCGCGACGAACGTTCGTATCCATGACTGTTCCCTCGAAGGCGCGGCGCATAACGAGAGACATCCCACTGCCCTGATCACGACAGACGGGAGCAATCCGCCGGCTCACTTATCGATCTACCGGCTGTACTTCACATCCACTGGGCCGAGCACTCACTGGGTGCGGGGCATTCTGTTCGATGGTGTGAAGCATTCTGAAGTGTCCCACTGCCATTTCGAAGGGAACACCGGCACTCAGGTGGCTGTGGGTGTCTTCCTGATGCATTCAAGCGACTACAATTCCGTGATTCGGAATGACTTCATTTCCACACCTAACGCTACTAAAGCGCACATCGCGATTAAGACTGGATCGTCGTTTAATGCCGTTACGCACAACCATTTGACAGGAGGAGGAGGCGCTAACCCCCCGGCGCACGCCGGCGGGGCCGGTATCCTTCTTGGTGCATTTAGTGCCGACGAGATCGTTCACGACAATTTGATTAGCGACAATGTGGTCGAAGGTTTCAACGGAGTATCGGCTGAGGCGCTTGAGGCGGGAATTCAGGTCGGCGGAAGAGTGCAGAATAACACTATTTCGAATAACATCATCCGGAACAATTCGAGACACGGGATAGTCGTTGAGGATGACGGAACCACGGAGCAATGCCAGAGGAACACCATATCCGATAACAGCATCTACGGCAATAGCCGGTATGGAATTTGGCAGCGCGGGTGTCTGGATAACGTGATCTCAAGAAACAAAATTTATGACAACTCTCGGGAGTCCTCCAATGCCTACGACGGCATTTGCATCGACTGGAACGGGACCACGCTGGGGCGCGCCACAGTGACGGAGAACATTGTCTCCGGAACAAGCCACAGGTACTCCATAAGCACTACTGCGCACAGCTCCGGCACGACTTTGGTTAACAATTGCGTGGGTCCCGCCGGAACGGGTGCTACGAATATCCACAGAGGCACGGCGGTGATTTCCGGTTCGTGCCCCCAGTCGCGGTGATCGGCGTGAAGATGCTTTTCTCTTTTCTAATTGGGGACCGGGTGACCCAGCGGCTGCACGTCTGTTGCCCAGGTGCGTTGCCATGACGGGTCTGGTAACACAGAGCGGCAACTGGCGGGCGCTGTCGCGAAACACTGTGCTTAACCTTGCCGGGGGTCTGGTGCCTTCGCTGGTGGCCATCGTCGCGATCCCATATACGTTGCACGGTATGGGCGTGGAGCGTTTCGGCATCCTCAGCCTTTACTGGGTGGCATTCGGCTACTTCGCCGTGGTGGACCTGGGTCTCGCCAGGGCGGTGACGAACTTCGTGGCCGAGGCGCTCGGCCGGGACGACGAAGAGCGAGTTGTGAATGTCGTTTGGACGGCTTTAGCGCTGCAGCTAGTATTGTCGGCACTTGGATCCGTCGTCCTGGCTTTGGGCTCGCAGTTGATCTTCGACCGTTTCCTCGTCCTCTCACCCGGGCTGCGGCAGGAGGCGAAATCGTCGTTTCACCTGCTGTGCATGGCGATACCGATAATTACGTGTGCCAATACTCTTCGCGGGATACTGGAGGCCGGACAGCGATTTGACCTGGTAAATACCGTTCGGATACTATCGACCTCTTCCGCGTTTATACTTCCAGCGCTGGCGGTGTATCTGGGCTTCGGCCTCCGCGGAACGACCGCTCTTTTGGTGGGTTCCTTGCTGTGTACCGCTGTTGGCAGTCTTCTGCTGTGCTTCAGAGTCTACCCGTACCTCAAGCGCCGGCTGTCGTTTCAAAGAGAACTCTTACGGCCGTTGTTCACATATGGCGGATGGGTGACGCTGTCCGGCATACTGATTCCGTTTTTGGTAAGCTCCGACCGGTTATTGTTAGGCAGTATGGTCTCAGTTGCGGCACTCGGCATATACACGGTCCCCGCGGAGATGGCTGCGCGGCTTCAGGTTCTCCCAGGAAGTCTCACCGCAACTCTGTTTCCCGCCTTCAGCATGTCTGCAGCGAGCCGGAAGGAAGTTGGAGCTGTCTACGCCCGGGGATTAACCTTCTCGCTTCTCCTCCTGGGTCCCGCCACCTTACTCGGAGTGGTTCTCGCGCCGCAGATCCTGCGGCTCTGGGTGGGGGGGCAGGTCGCTGTGCAGGGGGCTCTGGTGCTTCAGGTGCTCGTCATAGGAAGGTTTTTGAACGCCCTGTCACAAACGCCCGCCAGCCTCCTTGACGGGCTCGGAAAGCCCGATCTGCGGGCAAAGGTGTTTTTCGTCTTCGCGCCAATCTATCTGGCGCTAGCTTGGTACTGCATCCGGCGTTACGGGGCACTGGGCGCCGCCGCTGCTTGGGGCCTGCGCAGCGCCGGGGAGTTGATTGTGTTCCTGGCGGTGGCCAGCCACCAGGTTGGCGCGTATGGAGCCTCGCCGACCGAGCGAAGAATGTTACTTAGGTTCGGAGGCCTCGCTGCGTTCGCGATGGTGGCGCCGCTGCCAATCGTATTCTGGTCTCACGGGATAACCACACAAACGATCTGTGCTCTTGCGGCAACCGCTCTCTTCGTGTACGCGCTATGGCGATGGGTACTGAGCGATGCCGAGCGCTTGGGAGCGTGGGCGATGTTATCCCGGCTCACGCCGCTACGCTTACGCACAGATAACCGCGCCGCACTTGGAGTTGACGATGTCTAAATTAGACGTATATCGAGCGGGTGCCAAGCTGCTGAGAACACGTCTCCACAAGTCTGCCGCGGCGAGGCGTTTGTGGGGCGTCGTCGTTCGCCCCGCACTGCTGCGTGTCTGCCCGGATACACTGCTAGGCGTATATCGAAGTGACGAAAGATTTGAGGCCAATCTATTCGTCAGGTGTATTCGCACTGGCGGCACGATCGTAGACATAGGAGCAAATGTCGGCTTGTACACGCTCCTTGCAGCCAGGGCCCTCGGAAACACGGGCAAGGTGTTTGCTTTCGAACCGGCGCCTCAGACGTTCGCCTACCTGAAAAGAAATGTACGTGCGTCCCGCCAGGCGAACTGTGTTATCTCGGCGCAGGCCCTATCGAATGTCACCGGTCCGGGTAGACTGTACCTCTCCAGAATCAGCAGCGGCGATCATCGAATATACAGCTCGGGCGAACAGCGTGATTGCGTGGACATCGAGATGACGAGACTCGACGACTGCTTGTACGGTAAAACTCCGCGAATTGATGTAATCAAGATCGATATTCAGGGAGCCGAGCTGGCCGCCGTGGAAGGCATGTCCCGTCTCCTGGCGGCGAACAGGGATCTGAAGCTATTTACCGAATTCTGGCCGTACGGCTTGAAGCAGTTCGGTACTCAGCCTCGATCTTACCTCGCCTTGCTGAGAAGCCTCGGGTTTCTGTTGTACAGAATTGACGAAGACGAAGCCGCCCTCTGCGAGGTGAACGACGACGATATCCTGCGGACCTATACACCCGAGAACAAGCTCTATACGAACCTGTTAGCTGTTCGTCCTCAATGTGGGGGAAATCTACCACT
This sequence comes from Bryobacterales bacterium, assembly GCA_003132865.1. Next base: position 14,631 of record PKYZ01000827.1, read on the forward strand.
ACCCGCCTCCGCTTCCGCAGTTAAGTCATAATCATTCCGTACGTATCCGTTAAGAATCGATTAGGCGCGTACGCAGGTAAGAGAGAGAATCCAGTCCGGCGTGCCGGCGTGAAACCATGAGCTACAGCGGTCCTGCACTTACACTTGAGAGTTTTCTTGCGGTCTTGTCCTCCGCACCGGACAGCGGCATTGCCGTGCTCCTTGCGTTGCTGAATGTGGCGATAATCGCCCTGTATCTGCGGCGATTTGGCTTTCGCCACAAAGGCCGTTACAACTTCACTCTCGTTTCGATGCTGCTCGGGATCTACGGTGTCGTGATGGTTGTGCCGTCGCCGATCTTCTTCGCGGATTCTCAGAGTTCCAATCGGTACGCATACCTGATCTCGGTGCAAGCCTGCCCTGTTTTGATGATTGTGGGAGCGAGCGCGGCGAGTGCGCTCATGGGCCAACGAGCCCGTGCGCGCCTCGATCATTTTTTCCGCGGGCCTATTCTGGGCATCACAACCGAAAATTCTACGGTCATGAGGATCATGTATGGGAGCTTTCTGGCCGTCTCCATCGTGACGTTCATCGCCATGGTTCTAACGATGCCTTACGTGCCACTGATTGGCGCGATGACACACTACGGCGCAGCCGACCGGATGGAGGTGCGCCTTAGCGTTTACACAATGCCCGAATGGCTTCAGTGGATGTACGCACTAAATCTGAGGTTCCTGCTGCCGTTCTGTGTGCTCTATACGTACATAATGAAACGTGCGGAACGCTCGACTGGGATGGCCTTTTACCTTACGCTTGCGTGGACGATGGTGTATTCTCTCTTAACCTTCGAGCGACAGATGCCTCTCGCGATATTTGGCTTATTGTTTGTGGCGTCGGCAGTCATTAGAGGACGTTCAAAGATACTCCGGAAGGGGCTCCTGCTTCTCGCCGGAATCACCGCCGGAGGTATCGTTTCACTTCTCCAATACAACAAGGCGATTGTGGACGTTAGCGAGACGGTAAGGATATTTCTCATCGGGCGAGTGTGGATAAACCCAGCCTGGTTCGCATCGGTGATGTTTGAAAGGTTCGGAGAGGGCTCGTTCCTATTAGGAAAGACGATTCGCTTAGTCAGCCTTTTTAGCGACTCATACCGTAATATCACATCGATAGGCTTTCTGGCGGATATGTGGGTGAATTTCGGATGGATCGGAGTGATGTGTGGTCCGGTCATTTTAGGCTTTCTATTGCAGTGGATACAATTGCGGTATTTTAGAACACGTACCGTCTCGAATTTGGTCATTTATATGATCTTCGCGATAAATAGCATGTGGTTGGTTTATACGAACATGTTGTCGACGATGGCCGTCACCGTCTTCAGCATTGGTATCGCTTACATGGCTCTAACCGAGATGCTTATGCAGAAGGCGAATGTGAGAAGTTCTCGCGGAGCTCCCAAAATGAGCTATGATCGAGACACTCCTCTGCGAGAAGCACGGCCCGGGGTCGCGGGGCCGATCTGAAGGCATTGAGGCTGGTATAGAGCTACTGGATTACCTGGCGGGAGCGATGGCCGTGCCGGGTCGATGATTGTGAAAACGGGAGTATTAGCGCAATGAATAGACTCACTTTCTTTACCTCGCCGAAGGCGTTTCGGGGTATCTTCGATGTCATCCAGCACAACGCGATTCAGAGCTGGACCCTGCTCGACCCTAGGCCCGAGATCATTCTGGTCGGTGACGATTTCGGCGTGGCGGAGGCTGCCCGCAGATACGGGTGCGTTCACGTCCAAGGCCTCGCCAAAAATGAATATGGCACCCCACTGATAAGCAGTATATTCTCGGTCGCCCAAGAAACTGCGTCAAACGATTTACTCTGTTACCTGAATTCGGATATCATTTTGTTGAGTGACTTTATTCCCGCGGTGTCGGCGGCGGTCGAGTGGGTGAAAGACGAACGATTTCTTCTGGTTGGCCGGAAGACGACGATCGACATTCCCGAGCCGATTGACTTTGCCAACAATGATTGGGAGGACACTCTCAGGAACAGCGCGACGAGCAGGGGCCGTCAGGGCACCTATGACAGCGATTTTTTTGTCTTCCGGAAAGGCATGTTGCTTGACGTCCCGCATTTTGCGATTGGGCGATGTTACTGGACCCAGTGGTTCATGTACGACACGCGGCGCAAAGCCTTGCCAATGATTGACATGACAAATGTCATTCTGTCGGTCGAGTCCAAGCACGATTACTCACACGCGGGAAGCACTGGCGGCGCGAAGCGCTTGTCGGGCGCGGAATTCCGGCTGAACCGGCGGCTCTTTGCAGGTTGCCGATATTACACGACAGTCGACGCTAGCGACGTGATGACCAAATCGGGGCCTGTGAAGCGGCCGCTCGGCCATGTGTTTCTGAGCTGGGTTGTCAGGGCGGATTACCACCTCTATTTTTCCCTGAAGGGCGGGTTGTATCCGTACTCTCTTCCACTTATTCTCGTGGGACGCTGGATGAGAAGCGGTATTCGTATTCTGATGGGCCGGCGGCGTTTTGTGCTAAGGTGACCGTGATCTGGCGTGTGCGACGTCAGTTTGTTCTCGTTTTCGCGAGTGGACTCAGGAGCGCGTGGCTGGTGTGGTTGTGGCGTGCCGAGAGGCCGACGTGTATAGGTCGCGGCTGTTGAAAAGGAGGATTCACGATGGGAGCTAAAAGAATACTAGTCAACGGAGCCGGTGGCTTCATCGGCGGGCATATGGTCGAACGGCTGAAAGCCGAAGGTCATTGGGTGAGGGCTGTAGATATCAAGCGGCACGAATTCGCAGAACCTTCCGCCGATGAGTTCATATTTAGCGACCTACGCGACCAGCACGTCGTTGCCGATGTCGTTAATAGCATCGAGGAGGTTTATCAGTTTGCGGCCGATATGGGGGGCGCTGGCTACATCTTTACAGGCGAGCACGACGCGGAAGTCATGCACAACTCCGCGACTATCAATCTGAACACACTCCATTTTGGCGTAAAGGCAGGCGTGAAGAAGTTCTTCTACTCATCGTCGGCTTGCATGTACCCCGAGTACAACCAGCGGGACCCCCACAACCCTAAGTGCTCTGAAGACTCCGCCTACCCGGCCGCACCCGACAGCGAGTATGGCTGGGAGAAGCTGTTCAGTGAGCGCCTGTACCTGTCTTTTATGCGCAACTACGGCGTCCAGGTCCGGATCGGGCGCTTTCACAATATCTTCGGCCCTTCGGGAACATGGTGCGGAGGGCGGGAAAAGGCTCCCGCTGCGCTTTGCCGCAAAGTCGCAGAAGCGGAACACGGTGGCGAGATCGAAATCTGGGGTGATGGCGAGCAGACCCGATCCTTTCTCTACATCAATGAATGCATCGAGGGTGTCCGCCGGCTCGTGGAGTCGGATTGCGCCGATCCCGTGAACATCGGCTCCGAGGAAATGGTCACGGTCAACCAACTCGCTACGAAGATCATGGATATTGCGGGGAAGAAGCTGAGTATCAGGCATATCCCTGGGCCACTGGGGGTGAGGGGCAGGAACTCCGACAATCGGCTGATTCGAGAGAAGCTCGGATGGGCACCTTCACGCCCGCTTTCCGAAGGTCTTGAGAAGACTTATCGCTGGATCAAGAAACAGGTTCAGGCTTCACGGCCAACCCAGGTTGCGGCCATGTTAGTAGGCCGCTGAGTCCGACCCAATCCCGGTTTCGTTTTATGTCTGGGTACTTCCTGGCCTTCGGTGCCCGCTGCAACTTGGTGCAGATCGCTCCGACAGCCGGGTCTCCCTCCGCGCAAGAGCGGTTACGCAGGCGCCATAACTTGGAAATGCATAGGCTGGTAGTCGTAAACGGCCTGGGGATGAGTGCGTGGCCGTCAAGGCGCGCTTACTGAAGCGAAAATGGCTAACATATGGTTCACCAAGGTCGGTGACCCTGTCCCGACCTCGTCTACCCCCGCACGGCTACTGCGCTCAGGCATGCTCGTCCGGGAACTCAGCCGCCGCGGCCACTCGGTGCGATGGTGGGCCAGCACATTCGATCACTTCTCAAAGCGCCACATAGCGCCCTCCGAGACCCGCATTTCGCCGTGGCCGAACCTGGAAATCGAACTGCTGCACACGCCCGGGTACAGGAGTAATGTTTCGATCGCGCGCTTGCGCGACCATCGAGAGTTGGCGGCGCGGTTCCGAGACCGCGCACAGTCGGGGACTCCGCCGGACTTGGTATGGGCGTCGTTCCCGACGATCGAGCTCTGTTACGAAGCGGTCGAATTCTCCGCCCGGCGCGGCATCCCCGCGATTGTCGACATCAGAGACCTCTGGCCGGATATCTTCGTGCGCGCCCTGCCGGCCCCAGTCAGACCGCTCGGGCGCCTGGTCCTGCTGCCTCTCGAACGCAGCACACGGCGAGCCCTCTCCGGCGCGACAAGGTTGGTGGCGACTTCCGAGTCCTATTTGAAATGGGGCTGCGCACGGGCAGGGCGTCCACGGCGCGAAACGGATGCCGTTTTCCCGTTGGGCTACGAGCAAAAGACCATCCCGGAAGGCGATCTTGCCGCAGCGCTGGAATTCCTCCGGTCGCGAGGCGTGGATTCCAGCAAGACAATCGTGTGGTATGTAGGTGGATTTGGATGGTCGTACGACTTGGCGCCGGTCATCGCCGCTGCGAGAATGCTTGCCCAAGAGGGTGACCAGTCGCTTCAATTTGTTCTGAGCGGCTCCGGTGGGAAAGAGGAGGCGCTGAGGTCATCGGCGAAGGGGCTTGGCAACGTGGTGTTCACGGGTTGGTTGGATGCCGCGGGGCTGGCTGCGATGATGCGGCTTGCCGCTCTCGGGCTGGCGGCATACGCGGACGAGGCTGCCCAGAGCCTGCCGAACAAGATCTTCGAGTACATGTCTGGGGGGGTTCCGATTTTGTCAAGCTTGCGCGGGGAATGCGCGGATTTCCTCAGCACGCATCAGTGCGGTGTGACGTACAGGTCCGCGGCGGAGTTTATTGAACACATCGATACGTTCCGAGCGCATCGCCAGAGATGGGCGGAAATGGGCGCAAAGGGCCGGGCGGTGTTTCTGAAGGAATACGACAGCGCTGTGGTATACCCCCGGATGGCGGATTACATCGAGGAATGTCTGGCCTCCCATCGGGCCGGAAGAATGGAGGAATCGCATGTCTAGATCTAACACGTTGGAGTTCACTCACAGTCCAAACACAACAGAGCGGCGGGTGCCGTTCTTCCCCTACGCCAGTGTCTTCGCCTGCAATGAGCAGTCGTTCGTCGATATTTTCCGACGCGTCGGATCCCAAGGCGCCTTCATCCTGCAGGACGACCTCGCCCGATTCGAAATCGACCTGGCGGACTTCCTCGCCGTTAAGCACGCTCTTGGTGTAGGCAATGCCACCGACGGCCTCATAATGGCCCTGCGAGCGGCTGGCATCCGTCCCGGCGATGAGGTCGTGCTTTCCTCTCATACCATGGTTGCGACGGCTGCCGCAGTTCATTTCGCGGGTGGCGTTCCCGTGCCCGTCGAGTGCGGTTCAGATCACCTGATCGACCCCGAGGCCGTCGCCGCCGCCGTCACGTCCCGCACGCGCTTCCTCATGCCCACCCAACTCAACGGCCGCACCTGCAATATGGATCGGCTCCAGGCGATCGCCGCTAAGCATGGGCTGCTGATCGTCGAAGACGCGGCCCAAGCGCTCGGCTCCAAGTTTAAGGGTCGCGCCGCCGGCACCTTCGGAATCGCTGCCGCGATCAGTTTCTATCCCGCCAAGGTGCTGGGCTGCTTCGGGGACGGCGGCGCGGTGATTACGAACGATGGCGCAGTGAACGAGAGGTTATCCCAGCTTCGCGATCATGGCCGCGACAGCAGCGGGGCGATCGTGTCGTGGGGCTTGAACTCTCGTCTCGACAATGTACAGGCTGCCATCCTGGACTTCCAGTTGGCTAGTTATGCGGAGGTGATGCAGCGCCGAAGGAAGATCGCCGCGATGTACACCGCGCTCCTTGTGGATGTCCCGGAAGTGACCCTGCCCCCGGCACCCGACAGCGATCCCGATCATTTCGATATCTTCCAGAACTACGAAATCGAAGCGGAACGCCGGGATGAGTTGAAGCAGCATCTCAAAGACAGCGGAATCGGGACCCTGATCCAGTGGGGCGGCCAGGCTATCCACCATTTGAAGACTCTTGGCTTTACCCAGACGCTGCCCTACACGGACCGCCTGTTCGGGCGTATGCTGATGCTGCCCATGAATATGTCCCTGTCAGACGATGATGTCCATTACATCTGCGATAACGTGCGGAGGTTCTATGGAAGATAGCGTGTGCTTGCCGGTTTCGCCCGCAAGCGCTGCCCTAGGTCCGGAAGCCGCTTTGTCATACGCGAACGGAGTCCATTTCCTTCGTGGTCGAATCGCAATGTGCGCAATTCTGAAGGCCTTGGGAATTGGCCGCGGCGATGAAGTCATCATTCAGGCTTTTACGTGCGTAGCGGTGCCCTGTCCTGTTCTCGCGACGGGCGCCAAGCCGGTCTATGCCGATATCGACTCCACCTTCAATCTGGATCCTTCCAGTGTTGAGGAGCGCATCACCGCTCGTACCAGAGCAATCGTCGTGCAACATACCTTCGGGGTCCCCGCTGACATGGACCGTATCCTGCGCATCGCCCGCGCGCGCGGCATCTATGTGATCGAGGATTGCTGCCACACGGTTGCCAGTTCCTACCGCGGCGCACGCGTTGGATCCCTCGGGGACGCGGCGTTCTCCGCCTATCGGTGGGGAAAGCCGCTGGTGTTAGGTATCGGCGGAACCGCCATCATGCATGCCGAAGAGGGCCGGAAGCGATTGCAGGAAATCTCCCGGTCCACCCAGACCCCCGGCATCCTTGAAACCCTACGTATACGCATGGAGTATCTTGCGCATGAGCTGTTGCTCCGGCCCTCATTGTTCTGGTTCCTGCGCGACGGTTACCGGAGCTTCATCAGGATGGGCGTGGCTATCCCGACCTTTCCGAAATTGGACTTGCAAGGCGAGTTGGCCGACATGGATACGGCCATGCCGCTATTCCATCGCAAACAGCTTGCGAAACGGATCGGTTCTGCCTTCAACGAAGACGCCGCATTCCGCCGCCGCAGAGCCAGCCAATACGCTGCCGCGCTCGATGGGATCGGTGTCCATACCGTGAAGCTCGACGAAAAATACGATCCTGTCTACCTGCGCTATCCCTTTCTTGTCTCAGAAAAGGCCCGGATCCTTGAACAGGCTCGTAAGCACCGGGTCGAATTCGGCGACTGGTTCGTTTCCGCCGTCCATCCCCACGCTGAATCGGAATCCGGGGAGCTCGGCTACCGCCAAGGAATGTGCCCGGCCGCGGAGCGCACCGCGAAACAAATCCTGACGCTCCCGATTTATGACAAAGTGCGCGAGCGGGACGTTGAACGCTCCATTTCCCTGCTGGACAGTCTGCATCGCCAGGGGCTGCTCTGACAATCCCTGCGCGGGCCAAATTCACCCAATCGGTACCTAGCCGGCATATGACACGAGAAGCTTTAGAAGTCGATACCCGCGCGCTCGCGAAGAGAATCCGCATCCATACTCTCCGCATGACCAGCGCCGGCGGCGGCTCACACATCGGCGCCATCTTTTCCTGCGCCGACATCCTTGCTGTCCTGTACGGCGGTATCCTCAACGTCGACCCCGAAACACCCGCGGACCCCGGCCGGGATCGATTCATCCTGAGCAAAGGCCACGCCGGTGGCGGCTTGTATGCAGTTCTGGCGGAGAGCGGGTTCTTCCCGGTCGAGAAACTCCGGACCCATTACCAGGACGGCTCCGATCTCTCCGGTCACGTCTCGCACAAGGTACCGGGCGTGGATCTGTCTACAGGAGCGCTTGGCCACGGGCTTTCGGTGGCGGCCGGGATGGCTTATGCGGCCCGGCTCGATCACCGCTCGCACTGCGTCTTTTGCCTGCTTAGCGATGGCGAATGCGACGAAGGTTCTACTTGGGAGGCGATCCTCTTCGCGGGCCATCACGGTATGGACAACCTCGTCGCTATTGTGGACTATAACCGCATCCAGGGTATTGGCCCCGTGTCCCAAATTCTCGATCTGGACCCGTTCCCCGAAAAATGGATAAGCTTCGGCTGGAGCGTCCGCCAGGTCGACGGGCACAGCCACACTGACCTGAAGAAGGCGCTGGCGGACCTGCCATTCACGCCGGGCAAGCCGTCCTGCCTGATCGCCCGAACCACGAAAGGCAAAGGTGTCTCGTTCATGGAAAACACCGTACTGTGGCACTACCGGATTGCGCAGGGCGCCGAGTTCGATGCCGCGCTCAGGGAATTGGAGGGGCGAGCTTGAGAGACACCTTCGTTCGCACCCTCAGCGCCATCGCGGAATCCCGCCCGGATCTCATGCTCATCACCGCCGATTTGGGATTCGGTGTTCTAAATGACTGGATCTCGCGTTTCCCAGGGCAGTTCCTGAACGCCGGTGTGGCCGAGCAGAATATGACTGGGCTCGCGGCGGGCATCGCTCTCGAAGGCCGGACCGTCTTCACGTATTCTCTCGGAAGTTTTCCAACGGTGCGCTGCCTGGAGCAGATCCGCAACGACGTATGCTATCACGAGGCCAACGTCAAGATTGTTACCGTCGGCGGAGGAATGAGCTATGGCCCGGTCGGAGCTTCCCATCATGCCACCGAAGATTTCGCCATCATGTGTTCCCTTGCGAACATGCTGGTAATCGCACCTGGGGATCATTGGGAGACTGCCGAGGCCACTCGATCCCTGGTCGATATTCCCGGCCCCGCCTACTTACGCCTGGACAAATCCGCCGCTCCTCCCACTCACTCCGCGGGCGAGACTTTCCATGTCGGGAAGATCCGTGTGGTCCGCGAGGGCTGGGACGTGACCCTGGTGGCTACCGGCGGCATTCTCGGCGAAACCTTGAGCGCCGCGAACATTCTAGCCGCAGCCGGCGTCAGTTGCCGGGTCCTGAGCGTTCACACCGTCAAGCCGCTGGATCGGCCCACTCTGGAGGCCGCCGCGCGCGAAACCGGAGGCATCGTTACCATCGAAGAGCATTCGCTTCATGGTGGTCTGGGCGGGGCAGTCGCGCAAGTGTTACTGGAAGCCGGAGCGGTACCTGGCTTCTTCCTGTGTTTCGGGTTGCGGACTTTCTCGTCGATCGTCGGTTCTCAGAGCTACCTTCGCAAGGCGTATGGCTTGGATGCCAGATCCATAGCCGATGCTGTTCTGGCCCGCCTGCGCGTGCGTGACACTGCACCTTGTATGGCGGAAGTGTAATGAAGCGCGCATTCGATTTTACCTTGGCATTAGCCGGTCTGATCGTCGCCTCGCCGGTTCTGATTCTGGTGATGACTGCCGTATGGCTGCAGGACTTTCGCTCGCCGTTCTATATTGCTCCACGGATGGCGTGGGGCGGGGGTATGTTTCGTATGGTAAAGTTCCGCTCGATGGTGGTAAACGCCGACAAGATCGGTGGCGTTTCCACGGCCGGGAGCGACCGCCGTATAACCCCCGTCGGCAGGTTCGTTCGCAAGTACAAAATGGACGAAATTATACAGTTATGGAACGTCCTCACCGGTGACATGAGTCTTGTCGGTCCGCGTCCTCAGGTGAAAGCGGACGCCGATCTGTATACCGCCGAGGAACGGAGAATGCTTTCCGTTCGCCCCGGAATAACCGACCCGGCATCGATCGTGTTTTCCGACGAAGGCGAGATCCTCAAGGATGATCCCGATCCCGATCTCCTGTACAACCAAATCATCCGGCCATGGAAGAGTCGTCTGGCGCTGGCGTACATCGACCACACCTCTTTATCGGTCGACATCCGCCTGATCGCCCTGACGGCCATTGCCATCTTCTCGCGTCCTGCCGCCCTGCGCGGGCTTCAATCCATACTCCAGGGGTGGGATTTGGATCCACTAGTCCTTCGCATGGCCGCCCGCCAGGCGCGGCTGCTGGCCTATCCTCCGCCGGGTGCTCCCGAAGTCGTATCTGCATTACCCTGAGAACCGCCATGTATTCTGCAACCTGGTTTCACACGCTTACTCGCACTGAACGCTGGAGACAGTTGCGTCGCCCAATGGTCTGGTTCGTCCAGATCTGCACGTTCTCGCTTTGCGCCCTCGCGGCATTCCTGCTGCGGTTTGAGTTCGCCATCCCGAATGTTCATCACAAGCACTTGTACTGCGCACTGCTGGTCTGGGTATCTGTGAAACTTGTGCTCTTTCGGTTCCTGAACCTTGACCACGGGTGGTGGCGTTTCGTTTCGATTCACGATCTCGCGCGCCTGGCCTTCGGCAATCTGCTAGGATCGGTAGTGGGCGCCGTCCTGATTGTTACGTTCGGTCCACCCGGGTTTCCGCGCTCGCTCTACATCCTGGACCTGATCCTGTGTTTCCTTGCCACCGCCGGCATGCGAGTCTGCTTGAGACTTCTGCTGGACTCGCTCGGGCGGGGAGCTGACGCCGTTCTGGGGACGCGCATCTTCATCTACGGCGCTGGAATGGCTGGCGTCACTTTGCTCCGTGAGATTCGCTCCAATCCGAAACTCCGCTACGCGGTCTGCGGCTTTATCGACGACAACCGTGATAAGCGCGGACTCAGCATCCAAGGCATCAAAGTCCTGGGTTCCGGAAACGATTTGGATGCTCTCGCGGCTCGCGATCGAGTCTCGGAAGTCTTGATCGCGCTGCCCTCTGCCAGCGGAAGCGAGATGACCGCCATTCTCAGGCATTGCCATGCGGCGGGGCTCACTTGCCGGACTATCCCTGCCCTTGCCGAAATCATCGAAGGCAACGGACTTGCCGCCCAGATCCGGGAGGTGGCCGTCGAAGATCTCCTGGGCCGGATCCCTGTCCGCCTCGAAGAGGACCAGATCCGCGGCACGCTCGAAGGTAAGGTCGTACTGGTTAGCGGTGCGGCCGGCTCCATCGGCTCCGAACTCTGCCGCCAGATCGCACGCTTCCACCCCGCCGGGATCGTGGGATTCGAAATCGCCGAGTCACCCCTGTTTGAAATCGACCGCGAAATGCGCCAGGCCTTCCCGAAAACGCCCTTCTACCCGGAGATCGGAAGCATACAGAATCGCACCCGCCTGGACGAGGTCCTGCGCCAGTATTCGCCATCGGTCGTCTATCATGCCGCAGCCTACAAGCATGTCCCAATGATGGAGGCACACGTCTTTGAGGCGATCGAGAACAACGTTTTCGGGACATACAACGTGGCCGTGGCGGCGGCGGAGCACGGAGTGGAAGACTTCGTCATGATCTCCTCCGATAAGGCAGTGCGGCCGACCAACATCATGGGCGCCACCAAGCGCGTCGCCGAACTGTTGCTTCTAGCTCTACAGAACGGGCGGACCAAGTACGTCGCCGTGCGCTTCGGTAACGTGCTCGGTTCCAATGGCAGCGTCATCCCGATCTTTAAAAAGCAGATCGCGGCGGGCGGGCCGGTGACGGTAACGCATCCCGACATGCGGCGCTTTTTTATGACCATCCCCGAAGCGTGCCAGCTCGTGCTGCAAGCCTCGGCCATCGGAGAGGGCGGTCAGATCTGCGTCCTCGACATGGGCGAGCCGATAAAGATCGTCGATCTGGCCAGAGACTTGATTCTGCTCTCAGGGCTGAGACCAGATCAAGATATTAAGATTGAATTCACCGGCATGCGCCCTGGCGAGAAGCTCTATGAAGAGTTAAGCACGATGCTTGAGAACACAGCGCCCACCACCCATGAAAAGATCCGCATCTTCGTAGGTAACGGCATGCCGGAAGGCGACATGGTGACATGGCTGAATTGCCTGCGAGAGGTCTGCGAGAGGCGCGATGTCGGCGCGCTCGTCCTGGCGCTAAAAGAGATCGTGCCGGACTATAGCCCCAGCGCGCACTTACTGAGGCGGCTCGTAGAGGCCAAGGCAATGGCGACCTCTGGAACGTGACGAATGAGCCGCCGGGCGAAGTTGGGTGTCGCCGCCTGCTTGGTCCTGGCTATTGGCTGCGCTTGGTTCGGCAGGAATGTCTGGCTCGTCGCGTTTGGGCGATACCTCATCGGCCCAAGCAGAGATTTGAGGTCGAATGCGGACGTCGTTGTAGTCCCGGGGGCAGACTACATCCACCCGGATGTCCGCGTGGAAACCCTGGACGAAGCGGCACGTCTGCTGCGGGACGGGCGAGTAAATCGCATTGTCATGAGTTGCGCAGAGTTCTACGGCGTCAGTGGATGCGAACTCGCAGAACAGGCGTTACGCGACAGGGGATACCCGGAAGTGCGGATCGAATGGTTGCGCACCGAGCGCCTGCCGGATGACATCGAGGCGGATAAGCTGATCAGCCATTTGAGAGAGAGCGGTACCAAGTCAGCAATCATCTTGCTGCCCAACTACAAGCAGCGGCGGCTGGGCAGCGTCTACCGGCGACTCGGCACTCGGTCTGCAATCGACGTCGACATCTGGGGTCGAGGTGGGGAGTATGACCCAGAAAGATGGTGGCGTGCGCGGGAAGGGCAGAAACGGTTTGCCGAAGAACTCCTCAGGTTCGCTGGGCTGTTGTGAGACCGGCCTCGCTACTTGCGGCATTCAGTTGGGCAGCCCTTCCTGTCTGAAGCCGGATGGAGACATTTTGCGGTGCTCGATATGGGCGAGCCAGTTAAAGATCGTCGATCTGGCGAGGAACCTGATTCTCTTGTCAGGACTGACTAAGGCCAGATGAAGACATTAAGATCGAATTCAAAGGCATGCGCCCATCCGAGAAGCTCTGTGAAGGCCCAGGACGTTTCGTGTGGGCAGCTTCGATAACGTTGCCCCCATCGCTCACTCTCGAACAGACTGCGCATCCCAGCGTCCGAATCCAAGCCAAATACTCCGGGCTTCTGTCGGGACCTCGCCGGGGTTGGAACCGCGTCTTGCGGACCGGCACTCTCCGTTTCGGAGGCAGACCTCGTGGCGGCGCTCACGGCAATCGGGTCGCCGGGCACATCTGGCGTGTGTAAACGGGAATGTCAAGATTTCTCGTAGGCGCGCAAAAAATCATCCCGGGCAATACCGGCCTGCGTCAGGATGGTTCTCAAAGTGGAAGACTTGATAGTCGAGTGGTTTGGCATAGTGAGACAATCCGAGCCTCCTGTCCGGCTCGGACGCCGCATGGCAATGTGCTCAGCCTCGCGCACCACCTCGAACCCGAGAGCGTGGAACGCGGCGATGACTCTAGACTTTGGGGCATCGACAGGGAACTTGGCCATCAGGCTGGAATGGTCGCCTC
>PKYZ01000584.1 GCA_003132865.1 Bryobacterales bacterium
CCCAGACCGCAATCGCGAGTACTTTGGCTTGGCGAAACTTGGCCCAGTGGAACAGGTCCAGGCACAGCGAGATGGTGGTGTAGAGAAGATCCACAGTAAATAGCAGACAAAACGCAGACAAATACTCTCACACCTTGGCCCGTGTCGGCCTGCGAAAAACCTTGGCTCGGATGGTTCTCCGACCTTGCCGAAATGATTCGACAGTATGATCGGTTACAATTCCTTGCGCTAGCAACTTGCCAAGCGGGCTGCCGGCTCGCGACCGACATTTCCCCGCGATTTGCGATGGTCTTTCGCGAAAGCTACCCGGCCGGCTTGCAGTCGTCTAGCAAAAGGGACCACAAAGCTTCGTAAATAGCAGACAAAACGAAGACAACCTGGCACGAAAAACAGAAATTAGTTCTTGACAAAGTGGCACCCAACACTTCAAAGTAGATTTGTGAGCACCCGACAGCTCGGGGTACTTGAATGCTTGGTTGAGGAGTCTGAGTTATGAAAATGCACAAAGCCGTGGTATTGTCCTGTCTTTGGGGCGCACTTTTTGTGGGCGTTTCCAGCAGCGCTGCATTCGTAGCGCACACCATTGCAAAGTACGACGGAGTCTGCGAGAAACTGGATGGCTTCCCGGGCCTGCTGCAGGCTACGGGAATCGTTCATTTCGGGAGGTGCGCGTTTGTTGATGGGAAGTGCCCAGGCGCGAGGCGCGAGTTCTGCGACGCCGGTGGGAAGGTAGGGCATTGCATCGTCGACGCTATCGACGGCAGGAAGGTTTGCGTTTGCGTAAGAGACAAAATTAGTCGCTGATGAGTGCCGGCGCCGAGGTCAGGCCCACGGAAGTTTGTTTGGGGGCACCCTTATGCGCGCACGCCCCTCCGAGCAGGACGAAGACCCACAAGGCTAGGGCCGGCGTCTGCATCGGAAAGTCCACTAGCGCGTGTAACCAGACTGCCAGCACGCCCAATCCCCAAAGAGACTGCACCAGCCGGGGAGTGCCCCAGACCGCAATCGCGAGTACGCATGCCAGTAAGGGCAATCCCCCTTCAGATGCCCACTCGGCCCAATCGTTGTGCGCATGGTCCACGACACTACCTTCATCAAACACGGCAAAGCCTGGGTAGACTGTCTCAAAGCTGCCGAGGCCGAACCCCGTCCAGGGCTTGGCGCGTACCATGGTCACGGCCGAAGTGAGCATCTCCCGCCGCCCGCGGTAGGGATCCGGGTCCTGAAACCTTTCCCAGAGCCGCGTCCAACCAACCACTGCAGTGAAGGCCAGGCTGCAGACGACCCCCAACACAGCGAACATGCCAATCAATCTCCGGGCGGACGCAACGTTGCGTCGCGAGGCAAGCAGGGGCACGGCGGCGCTTTCCAGAATCACGAGAATGGACCCGGCGCGAGACGCGCCCGCGATGACCGAGGCAACCATCGTACCAGCCATGGCCGCACCGAAGAGCATCTTCCGACGATCCGCCAACGCTTCATACAGAACGATCGGCAGAATGAGTTCGATGAAGGCCGCGTAATGGTCCCGGCTTACGAATGGTCCGAGGACATCCTCCGTGTATTCAGACTGAAATAGCCAAAACACCTTGCCCGGTGACGTGAAGAACTGCAGCACCGCCACCACGCTGATCCCGAACCCAAAATAGAGCAACGCCAGCCGGAAAGGCCGCAAAACATCCTGCGAAGCGCCGATCTGCGAAGCCAAGAAAAACGCCGTCGAATACACCGCCCATCGCAGCACCGCATTCCAGGTCTCCCATCGATTTGCCGTGTGCGCGGTCAGCAACTGCGCCAGCCCAATCACGACAGTTCCAGCCAACGGGATCAGGATCGGGCTGCTTTGGACAGCGTAAGGGCGCAAGGCCAAGCAGATCCCCCATGCGGCACCCAGCGCCAACACGCCTGCCTCGGCGAAGCCAAAGCTCCAGTGCTCCGGCACCCAGAGCGTCAGCACCACCCAGAACAGGATCGCGGCCAGAACTACCGCCGAAACGGCCACAAACCGCTGCGGCGGAGCAGAAAAACTCGACCCGGCGCTCATTGATCGAAACCCAGAGCCGCGCTGCGCAGCGAAATGGACCCTTGGATCCGCACCGTGCCGAGAACGCGATCATAGGCCAGCACGAGCTTCACCAGACGCGCATCCGCGGGCGTCTGGAATTGGTATGGTTCGGCTTTTTCGCGGCGTTCGCTGGCTATTACGTGCCCGGCTCCGCGCAGCAAATCGGCTCCACTGCTCCCATACACCACGCGCCAATTTAAGCCCGTATCGCCTCCCAGGCCCTCGGTTTCATAAGTCACGGCCAACCGGTATGCCTTGGCCGGCTCGAGCGGCACAAACTGGCTCAACACTTCGCAGTGTTCGGGCTGTTTGCCGGAGAACTCGAACCACAATCCCGCAGGCGAAAGGTCTTGCCGGAAGAATAATCCGTCGGTTGTGGACACCCGCCAATCGAACGCCTGGGATAGAAATTCTTTCGCAAACGCGCCGTTGGTCAAACTGACGCCTCGGCTTGGTGCGAGTTCCGGATAGTCCAGCAGATGTTTCGCGGCCAATCGATTCCAGGTTTCCACGGCGCGCGATCCTTGGTTGTTCTCGAGCAGCCGGTCACAGTATCGGAGCAGAGACGGCACTGTATCTTTCGTCGCGTGCTCGACGAGTTGGCCGGCAATCGACTGCGCGGCGTCCAGGCGGTTCTTCGACAGCAGAAAATCGAAGTACTGTCTCCAGACGTCCGGACGCGCCGGCAAGGCCCGCTGCTGGATGATTGCGGGTTCCGGAGCCAGCTCCCAGCACATGTCGAACAGCGGCGTCACGTCATCGTAGGACGTGGCCAAAGCTGCGCGGACAGCGGGCCAAAAATGTGTCTGGTCGTGCCTTCGTGAATAGTACTCCGCCAGCAACCAGCGCGGCGCAAAGGTCTTGTCCAACTGCACGGCACGCAGCAGGGAAGATTCGGCCCCGCGAAAGTCCTGGTGCTCTTCCGCGGCGCCGGCGAGCTCGATCCAAACCGACGAGTTCAGCGGATTGAGATCCGCGGCCCGGCGCAAGGCAGAAAGCGCCAAGGCCGGTTTGGCCCGCGCCAGACGCAAATAATACTCCGGATTCCCGGGCGCCAGGCGCAACGCATGCTCGACGCTGGATCGGATCGCCCAATCGGCAATGGCCCAGCGGGCCGACCAGTAGCAGGCGTACCCGCAGAGCATCGCGATGAACGCACCGATGGTCCGCACAAGCATCTACACAGATTCTACGCGAAACAAGGGCAAGTCTCGACAAGAATCGCGCGGCACGGCCACGGCGACAGACCGCTTGCAGGCTTCCAATACCTGCAGCAAAGCAATTGGGGGGGGATCTGAGCCGCCGTCTGTTTGGAAGCATGCTGCGGCGGATCGATGCGTTGGCGGCACCGGCGGGTTAGAGCCTGGCGGCTTGCGGACCAAAACCAGGCGGTCCGACAGCGTGTGGATGTCTTCGGCCGCTTCCTTGACCTTCCCCGTCTTATCGTTCAAGCTCTTCAGGACATTGGTGGCCAGCGCCCCCTTGTCCGGGCCGGGCGCGGGCCTACGCCGCAGCCTTTTGGGCTTTGCGGTAAGCCGCCCAACGCTTCTTCGTGGCTTCCCTTATGGCCTTCAACCCGGCCGCCGACAACTTCCGCTTCTTGGGCTTCGTCGGTGGTGCCGGTTGGGCCTGTTGCTGCTTCTGCGCCGCCCATCTCGCCCGCTGTGCGGCTGCGATCCTGGCGCGGCCCGCCTTGCTTATCGTGCGGCGCTTCTGCGGACCGGCGTGATCCGTGCCGGTTGCCGTGGCTACTGCGGCTTTTGGCCGGCCCGGACCGTGTTGACCGAGTTGCGTCTTGATATCGGCTATCTTCGCTGAGATCCTTTCGATCTCGCTTTGATACCCAACGATGGCCATCTCCAGGATGGTGTTGTCTACTTTTGGCTGTGCCTGTCTTGGCATTTTGGTTCTCTCCCTTACAAACACTGAACATGGACTGTGTCTTAGTCAGTCTGGTCGCGATTTGATTCTAAACTGGTGGCATTGCGTCACGCAAGTGCCAATGGCTCTGAGTGCGCTCCAATCGAGTGGGATTTACCCATCTGTCACGGCTATGGCAAGCGGGTAGAACGTGAGGCCTCCGGGACGGCAACTCCGACAGGTTCCTTTCAAGCGCCGAACGCAATGTCCTAAACCGCCACTTTCAGTTTGATCCCGTCGTTCGGAGCGTGGATCAGATCCTGCTTGGCGCCAAGGTACCGCTCGGTCGTTTGGACCGACGCGTGGCCCAGTAGCAACTGGATCTGCTCAAGTTCGGCCCCGGCTGCTCGGCAGAATTTCGCGCAGGAGCGCCGTGCGTCGTGGGGCGCAATACCCGGCACCCCAGCAGCCCTGGCGTAAGGCCGGAGCATTTGCCACACGACCTTCTCGGACAGCACGTCGCCCCGCACCTGGTCGCCGCGGTTGACGGGCCGGAACACGTATCCGTCCACCACGCCGGCGGGGCCGGTCCAGGCATCGATTGCTACCTTGACCCAGGCCGGCATGGGTATGATCCGCACGCGCCCGTGCTTCCCGTACAAATCGACAATGCACCACCGGCCATCCCTCTGCTGTATGTAGCCCCATCGTAAGCGCCGCGACTTCGGACCGGCGTAGCGCGCAGCCGAGCAGCACGGCGATTATGGCGCGGTCGCGCAACCCCTTGGTCGTCGTGATGTCCGGCGCGTTCAGGAGCGCCTGGGCTTGCTTGAGCGATAGCCAGTTCCCTCCGCGCACCCCGATGGACTTCGCGCTCTTCACGCGCGCGATCCCGGCGGCCAGTTCGGGCGCCAGCAGACCGTTGTCCGTCGCCTCCACCGCCAGTTTGCGGATGGCCGACATGTGGATGATGATCGACGACGACCCAGGCCACGCTCCTCCAGCGTCACACGCCAAGCGGGGCGATGAGATCTATTACTCCGCAGGCGACTCCCCAGTATTGAAGGTCTTTGGCGTAACTCCATCTTGTCATGGTCCGAACCTTGCCGCGGCGTTTGGCGGAATCGCCGGCCCGCCAAAGATGGCTATAATCGGGGTCCACGAAACCAGGCGTTGTAACGCCAAGTCGCGGCAGGCGCGCGCCGGATTCCTGCCCACAACGAATCGGAAGAAGCAGAAGTCGATGCAAGCCGACCAGACGATGACAGTCGCGCCGCCGCCGTCCAGCCAAATCCTGGTGAAAACGAATGCCTGGATTGGCGGGACGAAAGACCAGATGGCGCGCAGACCGATCGACCAGAGCAACCAGGGGCACTGGCCCGCGAAGAACAAATCCACCGTTCGGCGAAACAAACGCGTCCGCCCTCCATGCCAACATACGGCCGCCAGAGCTGAGTGACATCGTGTAGCCGGGTGCGAAAGCTACCAACAGCGGCCTTCGCCAGCCGAGCCATCCCGCGGTCGGAGGTCTGTTGCGCTAGGGATCGATGTCTTCCTACTCCAGGGCGCCATCACGAGTCGAAATAGCGCTACAGTGAATCGAGAGGAAACCATAGCTATGATCTCCCGCTTCCGCATCGCCTTCCCGGCCCTCCTTCTGCTGGCCGCGCCTGCCTTTGCAGCCGACGACATCAAACCAGAGGCCATTCTGGACAAGTACGTCGAAGTGACCGGCGGCCGCGCCGCCTATGAAAAGATCAAAACCGAGGTGGCCACCGGTACGCTGGAGATTACCAGCATCGGTCTCAGCGGAACTCTCACCATCTACCAGGCCGCGCCCGACAAGGCCTACACCGCTATCGAGTTCTCCGGCGGCGTCGGCAAGGCGGAAGAGGGTTCCAACGGGCAAGTGGCATGGGCGATCAACGGCATGCAAGGCGCGCGGATCAAGGAAGGCGACGAACGGGCGAGTTCCCTGCGCCGCGACGCTCTGAACGCGGATATACGCTGGCGCGACTTTTACACGAAAGCCGAGCTCGCCGGGACCGAGGACGTGGGCGGCAAGGCCTGCTACAAAGTGGTCCTCACGCCCAACGAAGGCGGCGCCGAGACCCGCTATTACGATAAGAGTTCCAACTTGCTGGTGAAAGTCGTTATGCCCATAACTACTCCGGAAGGCGCCGCGACCGCCGAAATGGCTCTGAGCGACTATCGGGATGAAGGCGGCATTCTGGTGCCGCACACCATCTCGCAGAAGGTCCCCGGCGCCGACATTCTGGTGAAGATCGAAACCGTCAAACACAATCCTGAAATCCCGGCGGGCCGCTTCGATCTGCCCGCTGAAATCAAAGCGCTCACGGCAGACAAGAAGACCGACGAGAAGAAGGCCGACGAGAAGAAGACCGAGAAGAAGTAGGCCATCGCGCCGCGCCCGGCGTCAGTCCTGCTTGCGCAGCGTGTGCGACCGCAAGTATTCGACCAGTTCGGCTGGCCGGTCCGTCTGAATGCCGGCCGCGCCCCGATCCACGGCGTCCTGCCAGGCGGAAGCGTTGTCCGCGGACCCCAGGCGGTCTACGTAGATATCCAAGCCCGCGTGCTTCGCCACCGCAATCGCATCGCCGGTGAAATCTCCGGCGTCGAAGGCCACCACCCGCGGATTCAAGTCCGCGAGCAGCTTTCCAAGAGTGGCGGCGCTGCCGGCTTCCGGCATGACCTTCAACGACGGGCTCAGCGCCTGCACTTTCTTCAGGAATCCGGTGCCTCCATAAATCACGACCGGGATCAGCATGTCCGCCTTCGTGAGCGTGGCAACCAGATCGGCGGGCGCGATGTCCTTCGAATCCACGTAGACGCCGATCTTGCCGTGCGCCAGAGCCAGCGCCTCCTCCAAAGACGGGACCTTCGTGCCGGCAAACTGCGGGCTGAACTTCGCGCCGGCATCCAGCGCGCGAATCTGGTCGAAGGTCATTTCGCGGACGGCGCCCGTGCCGTTCGTAGTGCGGTCCACCTTTCGATCATGCATCAGCACCAGGCCTCCGTCGGAGGTGGTGCGCACGTCCAGTTCGAAGAAATCGGCCCCGGCATCGATGGCGGCTTGAAAAGCGGGAAGCGTGTTTTCGGGATGGGCGCGATGCTCGCCCCGATGGGCAATGACCGCGATTCGATCGGCCGCGGTTAGCGGTGTGAACAATACCAATAGCAGCGCGGTGTACTTCATGCTTGAGATAGTATCAAATGATGCGCTCTCTGCACGTTGCCGTTGCGCTCATGCTGATGCCCGCCGCCCTGGCGCAGCACCCGGTGATGGAGATCAAGGTCGCAGGGAATGAGAGGCTGGCGGCGGCCGCCGTAATCGCCGCATCCGGCTTGCGCAAGGGCCAGACGGCCACTCGCGCGGAACTCGACGCCGCCGCACAAAAGCTTGCCGACACAGGGTTCTTCACCAGCGTCAGCTACCGGTACGATCCGAAGGCCGTCGGCGGTGCCACTGGATACGCGCTCACGTTTCAGGTCTCCGAACAGCCGGCCCTCGCGCCGGTCGAACTGGACATTCCGGGCCAGGACGCTGAACACCTGTGGCAACAGCTCAAAACCGCCGACGGGTTCATGGACAGGCAGATGCCGAACAACGATCGGGCTTCGGCTTACTATAAGCGGGCGATTGAAGCGGTGCTGCGGAAATCGAATCATCCGGAAGAGATCGTCATGAAGAACGAGGCCGACTTACAAACGCACAAGATGGCGATCGTCTGCCGTCCTGCCAATCTTCCCAAGATCGCCGCGATCCGATTCGAGGGCAATGCGGCGATCGCGGAAGGCGGGCTGCAGGCCGCCATGGCGAAGGTGGCCATGGGTCAGGACTACAGCGAGCGCGACTTCCGGCGCATGCTGGAATTCAACGTCAGGCCGCTCTACGAGGAGTTGGGCCGCCTGACCGTCGCTTTTCCGCGTATGAACATGGCTCGTGCGGACGATGCCGCGGTCACTGTCACGGCCGGGATCGACGAAGGACCCGTGTGGCGCCTCGGCAAAGTCGTCTTAACCGGCGACGCTCTTCCCCTTGCCGACATGCACGAGGCCGCCCGGTTCGCTTACGGAGATCCGGCTAACTGGAAGCAGTTCATGACGACCGTCGACAAGATGGAACAGGTGCTGCGGCGGGATGGCTATATCACGGCGTCCTCGCAGCCGGTGCGCTCGTTTCACGATCCCACGCAGATCGTGGATGTGACCGTGCAGGTCAAGAAAGGCCCGCTGTTCCGGTTCGGCGAGTTGCACATCGAAGGTTTGGATACAGCCACGCAACAGCGCCTGGCCAGGCGATGGAAGCTCCCCAAGGGCGCGCCCATGAATCAGTATTATGTTGACGATTTCTTTCGCTCCGTGCTGCCGTCGCTGAGAGGTAAGGTTAGGACTTACGGTTCGGAGTTACACGTTCACTCTGGCGAGATTGTAGTGGATGTGACGCTCAAGTTTCGCTGAAGGAGGGATAGACGCACATGCCGATCACTCGCAGAGATCTGCTCGGCCAGGCGGCGTGCCTGGCCAGCGCGGCGGCATCCACCGCCAGCCGCAAGCTCAAGGCGATCGTTACCGGCGGGCACCCCGGCGACCCTGAGTATGGATGCGGCGGGACCATCGCCCGCTATGCGGACCAGGGCCACGACGTGGCGCTGCTCTATCTGAACCGCGGCGAGAAGAGTTGTCCGGAAACGGCGGCCGATGCCGCCGGCAATGTGCGGGTCGCCGAGGCCAAACGCGCCTGCGAGATCCTGAAGGCGCGCCCTCTCTTTGCGGGCCAGTGCGATGGCCACGCGGTGGTGGACGCGGCGCACTATCGGGAATTCCGCGATCTGATCGACGCCGAGCGCCCCGACGTGCTCTTCACGCACTGGCCGATCGACGGGCATCGCGATCATCGCGCCATTTCCATGCTCGCCTACGATGCCTGGCTGGCCACGGGCAAGAAGTTTGCCTTCTATTACTACGAGGTCTCCGATGGCGAGGACACGCTGATGTTCCCGCCCACCGACTTCGTGGATATCGCGGCGACCGAGCCGCGCAAACGCCTGGCCTGTTATGCGCATGCTTCCCAGGCGCCCGATAAGTTCTACGCGCTGCAGAGTCAGGTCACACGGTTTCGCGGCGTGGAGAGCGGCTATCTCCACGCAGAAGCTTACGTTCGCCACGCGCAGAGCCGCGAGAGCGTGCTGCCATGAAAGTCCCTGACAACTCCTACACGCAGGGTATGCAGACGACCAACCAATCGACAAAGCTGGTCAGCTCGGCTGCTCCCAGCTTCGACTGCAACGTCACTCGATCCGCCACCACGAGTGTCCCTGCCGGCGGAGTGAGGTTGAGTTCAGCGGACGTCTGAGAACGGCAGACTTCGGTGCATTTCAGATAGACTTCGAGGCCGCGGGTGGCGGCAGGCGTCGCCAATGCTTCATTGACCACGACGCTGCCAAACATCCCGGCCTTAAAACCGTTGCCGTCCAGCCTGACCTGCTGAACCTGCATCGACGGGTTCGGCGAAAGCACCTGATATGTGATGTTGGAACCCTGGCTCTGACCGGTCTCGACGCCCCAGGGAGCGGCAAACTGCAAACCAAAGGTGCCAACGGGCGCCAGCAGAGGGGTCACAGTGATCTGGTCCGCCGTGATTTCCGCCGCGCCTCCGCCGGCCTTCGCCTTATATGCGAAGCCCGAAACCGTCAGATTTCCGAGTACGCAGCCGGTTGGTCCCAGCGCGATGTAGTTCGCCAAAGTTTCAGTCATGCAAGGCGCCGCCGATCCGGGAACCCGGAGCAGCGCAATGCTTACAGCCAGAAGAAGCAGCTTTTTCATGTTGGGCCTCCCTTGGAATTGTATGGGATGCAGAGACAGGCCGGGAGGCCTGGCCTCCGAGGCAGTACTATACTCCGGGCGAAATATTACACTCGGGAGGTGTTAGGCCGTCTTCTGGCCGTTCGCGATTTCGATGGCCTTCTTCAGCAGCGGATCTTCCTGCTGCTTGTGCTCCGGCTGATCGGGAATCTCGGGTAAAGGCTCTCCGTTCTCGTCGAGTTCCACCTGGGCCTCGGGCTCCGACATCACGGTCTCCGGCGTCACGCCCACATCCTGGATCGCTTTGCCACTTGGCGAATAATACTTGGCCACCGAGAGGATGATGGCGCCGCCATCCTCCATGGTGACGGCCTTGCGCAGGGAGGCGTCGCCGTACGTACGCTCGCCGACCAGTTCGGCGCGCTTGTCGTCCAGCAAGGCGGCAGCGGCAATTTCGGCGCCGTCGGCCGTGCCGCGGTTGGTGATGACCACCAGCGGCAGCTTGGTGATGTCTTTGGCGGCATCCGCTTCAAAGTCCTGGCGCGGCACTTTCTGGCCTTGCAAGTAGGCGATCTCGCCTTTGGCCAGGAAGAGGTTCGCGAGCGCGATACCTTCCTGCGGCGTGCCCACCGCGCAGTTCCGCAGATCCAGGATCAGCTTCTGCGCGCCTTGTTTCTGCAAAGATTCCACCGCGGCAGCCACTTCCTTCACCTTGCCTGGCGCCAGCGTGGCCGGCTGAATGTAGCCGATATTATCCGCCATCATCTTTCCGGTGACCGCTGGATACACGATGTTGGCGCGCGTCAGCTTGATCTTTTGCGGCTCTGGCCGCCGCACCCGCACCACCGTCAGATCCACATTGGATCCAGGGTCGCCTTCCAGCAGCAGGCTGGCGTAAGCCAGCGGCATGTCCCGCGTGGCCACGCCGCTGATGGTTTCCAACATGTCGTTGGTGGCCAGACCGGCTTTGGCGGCGGGCGATCCGGGGGTCACGCCCACGATGCCGACGAATCCGAACTTCTTGGCGAGCACCAAGCCGACCCCGGCCTTATGCGCGTCCTTGTTTTTCAGATAGTCCTTGTACTGATCGGCATTGAGATAGCTGGCGAATGGATCGACGGATTCGAGCAACCCGTTCAAAGCGCCCACGGTGACGCTCTTCATGTCCGGCTCTTCCACGTATTCACTCTTGATGCGGTGCAGCACTTCCGTGTACACGGCGAGTTGTGGATACGGCCGGTCGCTTGACGCGCTTCTGCCTAATACCGTGCCGATAACCAGCAGCAGCGTGACGCATGTGGAGGTGGTGACCACCAGGTATTTGATACGGCTGTTCATATGGTTTTAAATTCTATTTCAAAATCGGGGGGGACCCGAAGCCATTATAGCAGGCTCCCAGTCGATACAGCAGACGCCGCACCGATGCCGGCCGGGTACCGGCAAGGATACCCCTCAGCGATTAGACGGCGATCAGACGGTTTTGGTTGCCCGCGGCATCTTCCTGGCTGCCGACCGCCGGTGCGCCGGGCGATGGGCTCGCTTCCCGGCCGTGGTCTTCCGCGCAGGGGCTGTTCTGACGGTGCGGGCCGCTGCCAGGATGGACGGCGGGGCGGCGGCGGGAGAAGCCCGCGAAGATCGGAGGTATCCGCGGTTCTTGTGGCAGTTCGTTCGATTCGCGTAGCTGCTCGAAAAGCGGGTAAGAGAGGGATCCCGGGCGGCCCCCCCCAAAACCTGGTGGTTTGTAGCAGGCGCGCGGGTTCGCGGACCGGCAGCATGCGCAGCATTACCGCGTCGATCAGGCTGAAGATCGCGGTGTTCGCGCCGATGCCCAGCGCCAGCGACAGGACCGCCCCGCGGCGAAGGCAGGGCTGCGCCGCTGCGTCCGGACAGCGTATCGCAGATCGTGGAACAGATCTTCAATCCAACGGACACCGCGCGCGCCGCCGCGCTTGTTCCGGCTCAATGCCGGCGGGGACGTAATCCCGGATCTGCTCTTCCAAATGGAAGCGGATCTCCGCGTCGATCTCCGCATGCAGGCGCGCCTCCGCGCGGTTTCGCCGGGACAACACATCATCTATCCAGCCGTTTTAGCCAGCGCACATGATACCTAGAGCTTCTACATACCACGGCGGGCGGATTGTCAAACCGTGGCGGTTTTGTGTTCTGTTACAATCGGGTAGCACGAATGTCCACTGTAAACGGCCAGCCGCGGCTCACCGTAGCGGATCTGGTCACCCGCTGTCGCGGCCAATTCATTTCGCTCACGAATACCTTTTCCTATTTCTGCACTCCTCCCATGGCGGAAGAGGACCTGCGGCAGTATTTGCACGATCCCATCGCGGCCCTCTCGCCCCTGATTTGCGGCGATCTCGGCACGGTGGGACTGGCGCTGGTGCCGTACCTGGAGAAAGGCAATGGCCGCGCGGGCGACACCGTCACCTTCGAAAAACCGGCGGAAGGGCGCCAGTTGACCTCCGCGCGCGCGGAGGCTGGCGGGATGACGATCCTGATGCTGGCGACCAAGGAAGAAGACATCGCCAATTATCACTACACCTTCTACAACGCGCTGGCCGCACTGGTGGCGGATACCTGGCAGTTCGGAACCCGGGAAAGCTTCTACCAGCAATTGCGCGAGGAACTGAGAGCGGAAGTGCATGGCGAGGTGGACGAGCGGAGCTGGCATCTGAAGCAGTCTCTGGTGCGGCGCCAGACCAATATCCGTAAGGAAACGAAGCTGTTTCGCGACTACGCGCGGCAAGCGTTTGAAGACACGCTGACGCTCTACCTGCACGGCACCTGCTGCGATATCGACGTGGAGACCGGTCCGCGCCAGATGCCCAGCCGGTACCTGCGCAAGCGGCTGGAACTGCTGTTTTCGTTGTACCCGCCGCCGGCAGGCTACGCGGTTTTTCCGGACCAGTTGAAGAAGAGGTAGGTGGGCGGAGGAGTGGCGCACGTTCTCAACGTGCCGTGTCCACAATCGTGTGGATACCCGTTGGCCGCAGGGTTCCCTTAAACGAGCGACTCGCCGCCCAAGTCTTCGTGTGGGTTAACAGGCAGATGACCAACAAGCGCATCAATGCGCGCGACCAGGACCGGGTCCAGAGGCTTGATCTGCTCCGGGAACCGGACCATGTCCTCCGCCAGGAGACTCAGAAACGACTCGATCGCCGGATCGTTGTCTTGCCGCGCTTTCTTTGCGGGGCCGGGCGCGATTACATGCGGGCCCACCGCACCGGTTTGCGCCCGTTTCGATATTGCCATCCACTCCTCCTGCACGCATGTTAGCGCCGATGTGCTAATAGAAGCAAAATGCTCTCGGCTTTCGCGTTCACCCAGGAACGACGTAACGGCTCGGATCACCAGGTCCGCCTTGCAAGCCAGCACCACGTGGCTGCCGCCTGGAACCAGGGCAGGCATCATTTCCTTTTCTTATCTCTTGCCTTTTTGGGATGAGCCTCGTCCCACGCGAGAATGTCAAGCGCAATTGGTGGAACGTTCGCCTTTTCTGCAAGTAGCCGGATCGTCTTCTGGAGGCCGTCGTATACTTCCCGTGTCTTCACGAATCCCATTCCCGCCGACGACGGAATGTGTCCGATCTGCTCTTTGAGCCGTGCGTCAATGCAGTTCCTGACCGCCTGAATCGAATAGCTATCAAGAGGGACGTGCAGGCACCACACAAGCCGGTTATACGTGGCCTCCGGTATTTCATGCAATCCGCAAACGCCTTTCATCAGCAAATTCGGCAGCTTGAGCGAAGGCCCGAATGGGATTTCGCAACCCATCTGGCGTTTCCAGTGGCCTCGAAAATCCGCGGCGAACTGATTGAGCCATCTGTCGTAGTCAGCGCGGTTCTTGATGGATAGCAGCTTCCTAAATAGCCGGACCGCCCGCAGAGAGCCTCCAAAGCCCATTCCCGGAAGACCCTGGACGGCTCCTTGGGCATGTGGTGAAAGGCGCGGAACGTGTTCGCACCGACCATCACTCGGATGATCCTCGGCCAATCGGTCGGAGGTGGTTTGCTGCTTCTAAGTCCCCAGCCACAGCCCTTCAAATCCTTTACGAGTTCAACCTGATCGGTCCATTGCCTGGGTTTGGGCATTGCAACCAGCATGTTAGCACGTCAGATATGCGCTACAGCATCTCCCGCGCAATCCTCATAGCCGCCTCCTTCCCCCGCTCCCCCACCTCACCCACCGGCCCCACGCACGACGGGCACCCGGCCTCGCATTCACACCCCGCCAGTAACTCCGTCGTCAGCCGCACCAGCCGATCCGCCATGCGATATAGCGGCGCGCTTTGCCCCACTCCGCCGGGATAGCAATCGTAGAGATACAAGTTAGGCTCCTCGCTGAACGCCATACCGAGATCCCGCGGATCGCACATCAGCAGCAGCGCGGCCACCGTGCGCAGGGCGTTGCCCAATCCCGCGAGGCCGCTCTGCTTTTCGGTGGGCGTCAGGTCCGGGAAGCGCGCCATGAATTCAGCGGGAAAATGCAGCCAGAAGGCCGTGGTGTGCATCTCCTGTTCGGGCATCGAGAGATTGCCCGCGCCGACGTTTTCGTTAGTATAGAATTTGATCTTCTTAAACCCTACAATCTGGCGATTCACGCGCACGTCGCCGTGGCACTTGCGCGCGCCTCCGAACGCCTCGCCGTCGAACTCCTCCAGCGTCTTCACCTGGGTGTAATCGATGGCGTCGGTGTAATAGTCGCAATCCACGCGGCGCACGTAAGCTTTGCGCTCCTTGTAATCGAAGCGCTCCACATGATACTGGCGGGCCTCGTGCAGGTAGATGGCTTTTTCGTGCAGCGTGGTGAGCGCCGCCGTGAAAGCCACCTCGGCGATCACGGCGGGCTCGCCGGTGATATCCACTACCACGAAGTTATCGCTTGAAACGGAGCGCAGACTGGTGGCGTCGGCGGGATAGGAATCCGAGGTCCAGTGCCAGGCGCCCGCGGAGTGATGCAGGAAGCCGGCTTCTTCCAGGAAGCGGCACATCTCGGTGGTATCGTGCGCGCCGAGTTTCTCACCATCCTGAATGGGCAGCTCGAAAGCGGCGCATTTCAGGTGCGCCAGCAGGATCTCCAGATTGTCCGGGTTGATGTAGGCATGTTCGGGCGAGCGGCCGAAGAAGTAATCGGGGTGTTCGACGATGTACTGATCGAGCGGCGCGCTGGAGGCCACCAGCACGGCGGCCGAAGCGCTCTGGCGGCGTCCGGCGCGCCCGGCGCGCTGCCACGTGGAGGCGATGGTGCCCGGATAGCCCGCCATCACCACGGCATCCAGCGAGCCGATGTCGATGCCTAGCTCCAGCGCGTTGGTGGCCACGACCGCGCGGATTTCGCCGTCCCGCAGCTTGCGCTCGATCTCGCGGCGCTCGCGCGGGAGATATCCGCCGCGATAGCCGCGCACGGCGTCCTTCGGCAGCGGGCCGCGCTCCACTGCATCTTTCAAATAGGTAACCAGAATCTCCGTGGCCAGGCGGTTGTTGGCGAACACCAGCGTCTGCAGATGGTGGTCAATGAACTCCAGCGCGATGCGCCGCGACTCGCCGATATAACTACGCCTGATTCCCAGTTGACGGTTCACCACAGGCGGATTGTAGAAGATGAAGAACTTCTCGCCGCGCGGCGCGCCGTTCGAATCCACGATGCGGAAGGGCAATTCCGTGAGCGCCTCGGCCAGCTCGCGTGGATTGGCGATGGTGGCCGAGCAGCAGATGAAGATGGGCTTCGATCCGTAGAATTCGCAGATGCGTTTCAGGCGCCGCAGCAGGTTCGCCAAGTGGCTGCCGTAGACGCCGCGATAATAGTGCAGCTCGTCGACGACCACGTAGCGCAGATTCTCGAACAGCTTGGCCCAGCGGGTGTGGTGGGGCAGGATGCCGGCGTGCAGCATGTCCGGATTGGTGAGCACGATGTTGGCGCGCTGGCGGATGGCCTTGCGGGCGTCCTGCGGGGTATCGCCATCGTAGGTGAATGCCCGGATGTCGGAGCCCATCTCGTCGATGGCCGTCTGCAGTTCGTGGAGCTGATCTTCGGCCAGGGCCTTGGTCGGGAAGAGATACATCGCACGGGCGCCGGGATCGGCGAGGAGCAGGTTCAGAACCGGCAGGTTATAGCACAGCGTTTTGCCGCTGGCGGTGGGGGTGACGACCACCACGTTTTGGCCTTGTTCGATCGACTGGAAGGCTTCGGCCTGGTGGGAATAGAGCTGGCCGATGCCGCGGCCGGCCAGCGCGCGCCGCAGGATGGGGTTCACGCTATCGGGCAGATCTTGATATGTGCCGCTGGTGGCCGGCTCGTGCCGGATGGCCGCGTGGGGAAAGCGGGTTAGCGCCGCTTCGAGCGTGGGTGATTTCGGAGAAGCCAGAGTCAGATCCATCGAGTTTCGCCTTTTCTTTGCTACCTTACACGAAAAGCCGCTCGATGACAAGCATGTGGAAGTGCGTGGACTGGCAGCCCATGGTTCAGTCGCGGCTCGGCAACATGCCGACCCTGCTGAGCTGGGCCCAGAGGGCACCCCGTCAGCAAGCGGTCTTGCCGATTATTCCTCGAGGCGCAGGAACTCGTAGCGTTCCAAGGTGGCGGCAATGTCGTAGGCGGACTCGCCGGAGTCCGACCGGTTAGCGCGCAGCACCTTGCCAATACAGCGCAAACTAACCCGCTGGTCCGATGGTCCGCCGAGGGCGATGATGTATTCGATGGACGCCCCGATGTCCGGTTCCTTCCCAGCCGTGAATAGTACGCCACCCGAACTGATGTTTTTCGTCAATGCGGATTGCATAATCCGTTCTGTCCCGTTGCGTGTGATGGAAACGGGCAATTGCAGGGTGAACCGCCGGGTGCGTCTTTGTTCCACTCTTCGTAATCTAGTTTCTTTGGGGAACTCAGGTCAACTACTTATTCGAAAAAAGGCGGTGTATTGGTACTGCCGGTTTGGGAAACTTTAGTCCCAATGCGGGACTTTAGTTCTACTTATAGGAGAAAAAGCGGGCCATAATCCGGCGCGCTTACAACGGAGATAACTCCTAAACTCTTCCTCTGATCTTGACGATCATGAAAGTGTGAGTTTCCCGCTGCAAGAACCGCTTCCGGAGGGCCATATCCAACCCGCGGCCGGTTGGCAGCCGGTGAACGACCACCGCGCGGCGATGCAATGGGATGCGCTTCTGCGGCAGGTCGCCAACTCTCTGCCGGCCATGATCTGGATGTGTGGCGCGGATGGGCGCGCCACGCTGTTCAACAAGCGCTGGCTCCAATTCACCGGATGTACTTTGCCGCAAGCGCTGGATGGCGGATGGGTTCTAGGCGTCCACCCGGACGATGTGGCGCAGCGCCGGGCAGCGCTTCTGGCGGCGTTGCAGTCGTGCGGTCCCTTCGAAACGGAATACAGGCTGCGCCGCGCGGATGGAGAATACCGCTGGATGCTGGACCAAGGCGCGCCGCAGTTCGATCCGCGAGGCGATTTTCACGGTTACGTAGGCGTGGCGATCGACATCACCGAACGCAAGCGCGCCGAAGACGAATTGCGGTGGTTGTCCAAGGCAGTGGAGCAGAGTCCGGCCATCGTAGTCATCACCGATCTGAACCGAATCATCGAATATGTGAATCCCAAATTCACGGAGGTCACCGGTTACACGTTCGAGGAGGTTCGGGGCCGAAGTCCCGAGATTCTCAACTCGGGCGAGACGCCAGCCGAGAAATATCGCGAGCTGACCGAGGCGATTCAGACGGGAGAATGGCGGGGTGAATTCCACTACCGGAGGAAGAACGGCGAGCTGTACTGGGAGTCCGCCTCCATCTGCCCGATCCGCGATGCATCTGGCAAACCGGCGCACTTCATCGCCGTAAAGGAAGACATCACCGAACGCAAGCGCATGGAAGCCGCGTTGCGGGCATCGGAAGAGCGCTTGCGCATCGCCGCCGAGAGCGCCGGAATCTGGGTATACGATTCGGACCTGAACACCGGCAGGACCGAGAACTGCGGTTCCGACCAATTCCTGAGCACTCTGCGATCGTTTGACGTCTGGGCGCGCGCGATCCACCCGGACGATCGCGAGCGGGTGATGGCGGCGATCGAACGGCGCAGGGAAAGCCGGACAGGATTTCGGGAAGAGTACCGGATGGTCGACCTGGATGGGACGGTCCGCCATATCCTGGATTATGGCGCGCCGGAATGCGATGGCCGGTGGATCGGCGCGTTGCGGGATATCACCAAGAGCAAGCAGGCCGCAGAGGCCGTGGCGCGGCTGGCGGCCATCGTGCAGTATTCGAGTGACGCCATTATATCGTCGGACCTGGAAGGCGCCATCCAGAGCTGGAATCCGGCGGCGGAAGAGTTATATGGTTATACAGCCGAGGAGATGCTGGGCCGCCCGGCAGTGGAGTTGTCCCCACCGGAACGGCGCGAGCGCACGGCGCGGAAAATAGCCTCGGTTGTGGGTGGCATGCCCCTTCCATCCTTCGAAACGGAGCACATGCGTAAAGGCGGTGCCGTGTTCCCGGTTAGTATCACGGGCTCGGCTATTCGCGATGTTGACGGCAAGGCCGTTGGCGTTTCTGTCTTCATCCGGGATATCACCGCGCAGAAGCGCGCGCAAGAGGCGCTGGTGGAGAGTGAAAACCGCTTCCGGGCGCTGGTGCAGAATAGCAATGACATCATTACGTTGATCGATCCCGCCGGGATCATTCTGTACGACAGCCCGGGTGTTTCCGAGTTGCTGGGTGTCTCCCCCGAGCAACGTCTGGGATGCGAACTCTTCCAGTGGATTCATCCCGATGACCTCTCTTACATCCGGATGCTTCACGAAGAATTGCTGCGCGCACCCGGCGCCAGACTGCGGGCACAACTGCGGCTGCGGCATGCCGACGGAAGCTGGCGGTGGTGCGATAGTTGGGTAACCAACCTGCTCGAGGAGCCCGGAGTCCGCGCGCTGGTAACCAGTTTCCGGGATATCACGGAAATGAAGGGCGTCGAGACGGCGTTGCGCGAGAGCGAACAGCGCTACCGCAAGCTGATCGAGGACGCCAGCGATATCATCTTCACGATCGATCTGGAAGGAAATTTCACCTCGGTCAACATCATCGGAGAGCGCATCACAGGGTATCGCCGGCACGAACTGCTTTGCATGAATCTGCAGCAGCTCGCCGCCCCCGAATCCTGCGCCGCCATCCGGCCTACTATCGAGGCGCATCTGGGAGGCGAAACGCCGCCGGCCCTGGAGGCGGATCTCATCACGCGGGAGGGCCACCGGGTCGCCATGGAGGTGAGCGGCCGGCTGCAATTCCGCAATGGCTTGCCGGTGGGTATATTGTGCGTCGCGCGGGACATTAGCCAGCGCAAGCGGATCGAACGGCTCGAGCAAGGCCGCCGGGAGGTCCTCGAGATGGTCGCCCAGAACCAGCCTCTGGACGCCGTGCTGCGCCGCGTGGAAGAGATGGTCGAGCATTACTACCCGGGGGCCGTCGCGCGCATTCTGCTTACGGACGGGTCTGCCGCTCCGGAATCCGCGCCGGGGAGGCCCGGCGCGGCCAGCGCGAACTACCAGGGACATCTGGAAATGCCGATCCGGGCTGGCGACGGCCAGGTGCTTGGAAACCTGGAGATCTTTCGCCCCGAACCCTGGCAGGCCACCGAATCCGAACAGGTTTTGCTGGATTCCAAGGCGAAACTGGCCGCCATGGCGTTGGAGCACCGGGATCTCACCAACCGGCTGTCGTATCAGGCGCAGCACGATCCCCTGACCGGTTTGCCGAACCGCGCGTTGCTCGAGGATCGGCTGCGGCAAGCCCTCACTCTGGCGCGCCGGCAGGCGAAGATGGTGGCGGTGTTCTACGTGGACCTGGACCGCTTCAAATTCATCAACGATACCCTGGGTCATCACGTCGGAGATCTACTGCTGCAACAGGTGGCCAAGCGGCTGGAGGACGCCGTGCGGCAATCGGACACGCTGGCGCGGCCGGGGGGAGACGAGTTCGTGGCGGTGCTGTTCGGCATTGAGACAGTCCGCGATGCGGAAATCGTCGGGGAACGGATCATGGAGGCCATGCGGGATCCATTCCAGGTAAAGGGACACGAACTGTTCGCCAGCGCGAGTGTCGGCCTCAGTTTGTTCCCCGAGGACGGGGAAGACGCCGCGACTCTGCAGAAGCACGCCGATGTGGCTATGTACGAGGTCAAGAACCGGGGACGAAACCGCTTTCAGCGGTTCGCGCCCGAGATGAACTCCGCCTCCAGCGAGCGCCTCGAAATCGAGAACCAACTCCACTGGGCCCTGGACCGCGGCGAGCTGCAACTGTACTATCAGCCCCAGTTTCAACTGCCTTCCCGGCAGCTTGGGGGCGTGGAAGCGCTGCTGCGGTGGAATCATCCGAAATGGGGTTTGGTCCTGCCGAACCGGTTCGTGCCGGTGGCCGAAGAGAGCGGGCTGATCATCCCCATCGGCTTGTGGGTGCTGCAGGAGGCCTGCCGGCAACACCAATTGTGGCGGCGTATGGGATATTCGCCGGTCAAGATCGCCGTGAATATCTCGGCCACACAATTCATGCGCTCGAACCTGGCGGAGAAGGTCGCGGAGGTCCTGGCGGCGCACGAAATGGAGCCATGCTATCTGGAGGTGGAACTCACCGAGGGAGTGCTGATGCGGGACGCCGCGGATTCCGCCCGGCAGATCGCCGAATTGCGGGCCCTGGGCGTACGGATCTCCATCGACGATTTCGGGACGGGCTACTCGTCTCTGAGTTACTTGCAGCGTCTGCCGATTGACGATTTGAAAATCGACAAGTGCTTCGTGCAATGCATCGACCAGGCCGCCAGCACGCAACCCCTGGTGCAGGCGATCGTAGGCTTGGCGCACGGCCTGAAGCTGACGGCCACGGCCGAGGGCGTGGAAACCGAAAACGAGTTGGCGGTCCTTCAGGCGCTCGGTTGCGACAAGGTCCAGGGTTTCCTGCTGGGCAGGCCCGTGCCCGCGGATCAATGGGCGAATTATTGGCGAGCGGGCGCACCGGCGTAAAACCAGAAGTCAGGAGTCAGGAGTCAGAAGGCGCCCACGCCGATCTTATTCTGACTTCTGTCTTCTGACTCCTGACTCCTAGTCGTTATGGG
>PKYZ01000269.1:0-689 GCA_003132865.1 Bryobacterales bacterium
GCTGCTCGACGGCGCGCTGCAGCGCGGGCAAATCGGCCTGCTGAATGTCCGACCAGCGCTTCATATACTGATCCACTTCCGCCTTCACCTTTTCGAACTGCTTCAACGCCGCCTCGGTGGGCGCGGAATCGGACTCGCTGTCCATAATCAGAGCCAACGACGCCAGGCTGCCATCCACACCCAAACCGTAGTTGAGGGAATCCTCGTTGGCCTTGATCTTCAGGTTCAGCAAACGGTCCTGCAACGCGCCGAGCTTCTCGTCCAGCGCCTGCGCTTCGGCCAGCTTGGCCCGCTTGTGCAGATCCTGAAGCTGCGCGCGAAGATCGACGATCTGGTTCGCCGCCGTGTACACGCGCGCCAGTTCGCCGTGGATCTCGATCAGCGCCGCGAATTGCTTTTCCAGGTCCGCCGACGAGGTCTTCACGCGCGGATCGAGCTTCAACTCCAGCGGCGCAGTGAGAACTTTATCGTCGACCGTGAGCTTCACCTCGTATTTGCCAGGCAGCGCGATGGGACCCTTGGAGCCGCCTTCGTATTCGAACAGGTAATAATCCTTCACGCGCGGCGCGCCTTCGTAACGCAAATCCCAAACGAACCGGTTCATGCCGGGCTTGATTTCGAGCTGACTCTTGGGCTTCTCATCGTCCGGATCGAGCGGCTCCTCCAATGGCACCGGCTCGGTCGAAGAG
>PKYZ01000269.1:720-5313 GCA_003132865.1 Bryobacterales bacterium
GATCCAGAACGAGCGCCCGTGGGTGGCCAGCACCAGGTCGTTATCGTGAATCACAAGGTCGTGCACCGGCACGGTCGGCAGATTCAATTGCAGCGATTCCCAGTTTTCGCCCGCGTCGTACGAAACAAAAACGCCAGTCTCCGTTCCGGCGAACAACAGGCCGGTGCGCTTCGTATCTTCCCGCACAGCGCGCACAAACGACCCTTCCGGGATGCCTTTCACCAGCAGTTTCCAGGTCTGGCCGTAATCGGTGGTGGCATAGATGTAAGGCCGGAGATCGTCGTTGGCGTGGCGGTCCACGGCCACCCACGCGGTACCGGGATTGAACGGCGAAGCGTCGATCTGGCTGATCTTGCTCCATTCGGGCATCTGCTTGGGCGTGACATCCGCCCAATTCTTTCCGCCATCGCGCGTGACGTGCACCAGCCCATCGTCGGAGCCGGCCCAGATCAACCCCTTCGTCACGGGCGATTCGGAAACCGCGAAGATGGTGTCGTAGTATTCCGTGCCGGTGTCATCAATGGTGATGGGGCCGCCGGAGGGCTGCTGCTTGCTCTTGTCGTTCCGCGTCAGGTCGCCCGAGATGGCTTCCCAATGCATGCCTGCGTCGGTGGTGCGGAAGAGCCGCTCGCCGCCGTGGTAGAGGACGTTGGGATCGTGCGGCGAAATCAGCAACGGCGCGGTCCACTGGAAGCGGTGCTCCAGGCCAGCGGCGCCCTTGCCATCGCTCAGCGCCGCGGACACGCCGATGACCTCCGCCTGGCCCGTGCGCTTGTTGAACATGGTCAGCAGACCCTGATAATCGCCCGCGAAAACGATGTCCGGATCGGGCAAGTAAGGCGCGATGTATCCGGCCTCGCCGCCGCCCACAGGATACCAGTCCTCCCGCTCGATGGCGCCGCCTTGCGAGCCGCGGCTGGCAATCGCAACGCTGGAATTATCCTGCTGCGAACCGTATAAGTAGTACGGAAAACGATTGTCGGCGATGACGTGATAGAACTGCGCGGTGGGTTGATTGTCCTGCTTGGTCCAGTGCTTGCCGCCATCCACCGTGACGGTTGCGCCGCCATCGTCGGTCTGGATCATGCGCTCGGTGTTCAGGGGATCGATCCATAGCCCGTGATTGTCGCCGTGCGGGACTTTGATCTTGTTGAACGTACGGCCGCCGTCGGTGGAGCGGTGAAAATCGACGTTGAGGATGTAGACTGTGTTGGGGTCTTTCGGATCGGCCACCACGTGCATGTAATACCAGGCGCGCTGGGTGAGGCGGTGATCGGGATTGATCAACTCCCACTTGCCGCCGCCATCGTCGGAGCGGTACAGCCCGCCGTTGCGCGCTTCGATGAGCGCCCAGACGCGGTCGGAATTGGCGGCCACCGCCACGCCGATTTTTCCGTAGGGGCCTTCGGGGAAACCCTCGCCATCGAACTTTTTCCAGGTCGTTCCGCCATCGCCGGAGCGATAAAGACCGCTGCCGGGACCGCCACTGGTCAGGGTCCAGGGCTGGCGGCGCACCTGCCACATGGCGGCGAAGAGAATGTGCGAATTGTGGGGATCGAAGGCTACGTCGATGCCGCCCGTGTTCTCGTCCACGAACAGCACCTTCGCCCAGGTCTTGCCGCCATCGATGGTGCGGAAGATGCCGCGCTCCTGGTTCGGCCCGTAGGGATGGCCCAGCGCGGCCACGAAGACGGTATCGGGGTCGCGCGGATCGACGATGAGTTTGCCGATGGCGCGCGAATCGCGCAGGCCCACGTTCTTCCAGGTCTTGCCTGCATCGACCGACTTGTAGACGCCGTCGCCGGTGGCGGCATTGCCGCGGATGCAACCTTCGCCGGTGCCCGCATAGACGATGTTAGGATCGGACGGCGCCACCGCCAGGCTGCCGATGGAGGAGGATTTCTCGCGATCGAAGACCGGCTTCCAGGTGGTCGCTGCATCGGTGGATTTCCAGACGCCGCCGCCCGTTGCGCCGAAGTAGTAAGTCGTGGGATCGCCCGGCACGCCCGAGGCCGTCAGCGACCGGCCGCCGCGAAATGGGCCGATCGCGCGGTATTGCATGCCCTGCTCTTCTTTTTTCTTGTCTTTGTCGTCGGCTACGGTTTGCGCGAGCAGCACCGCAGCGGCGGCAAGGCAGTTCAACGCGAGATATCGAACACTGGTCATCAGGTCAATGTTACACCGGATGGCCGTTGCCGCCGGGGCGCGGAATATCGTCGACAAACTTGTCGATCTTATCCCCAAGCATGCGGAACTTTTCTTCGGTCAACAGTTGCGACGAAGCGAGTTGATCCATCTTAAGATCGAGGCGTTCGTCGGCTTCCCGGCGGCGTTTTCGCTCGGCGCGCGCTTCCTGGACCGCCAGGCGCACAGCCCGCCGCAGTATTGCGTTGATCTCGGCGATGTCGCGGTCATGC
The DNA here is from genome assembly GCA_003132865.1 of Bryobacterales bacterium. The sequence goes on from PKYZ01000269.1 coordinate 3,138, forward strand.
CGGGCGAAGTGCTCCTCCGCTTTCATCTGGATGGCGTGTATCTGGGCTGTCTGCTCCAGAATGAACTCCATAGTCTTCTCGACGTCCATTGCCACTCATTATACCGGCAGGCAGTCGTGCTATGCTGTAGGCGGCGTCATGACCAACGTACAAGTATGTCTCGCGACCGGGTTGCCCACCCTCGCGGTGCTGGTCGGAATCCTCATGAACGTCGTGCTGCACAACTCGCTCAGCACGTCTCTCAACGCCCGCATCACCAGCCTGGAAAACCACGTGGATAGCCGCATGGCCAGCTTGGAAAACCGCATCGATATGCTCACCGGCAAAGTGGTCGGACTCGTCAACCGTTTCACCCGCCTGGAAGAACGCCTGGAACGCCGCTAACGCTTGCAGAGCGTCTCCGCGTCACTCACTCCCTCGGCTATAATCAACTGTGGTCCACCCCCAACCCACCATGCAACGGGAAATCGTAATCCAGTGCCCGGACGGGCAGATTAAGACCGTCCCGCTACAAGGCGACCGCTTTACGGTTGGCCGCTCCAGCGCCGCCGAATTGTATTTTCCGGACGACGCCGGTTTATCGCGCCAGCACATGATCCTGGAACGCGATGGCGACGACTGGACCGTCCAGGATCTCGGCAGCAAGAACGGCACGCTGGTCAACAACATCCCCTTGCGCGCCAAACTGCGGCTGAAGCCCGGCGACCGCATCACCGCCGGCCATCTGGCGATTGTCTTCGACGATAAGGGCGCCGGCGCGCGGCCCCCGGATAGCGTGGTGGTCTTCGAAACCGGCGAAGCCGATCCGCCCAGCACTTCCACCATCTTCACCAGCCTGGAAGGCGCGCTCTCCAGCCAGACCATTGTGGACCGGCCCGGCCAGCACGGCGCCAAACAGGTTCAAGCGCTGATTCGCGCCGGACAGGAACTCGCCGGCCGCGGCACTCTGGCAGACCTCTTCCCGCTGATCCTCGATCTGGCCATCGAAGGCGTCGGGGCACAGCGCGGCGTGGTCATGACATTGGAAGGCGATCGCCTGGAAGTGAAGGCCAACAAGGGCGAGGGCTTCCGCATCAGCTCAGCCGTGCGCGACCGCGTAATTAACGAAAAGGCTTCCGTGCTGGTGCGCGACGCCCAGTTGGACGAGGCCTTCCGCGAGCGCATGAGCATCGTCGAGCAGAAAGTCCGCACGCTGATGGCTGTGCCGTTGCAAACCGAGAAGCGCACTATCGGGCTGATCTACGTGGATTCGCCCAACATGTTTCGCGCTTTTACCAAGGATGACCTCAGCCTGCTCACGGTGATGGCCAACGTGGCGGCCATCCGCATCGAGCATGCGCGCCTATCGGAAGTCGAGGAAACAGAGCGCCGCATGGCCCGCGAGTTGGAGCAGGCCGCCGAGATCCAACGCAGTTTTCTGCCGGGCAGCGCACCTCAGGTGGCCGGCGCCGAGCTAGCCGGATACAACGCTCCTTGCCGCACGGTGGGCGGCGATTACTACGACTTCTTCACCTATCCAAATGGGCGCGTCGCCATGGTGCTGGGCGACGTTTCCGGCAAGGGCATGCCCGCCTCGCTGATGATGATGGGCCTGCAGGCGCGCGTGCAGGTGCTGGCGGACGAGCCGCAGAACCTGGCCGCGGTTATCAATCGCCTGAACAAGATCACCTGCCAGAATTGCCCAAGCAATCGCTTCATTACGTTCTTCTTCTGCGTGCTGGACCCGGCCACGGGCGAACTCGCTTACTGCAATGCGGGGCACAATCCGCCGGTGATCGTGCGCGCGGGTGGCACGGTGGAATACCTGGATGGCGGCGGCCCGGTGCTGGGCATCCTGCCGATTGCGAACTACTCCGAGTATCGCGCGAAGCTGGAGCCGGGCGACTCGCTGGCGATCTACAGCGACGGCGTCACGGAAGCCAACAACGCCAAGGAAGAAGAGTTCGGCGATGAACGGTTCGCCGAGGTGCTGACGGCTAACCGGCACAAGAGCGCGCCCGAAATCGTGGCGGCGGTCAATCAGGCTTTGACGGAGGTCGCGGCGGGGTCGCCGCCGGCTGACGATATCACCTTGATCGTGGCGCGGCGGCTGTAGGGCGGCACGTGGCCCGAAATTCCGCTCCCTGACGGTCGCGGCTCCGAATGGGTGTGGTACGGAGCCGCGCGCGTAAGCAAG
>PKYZ01000749.1 GCA_003132865.1 Bryobacterales bacterium
GGCCCAGCGGCGCATTCTGCTCTCCGCCATCGCCCAGGCCCAGCGCCATGGGAACCATGCCGATGATCATGGCCAGGGCCGTCATCAGCACCGGACGGATGCGGGTATGGCCGGCCGATAGCGCCGCAGAGCGGGCATCCAAGCCTTCGGCGCGCTCATCGTTGGCGAAGACCACCATCAGGATACTGTTGGCGGTGGCCACGCCGATACACATGATGGTCCCCATCAAGGACGGCACGCTGAAACTCGTCTGGGTGATGAACAGTATCCAAACGATGCCGGCCAGCGCGCCGGGCAGCGCCATCAGGATGATGAAGGGATCCAGCCACGATTGGAAATTGACGGCCATCAGCAAATAGACCAGGACGACCGCAAAGATCATGCCCATACCGAGCCGGTAGAAGGAGGTCTCCATGGTGCGCACCTGACCGCGCAGGTCGAAACTGGTGCCCCGCGGAAGCTTGCCCGAGAACTCCTGCATGATCTTTTCGACCGCGGAGCCGACGCCGCCCAGATCCCGCCGGTCCACGTTGGCGTAAACGTCGAATACCGGCTGCACGTTGTAATGGTTGATAATCTCGGGCGCCACGCCGCGCGAGACGCTCGCCAGGTTCGACAGAAGCTGCGGGCCGCCGGCGGCCGCGCCCGGATTGCCGTAAGCCAGCGAGCTCTGGCTCGGGCTCGACCCCACCGCCGAATTCGAGGCGCCGGCCGTGCCCGCCGAAGAAGTCGCCGTGGTGCTGAGGACGCCGCCGATCGGCGCCGAGATCGGCGTGCGCATCAGGGCCGCGAGCGAATCCATGCGGTATTGCGGCGTCTGCACGGCCATCCCGTAGCTGACGCCGTTCGACCAGTTCAGCCATTCGTTGGGCGCCACCTGGCCGCTGGAGCTGAGCGAGATCAGCAGGCTGTTGGACACGTCGCGCTGCTGCAATCCCAGTTGGCCGGCCTTGCTGCGGTCCACGTTGATGCGGAGTTCCGGATAATCCACGACCTGGTGGACGTGCACATCGGCGGCTCCCGGGATGTGCGAGATGCGCTCGGCGAGGGCCTCGGCGATCTGGTAATTTCGTGGATCCCGGCCGACCACCTGCAAGTCGATGGGCGCGGGCAAGCCGAAGTTCAAGATCTGATTGGTAATGTTGGCCGGCTCGAAGAAGAAGGTCGCATCCGGGAACTTCTGGTGCAGGCGATTGCGCAGTTTGACGGTATAGTCCGCAGTGGGACCATGGTCCTCGGGCTTGAGGGAGATCAGGATATCGCCGTCGCCGGTGCCCAGCGTGCTGATATCGCCGAAGGCCAGATTGAAGCCGCCGAAGGGAATTCCAATGTTGTCGATAATGGTGTCGATTTCGTGCGCTGGAATGACGTGGCGGATTTCCTCGTCGATTTTGGAGAAGAGGACTTCGGTCTCTTCGATGCGCGTGCCGGTGGGTGCCATGGCATGCAGGCGCATCTGGCCGGAATCTACTGTCGGGAAGAAATCCCGCCCCATGAATACGACCAGCATGAGGGAGGCGGCAGCGAAGATGCCAAAGCCCGCCAGCACCGGCCCGCGGTGGTCGAGGGCCCAGTGCAGCAGCCCGGTGTAGGACGACCGCATCATCTCAAATCGGCGGTTAAAGATGTAGTGAACGCGCCAGACGACTCCCTTGCCGCCGGCCGATTCGCCGTGCGCGCCGAGGGCGTAGAGTTTCACCTCCGGCTTGAGCATGTAGTGCACCATGTTGGGAATCAGGGTGCGGGAGAGGAGGTAGGAAGCCAGCATGGCGAAGACCACCGCCAGGGCCAGCGGCGTGAAGAGGTATTTTGCGGCGCCGCTGAGCAGCAAGACCGGCACAAAGACAATGCAAATGGAGAGAGTGGAAACGAAGGCCGGCGCGGCGATCTGTTGCGCGCCATCCAGGACCGCGCGCACCAGGGGCTTCTTCATGGCCATGTTGCGGTGCGTATTCTCGAGTTCGACGGTGGCATCGTCGACCAGGATGCCGACAGCCAGCGCCATGCCGCCCAACGTCATGACGTTGATGGTTTCACCGAGCAGGCTCAAGATGGCCAGCGAGGTGAGGATGGAGAGCGGGATGGAAATACAAACGATGATGGTGCTGCGCCAACTGCCCAGGAAGAGCAGGATCATCATGGCCGTGAGAAATGCAGCGATGGCGGCTTCCCGAACCACGCCATTGATGGACGCGCGCACGAACAGCGACTGATCGAACAGTTGGCGGACGTGCAGTTCGGGAGGCAGTCCGGCCAGGATCCCGGGAAGCCGGGCTTTGACCGCGTTCACGATCGAGAGCGTGGACGCCCGGCCATTGCGCAATACCGCCATTAGGGTGCCGCGCGTGCCGTTGGTGCGCACGATGCTGGTTTGGACGGCATACCCGTCGCGGACCTGCGCCACATCTTTGATGTACACCGTGGCGCCATTGACGACCCTGATGGGCATGTCGTTCAATTCGTCGAGCACCCTGGGGCTGCTATTGACCTTGATCTGATAGTCGATCTTGCCGATCTTGGCTGTGCCGGCGGGCAGGATGATGCTCTGCGCGCTCACGGCGTTGGAGACATCCGTGGCCGAGATGCCTTTTGCGTAGAGCTGGTCGGGGATCAGATCCACCATGATCTGGCGGAACTTGCCGCCGTAAGGCAGCGGCACCGCGGCGCCCTGTACGGTCGCCAACTGAGTGCGGATGAAATTGAGGCCGAGATCGAAGATATCTTGTTCGCTGAGAGTTTTGCTTTCCAGACCCAACTGCAGGATCGGCACGCTGGAGGCGTCGTATTTGAGGATATTGGGCGGAAAGGTCCCCGGCGGGAAGATGCGCAGCAGCGTTTGCGAAATGGCCGTGACCTGGGCCAGCGCCATGTCGATCTTGACGTTCGGCTGGAAGTAAACGCGGATCACCGAGACGCCGGTGTAGGACTGCGACTCGATGTGCTCGATATCGTTGACCGTGGTGGTCATGGACCGTTCGAAGATGGTGACCATGCGTTTTTCCATCTCTTCCGGCGACAGGCCCTGGTAGGACCACACGATGCTGACCACCGGGATATCGATATANNGGCGGCCTCTCAGGCCGCCCGGCCGGTTTATACTAGAGTAATGTCCACGTCCCAAGACCGGATCGCCAGGACGCCCGGCGTCTGCGGCGGAAAGGCCTGCATCGCCGGCCACCGTGTCCGTGTGCTCGATATCGTGGTGTGGCATGAGCACCAGGGCATGACTCCCGACGAGATCGTGTCGCACGTTCCTACGATCACTCTCGCCGACGTCCATGCCGCCCTCGCCTACTATTTCGATCACGTTGAGGAGGTCCGGCAGGAGATGCGAGCCGAGCGTGCGTTTGCCGAAGATCTCCGCGGCACTCATCCATCCTTGCTCGAAGCGAAGCTGCGCCAGGAACGTTTGGAAGAAGCATCATCTTGACGCGCACATCTCCGCCCATATCGCGGCTGGTCTGCGGCGCCGCAACATCGACGTAACGAGCACCGCGGATGCGGGCTTGATAGGCGCGACCGATATGGCGCACTTTGGGTTCCGCCGCTTCCTCCGCCCACGCTGGCATAGCCTATTGCCAGCAACAATCGATTTCCGTTGGAGAAATGCTTCGCGGCCCGAGACGGCTGGCTGGAGCAACCCTCTCGGTAAACGCCTTCCGTACCCATTCCGGCTCATCCGGCTCGCCCTTATTCGGCATACCCTTGGTCATGGACCAGCGATGGATCCATGAGAATCCGCCGGGGCCGACGTAATTTTCGGGCAGCCGGTAGGCGCCATCCTTCAGCGCCTCGTCGAGTGCGATAAACCGGTAGCCGCGCCGACGGAACATTCCCAGGATCTCCGGCATCATCCGGGAGTTCAGCTCGTTGGCATGCAGCAGCATGATCTGCGGAAACTCCCGTCCCACCACCTCCACGGATCGCCGCTCGAAGAACGCCACCACGGCTTCCAGGTAAGGCACGTATTCCCGCGTCACGCGAGCGCGAAGTTCCGGCCGAACATACGCCGCCGCGAACATGTAGTCGGAATTATCGAAAGTCACCGGCGCATTCCGGTAGTGGTGGGCGGCCAGAAACTCCGCGATGGCGCGCTTGGTCTCCGCCGTGGGACCGGCGTGCAGCATCGGGTAGCGGAAGAATTCCAGCTTCTTGCCGCGCGCCTCGACCACCGGCAGCAGCGCAGCTTCCGCCTTGAGGATATCTTGTTCGTACTCCGCCACGGATACCCGGTTCAAGTCGGCGTGCGACCAAGTGTGATTTCCGATATCGGCGCCGGCGTCCAGCCACAGATCGAGGATGCGGCGCAGATCGGGCGCGGCGAGCTCGGTGCGGCCGGGATGCACAAACCCGGTCACCGGAATCTTCTGTTCGTGCAAGGGCGCGAGCAGCCGCTCGGTCATATCGCGAATTTCGGCGAAGATGCGCCCTCCCCCATCGCCGCCGCGCGGCAGATCGTCGATGGTTAAGGCCACTTCGCGGCCGGCGCCGGCCGCCGCCACGGCTAGGGCAACGGCCAGAAGGAGCAATGCGAGAGCGGCTCTCATCACACGCCCAGAGCCGCGCCCAGAATCCGCTCGAACCAGCGGTACGGCAGGCAGCGCTTCAAGGGCAGCACCATCCGCTGATCCCACATGCCGGCGCTGTAACGCATGGCCGGGCGCGGATCGCGCAGGATGCGCTCGACCAGCACCGCGACAGCATCCGGCGGAGACGCTTTGGCCTCGTCCTGCGCTTGCTTGGCCTGGAAACGGTCGAAGATTTCCTGGTAGGCGCTCGCGTGCCGGACCGGTTGAGCCGTGCGGCGGCGCAGCGGGAGTTGGCTGCGCGTGTCGCCGGGTTCGATCAACACCACGCGTATTCCAAAACGGCGCGTTTCGAGGCGCAAGCTCTCGCTCAGCCCTTCGACCGCGAACTTGCTGGCGCTGTAAATGCCTGAAAAAGGAATGCCGAAGATGCCGCCAAGAGAACTGATGTTGACGATGTGACCGGAGCGCTGCTCGCGCATGACGGGCAGCGCGGCGCGGCAGACGCGGAGCACGCCGAAGAAGTTGGTCTCCATCTGCGCGCGGGCTTCGGCGATGGAGGTGTCTTCGACAGGTCCCATCAAGGCCCAGCCGGCGTTGTTCACGACCGCATCGAGACGGCCGGTTTTCTCCGCAATGGCGGAGACGGCGCGGGTGACGGAGTCATCGTCGTCTACGTCCATGGGGAGCATGTCGACGCCGTCGAAACCGGTGGTCTCGCGGCGGCTGGTGCCGAACACGCGCCACCCGCGAGCGGCAAGATGGCGGGCGATGGCCTGCCCGATTCCGGAAGAAGCTCCGGTGACCAGGACGACCTTCAGGTTAGCTGGTGCGCTCATAGGGTTATTATCACAATGTGAAGACTTCCCGCATCGTTCTTTCCTTCGCCATTCTGATCGCCGCCGGAGTGGCGGCCTACTTCATCTTTCCCCCAGTCCGGCTATGGGCGCTGGTGGTCGCCGGCCACAGCCCGGTTTGCCCGATGTCGCACGCCGTGCAATCGAAGGCCAATGGGGACGAGAAGACCCACATAAAGGACCGCATCCTGGCGGGCAGCCACCTGGTGAAGGAAGACAGCGGTCTGGAGTTGTGGAGCACGCCCAAGGGCCAGTTTTGGATCCCCAAAGGCAACCGTTACGTGCTGCCGTTCAACCTGGCGGAGATGGAGCAGCACATCTATGGCTCGGGCGAGCATTTCATTCACGCCGGCGACGTGGTGCTGGATTGCGGCGCGAGCGACGGCGATTTCACGCGCCAGGCGCTGGAGGCCGGGGCGCAAACGGTGGTTTCGATCGAAATCTCGCCCTCCAGCGTGGAATGCATCCGGCGCAATCTGGCCGCGGAGACGGCCGGCGGACGCGTGATCGTGTACCCGAAAGGCGTATGGGATAAAGACGACACCCTCACGCTGAATGTGGATGACACCAACTTTGCGGCCAATAGCGTAGTGATGCGTCCGGAATCGGCGCATCCCAGCGTTCTGGTGCCGCTGACCACGATTGATAAGCTGGTGGCGGAGTTGAAGCTGCCGCGCGTGGATTTCATCAAGATGGACATCGAAGGCGCGGAAGTTCCGGCGCTGGCGGGCGCGCACGAAACCATTGCGCACTTCAAGCCGCGTCTGGCGATTGCCACCGAGCACAAGCCGGATGACCAGTACACCATCCCGGCCGCGGTGCGCAAGATCCGCGCGGATTACCAGATGGAGTGCGGCCCTTGCCTGGAGGCCAGGGGGCACGTGCGGCCGGATGTGCTGTATTTCTGGTAGCGCCGCAGAGGCGAGCATAGCTCGCCCAAAGGCGAGCATAGCTCGCCCCTTCAGGTCCACTCCGCTGATCCGGTACAGCGCCTGGCGCAGGGGTTCTTCCCCCCGCTTTTTGATCGCCTGCGCCTTTTTCGGGTTGCTCAATTTCGGCGCCGCTTGCCCGCGGCACTC
>PKYZ01000222.1 GCA_003132865.1 Bryobacterales bacterium
CCCGGGGTGATTTTGAAGATCGTCCCATCGTTGCTGGCCCCGCCCTCATACGTTGCCCCGTAGAAGTCCCCATTGGCGGCCTGGACGAGCCCAGCGACGGGCAGGGCGCCGTCCGTGCACCCGCTTTGGGAGCAGAAGCTGTATAGCGTCGTCAGCGTGCCGCCCGGGGTGATTTTGAAGACGGTGCCATAGTCGTACCCGCCGTTGGCCCCAGCAGTATTCGTTGTCCCGTAGAGGTCCCCATTGGCGGCCTGGACCAGCCCCGCCTGGGGGCCTGCGCCGTCCGTGCACTTTGTTTGGGAGCAGAAGCTGTAAAGCGTCGTCAGCGTGCCACCCTGGGTGATTTTGAAGATCGTGCCATGCTCGTTGGCCCCGCCAAAAGACGTTGTTCCGTAGAAGTCCCCATTGGCGGCCTGGACGAGCCCAGCCTGCGGAACGGTGCCGTCCGTGCAGTTTGCTTGGGCGCAGAAGCGGTATAGCGTCGCCAGCGTGCCACCCGGGGTGATTCTGAAGACTGTGCCACCGTTGCCCTTGATGCCGCCACCCTGCGTTGTCCCGTAGAGGTCCCCATTGGTGGCCTGGACGAGCCCAGCGTAAGGGCCATCGCCGTCGGTGCACCCGCTTTGGGAGCAAAAGCTGTAGAGCGTGGTGAGAGTCTGCGCAGGCAGGGCAATCGCCGTGATTGCGCACAGCACGAGAACAGCGCAGGCTCTCGTCCCCCAGTTCAGTTTGCTCAAAACATTAACGGTTCGTTTCATGGTTGTGCTCCTTTTCTAGACGCGATCTCCATTTTGGCTACCGCGCCCACGGTTAGTATGCGCCTAGTTACTTCCAGGCGCAAGCGTTTTCTTTCGCTGGATGTCCTTGCTTACCAGAATTAACCGGAGTTAAGGCCTTCAAACCGATTCGATCGTTAGTCTTGAGGTTGGGCGGGTGTATTTTTGCGCGTGTTGGATGTTCGGCGATGACTTAACATCCTTTGAATGTAACTTCGAAATCCATCTCTTGGGTGGCGGGCTGATATTCGCACATCGCCGGATGAAAGCTCCATTTGGTAACTACGTGCAGCGCCTCTTCCGCCAAGTCCGGGCGCACCGCGTCGAGGACCTTCAGCGCAGTTGGCTTGCCGTCCTTGCCGACCCTGCCGTGCAACCTTACTGTGATGGCTTCATTCGACTGTGTCTTCGGCTCCGGCTGCGGAGTACGATCGGCGAAAGCGCGATGAAACTCGCGGCACCCATTGTCGATCTTCGCGTCCTGGGATAGTCGAAGCACTCCGGCGGGTAATTGGTCCGGACCACTACTCTGGAATCGATCTCGAGGAGTTTCTCATTGCCCACCCAGCGCTCGATGTGGCCGGGGAGCGAAGCATTATTGAAGGGGAAGTAGGCCGACTGGCGAATAGTCTCATCGCCCTGCCGGACCGATAACAGGAACCCGCTCTGCGCATCCAGGCAGACCTGGCCGGACTGCTGCTGTTCGTCCTTGAGCGTATCGAAGTCGATACAGCGCGCCGGGCGTCCGTCCACGGTGGCATCCGCGATGCGGCGGATGATGCCGGCGGGTTCGAACCGCCCATGGAATGCGGGCACCAACTTGCGGACCGAGGTCAGCGCCGCGGGCTCGGCGCTCTCGGAACGATAGGTGGCGGCATCGCCGGCATCTTGCACTTTAATGAACTTATAAGTGCCGTAGGTGAACTCCCAGCGCTTATTCACGCGGGTTCTTACGCCGATCTTCATAGCGCCCTCAGAGGCCTCGCCGGGGGCCGGGTGCAGCACGCGAAAGTTGATGAATTCATCGTTGGCCGGCCACACGGGGGTGGTGAGCATCACGGCCCGCTCCATCAGCCGCACCGCCTGGGCGCGCAACTGCGGATCTTCCGCTGGCGCCGCGTCGGGCCGCAAGGTGGTGGTCTGCGCAAGGCAGGCTGGGACCAGCAGGCACACGGTCGAAAACACACCGTAGGTTATTGAAAGCCAGTCCGGGCGGCCTGAGAGGCCGCCGCAGGCCGGGGGCCTGCCCCACTTGGTGGGCTGCAAGCCCATCCTGACAAACCGATCAAGCGCCCTCCGTGGCGTGCATACGGTTCTTTACCACCGCCTTCATCTTCACGAACGTATTTCGCCACGGACTTGCGAAAGCTGCCGTAAGGGAATTGTTCGGCCACCCGGACCAGATCACCGGGACGGCATGCAGTGTCGTCCCAACTCTGGCAGCTATTGTTTTCATCCCATACCGAGAAGACATGAAGTAGCTCGGGAGACCGGCATAGTGGAGCGTATGGCTGGCATAAAGGCTTTCTCCACATATCCGCCATCCGTCAGGGATTTGCCACTGGATTTGAGCGTGCAGATTCTTCACCCACTCGCGGCTGGGGTGAGAAGCGCTATCCATACTCCGCGCGTGAATGTAGTCGTTGTACATGGTGGTGTTTTCGCCATCCATTTTCTCGGTCACCACCACCATCCGTCCGACAAAGTTTGCTTCCAGTTCTTTCGTCCGTCAGTACCCGGTCATCGTCCGTGGCGCCCGGACTCCACGGCAGGTGGTAAGTTCGGGGATACTTTACGTATTTTTGGAACTGACCTGCAACCCCGCCGTCCCTGAGTACCTTCTGAACCGACTCATCGCCAAACAGTTCGCCTTTAATCCGGCTTCCGTTTGGCATGATGATGTTTCCCCATTTGTCGTAAACAGTGTCGGGGTAGAGGTGGGGCGGAAGAACGATCTGTTCGATTCCAGCCGCCGCACGGATCGCAGCGCAAGAAAGGGTAGTTTGTTCAGCGAGAACATGGCAGTTGGCACAGAGGCTGGCGCCGTTGTCGAGTTAGTATCCGCCATCGTCAAACAGCCGCCGTTCCATGATGTGATGAGCGTCACTTGCCGCCGCGTGGCAGATTACGCAGAGGTTGGCATCTCGCTTGAATACGGCGTTCCGCTGAAAGCGCAGCCAGGCGGGCTGGGAGCCTGCCCCACAGTAAAACATGAATCTGGTGGAGATTCAGTGCAGGTAGCGGAAGGATCGCCAGTCGCTGGGATTGCCCCGCTGGCCGTTGCCGTTCACCGGCCAGACGCGCCAGCGGCCGGGCTTGGCTCCCACAAAGTCGAAGGTTGTTTCGGTGGCGGTGGTTTCGTACGCGGTGCCTGGGATTCCCTCGGATTCGGCGTGCCAGGCATCCCGATACATGTAGTCCCACTCGAGTAAGTACGACAGGGCTCCGGGGCTGGCTTCCCATTTGCATGTCAGGCGGCGGGAATAGCTATCGAAGATGGCGTGGTCGGGCGGCGAGATCGGCTTTGGCGCGGGCAGTGAGGAGTCCTGAGGCTCCGGTGGCGAGATGGTGACCAGGCTGCGGCGGAGGGTCGGGCGGTTCTCCGGCGCCTGGGGCTGGCTGACCGCCAACTCGAAAATGCCGTTGACCTCTTCCGGCTGGCCTTCGCGCATGGCTGGGCGGAAGCGCCAGTCAGCCATTTCCTGCAAGGCGCGATCGGTCCATTCCCGGTTGTTGGTTTCGAACGTTTGAAAGTTCTTGGGCTGGCCGTCGGGGCCGACGGCGAAGCGCACGCGCAGGGACGCGTCGCCGGGCTGATCCGGGTTCGAGGGGATTTTGCCTTTGATGAGTTCGGGTCTTTCCACGTCCGGGGCGAGGCCGAAGTTGAGCCGCGCGGTCTGGCCTGCGTGGGCTTTGTCCAGGACGCTGAAGTGGAGTTCGACATGGGTGGACGCCGGGAAGGGCTTGCCCTCCTTGGTGGCGGGCTCGAAGCGCCAGGTTTCGATCGCGTGGACGGCCATCTCATCGAGGCCGAATNNCAGGTCGGAGATCGCGGCATCATCGAGGCCGAATCCGGCGCCGCGGACGACCTTGATATCCTGCGGCGCGCTGCTTTCGTTTACGACGAGGCTCACGACGATGGTGGTATTCACGCCCGCGCGGCGGGCCTCTTCGCTGTACTCCGGTTCGGATCGGGAGATGACGCGCGGCGGGCGGGTGGCCCAGGTTTGGGCAAGCAGGAGAGCGGGTGCGAGGGCGGCGATGAGGCGGGGTGTTTGGGTCATGTGCCTTCTGGCGGCGCAGCAGGCGGGTCCTGGAGGACACGCGCAGACCTGGAGGTCTGCCCCACATTGTCCAGGTAGCGGCGT
>PKYZ01000069.1:0-9341 GCA_003132865.1 Bryobacterales bacterium
GGCACAAAGGGCCAATCTCCAGCGACAGGCTAAAGCCTGTCCCACCAGGCCCCTTGAATTCGGGCTGTAATGGGCATACATTGAGACTGGAGGCGGAGATTTCAGATGAGACTGCCCTTTGCACCGGCACTTTTCCTGGCCGCTGGCTTGGCGGCGTTCGCGCAGCAATCGATGCCACGGATGAACACCGTCGATCCGGGCAGTGGGAAGGCCGGGGATGAGATCACGGTAGCTGGGGAGAATCTGGAAAAGGCGCAGGTGGCCAAGCTGTACCTGACGGATGGGAAGAACGATGTCCTGGTGGACTTGATTACCGAGCAAACTCCCACCAGCATCAAGTTCAAAATCCCAGCCAAGGCCACCGCCGGCCGCTTCGCCCTGATGCTGCTGACCACGGGCAAAGAGCCCAAGCTCATCGAGCAGCCCGTCAAGCTGACAGTCGAGCAGTAGCGGCTGGCAGCCATCATTGTGGGGCGGCTAGCTCCGCTCCCGGTGATACGGAGAGGAGATATAGCGGCGCGATTCCCGCGCAGCCTCGGCCTCGGGCGCGTACGCCATAGCCCTCTTATATGCCTCGATGGCCAGGCTGTGGCGTTCGGTGAGATCGTAAATCTGGCCCACACGCATCCAGGCCAACACCCCGGTGTTCAAGTCCACCTCGTCGGCATGCGCGGTCACCTTCTGCATATTGGCCAGCGCGGCGTCCAGGTCGTTGTTCCAGAACTGGATGGTCCCCAACTGGTAATAAATCGACTCCCAGGGCACCCTCGCATAGCCCGGCGCTCCCTGGGTCTTCAACTGCGCCACTTGTTGGACGTAGGCAATGGCCTTGCCGCCATCGCCCAGCGCCGCGTACATTCCCGCCTGTTCGAAACGCAGCAGGTAGTTGCGTGGAAAGCGGGCGATCAGACTCTCCACCAACGGCAGGGCCTTGGCCGGCTGGCGCTCGCGGCGGTAGATGGCGGCCAGAAAGATCTGCGCTTCGGTCCGATTCAGCGAACCGCGCGCCGCCACCTGCTCCACTGTGCGGATGCCGCGCTCCTTGTCTCCGCGGAAACCGATCAGGAACCCGAACATCTTGTAGAAAGCCGGCAGGCTGCCGACCACGTAGTCGTGCAGGCCCTGCACCAGACGCGCGTCCACATTTGACGGATCCAGCTCGCTCACCCGGTTATGCAGCTTGCGCGCGGTGGTGGAATCGTGCAGGGCATCCACCCAGGTCTTCTGGACCAGGAAAAAGTAGTTCGCCCGCAAGCCATAGGTGATGCCCATGGCATAGAGCGCCCCGGTGTCGTTGGGATTCCGGCGCAGGCGCGCCTGCTCCAGATCCAAAGCTTTCCGGATCTCGTCCAGAAACCGCTTCTGGGTCTGGGGCGATGGATTCAGCTTGGCCCGGCGCAGCAGGGAATTGTTGCCCGTCACCAACTCGCTTTCGAGCGCGCCATTGCGATACATCTCGCGGAACACGACAGTCTCGGCGGCGTGGTTGTGCAGGTCCGGGTTGTTGGGGTCGTGCACGATGGCCTGGTCGAAATCGCCCAGCGCTTGATCGAATTCCAGATTGTAGAAGTGGTCGTAGCCTTGGTCGACCAGGCTGTTTCCGGCAAACAGACGCGTGGCGAGGCAAGCGGCCGCGAGGAGAGTGGCTCTCAATGACTTTATTATAAGTCGGGGCGGGATGAGCCGNNTCAAAGCCCAAGTGGTTGGATCCAAAGAGGGTGATGGGTGATGGGTTATGGGTCTCGGGCGCTTTGCGCGCCGGGGACAGGGGTTGGGGGACGGGGGCTGGGGTTGTGTTTCGGGGCTGGTGCCGCTGCTGGGCCTGCCGCTCCTTTTGTAGCTGCTTCAATTCCCGCATGGTGGATTAGACAAATTGGAACGCCATAACGGATATAACGGATTGAAAAGATGGACGGTTTCGAATTGAAGATTTATTTTGACCAGGAGCCAAACTCGTCCCATTCTGGTCTGCGGCAGGCGTGTTAAAATCAGCTCATGGAACATGAAGCCCCATACCTTCTGGCCCTGTGCCCCCGGCGAGATCGCCCCGTAGTTCAGCAGATGGATCGCTACATGGTTAAGCGGAACTGCGACGAATCATTTGCGGGGTACGTGGTTCAGGTGAACGCTGGCGGATGGGAAATCGACGACAAGGTCGAAGGATCAGCGGCCACCTCGAATGTCGCTGATGAAGCCAGCGAACCCCGTGTATTCAAAACTCGTTGTGAGGCTGCGTTATTTGTATACATGCGCAACAGGGCCTACCAGTCGTTCGTGAGCGTCCAAGTGCGCCCAGAACGTATCGAGATTAGGGTTACGCCGGAACTTGACCGATCCAGCGGTTATTATGGCCAATGGGTTGCATCCTTGAAAAGAGATGGAACCCCGGCTGGTTCTTGCTCCGATTTGCTGCTTGAAGAGGCCAAGTTCAAGGGACTCGCTCTAGCCTATATGACAGAGCCGACCGAAGCGATGCGCCGGATCTCAAAAGAACAAGTTTGGGACGACATCCCGGTCATCGAAGTATCTTGATGGCGCTGACGGAAGTGCCGATCAGAAGCGGCTTGCACGGGCTTCGAGTATTGCGCCGGGAATGCCACTGCGCCCCTCTTCTTTGATGGCAGCCTGTCTGTCAACTCCGATAATCGAGAGCCTACGCTTCCAGAACTTCTCACGAGCAATCCCTCACTTCGCATGTCCTCCACGTCGTACCTTTGTTCTGCCGCCCGCCAGAGTGTCCCCGAATTGCGCAATAGCATCGAGGAACTTAGCGAGTTCATCGTAGTAGACACGAAGGTGATCCGAATCCATCAGCGTTTCAGCCACCGCCTTCTCAAAGTCTGTCCGAACGGCTTCAAAGCGTTCAATGGCACTTTGGAATCTCGCCCTTGCAGTGGAAACTTGTGACAAGTTTGGGATCTCCACACATCCTTTTGCCGTGCTAATCAACTCCACCACCGATGCCATGTACGCAATGAAGTCCTCGGTTCGTATGCCACCCTTTCCTTCCTCGGTACTTGCGATGCTCATTAAGTTCTTGCTAAATGCCTGTTGAGCGGATTGGAATTCAACTTGAGCCGTATGGAACCGTTCAAGCACGTCGGTTATGTTGCGCTGTCCCTGCCTAGCCTGAGCTGGATCACCCATTTCAGCGCTAAACGAAACACGAAATGCCGTCCATGCTTTGGCGAACCGTTCCGCCAATGCCGCATTGGAGCAGAGGTATCTTACGTCCAGACCATCAGAACTTGTGAATAAGAGTGATCCATAATGTACTACTGGGATCTGATAGTTTCCCTGAAAGCGACGATCTCGACTNNGCCTCGGTGAATTGTGTTGAGACGAACTTCAGCGATACATTGTGGAAAGTAATTAGGGCGAACGCCTGTCTGGAAGGCCGGTAGAGAATGAAGCCTGGATAGACGTACATATCTCCACCCGTGTGGTTTTGAAGATGCGGCACTTTCTGTTCCCACTGGATTAAATCGCAGGAATCGAGCAAGAACGATACAGGATTGCGTGTGACGGCTGTATGCGCCGTGGAACGTTGGGCAATGCGGTCAATCGTCTTTTCCGTTAGCACGTTCCAAACTTTCTGGCATCCTGAAAGGGCAGCGAACTCATCCCGCATCCGATAGTACGATGCCGCCTGTTCCGGGTCAACCGTAATCTCTGTTGCGATGGTGGTCAAGCGAAGCTGTTCCTGCAACTCTTCGAGTTTGGCGACGGCTGTAGCTGCGTCTTCCTTTCGGGTTGTGAAGGATTGCTTGAAGAGCCGCCTCATAAGAAAACCACGTTCCCAGTTCTGATATCGCCTTGCGGCGGTGTTCGATTCGAGCGTGGCGCTCGAAATGTCCTTCGTGAGTTCATCACGCTCGTTGTAGGCATCCGTGATTAGTCTTCGTAGATGCTCCAAGCTCTCACTAGTGAGTAGTTCAGTGCTTGCGCTATGTATCTGGGTGCTAGGTGACGGCGAGACCGGGATTGCGGGCGGCACGGAAGGAACGGATGGAACGCCCGAGCCATCGTCTGCGGACGGCGGTTCGACACCAGATGGTTGCGAGGGACCGCCAATGCGCTGCCGGTCCCATATTCCTGTGCCGGGGATGCTCACGTTCCGGTATACGCCTTTCGGCCCAATGTTAACGCTGAATGGTGCTGCACCCAACGTTGCACTCAGTCCACGAGCAGTCAAATTCAATTTCACGCCGGGTAGCACCTTGAAGGTCTTGCGAAAACGCCAACTCATTTGCGATACTCCTGTAGCCGCTTTATCATAGTGTGGGTTGGAACTTGCCGACGATTTGGATTACCTGCTCTGGGGCGATTCCCCTGCGTAACCCAAAGGGTCCGCTGGTTCCTTGAGCGAAAAGGCCAGACGAAGCCAACGCCGTAGCAGCGACGGCAAAACTCAGGAATCTCGGATGTTGCACGCCAGTGAAACCTCCGGTGTTCATTATCGTACATTTGAGTCCTAATTGGAAGCATTCTGACGAAGCGGCAGTTCGCTGCGCTCTGGCGGCTCCAGGTTCGGTTCGGTTCACCGGGTGGTATTCTTGGTCTATGGAAAGCGAAGACCGGAAATTCTACGTGACGGCAAATCGGATTTTGGACGCTGACGTTATCGGCGACGTGCAATACCATCCGGCTGGAAGTTCTGAACTCTTCATCGCCTTTAAGGACCCTGAAAAAGAGTCGATCTCGCTGTCTGGAGACGAAGCGGACAAGGCGTGGAATAATTTCAGAAAAGTTGTGGTGGGTTCACGGTGGGACCGCCTTCACATTGGAGAGGAAGAGGAGAAGAAACCCTAACCGTGCTGGCGATTTGCTGACGGTTTTCTCGTTTGCAAATGGTGGCGATGTCTTCGATCTGCCGTGGAATTCCAGTCCGGTCAACCTGTGGTTTGCCCGACACTCGAATCAGGCTTAATACGTTGCGGGTTCGTTCCATGATTCGGAGCGTACCACCATGCGCTACAATTTCACAACACCGTCATGGCAGTGGTGAAGGAACGTTCCAGACGCGTGCGTTGCGTGGAAACGCGGTCGAGTAGCGGTAATCGTTCCTCGAGTGACGTTTGGTACTGACAGATGCACCTCTCGCTTTTCGCAAACTGCGCGAGCAACCACTGGGAGGTGGCCATCTGTTCCAGATAGAGCCGTTCGGTGCGGGTCTGGGGCCGCCATTCGGCTTCGAGATCGGCCCAGAGTTGCGTGTATTCCTCGGGGTCTTCGTTGGTGAGGATGAGGTCATGGGCACGCAGGCCATAGGTGAGGGCGTTGAGGCGCACAGCGGCCTTGCCCTCAGGAGTTCTTCGGGCCGGTGCTGCTTGTCGGGAATCAACATAATGTAACTCACCTTTCGATTCGATGATAGACCGCGCGTGAAAGGAAACGGCCTTACCAAGTAGGGCAGTGAGCTAGCAAGTGGTTTAGTGGCTGTTGGATGCGGCGACGGAATTTCTTTTCGAAACTTGTTGTGACCGAAAACCGAACCACGTGCCTTTGCGGCGTAGGCAATCTGGGATCGTCCTCCATTGTTATTTCACACAAAGACGCCAAGGCCCGCCAAGCCCGCCAAGAACGTGCACATGTTCCGGCAAGTCTTCAGATTCGGGATTGAGATGGGTGCGTCGGAATGCGCCCTGGCGTGTGGCGGGGGATGCCCCTCAGAATTGGCCCTGATTGGCCGGGTGTGCGACCGCCGGGCGAGTTACTCAGGCGGAGGGTCGGAGAATACGATCGCCTGGCGGAAGCCATTGGTCTTGATGGCCGCGTAAATAATGCCAACCGTCAACCAGATGCCGCCGGCCACCAGGGCGGGCTTGTGCAGGCTGGTCCAGATAGCTAGGCAGAAGACGAAGCCCAACACGGGCGGCAGGAATGCGCCCAGGCTCTTGCGATCGCTGCGCAGGAAGTAGTGAATAAAAGCCGCCGCGTTGACGCCCATGAAACCGATGATGGCGCCGAAGTTAAGCAGTTCCGCGCCGAGCTGATAGGTCATGGCGAACGCGCCGGCCAGCGCCAACGCGCCCACGAACAGCACGTTGTTGCGGGGAATGCCGTGCTTGGGCTCGATCGCGCCGAAGAAGCGGCGCGGAATGGTGTTGTCGCGCCCCATCCCGAAGAGCAGGCGGGCCGCGCCAAGCTGCGATCCCATGCCGGAGCCGATGGTGGCCACCAGCAGGGTCATATTCACCATGTGGAAAAGCAGTGGTCCACCGGCGCGACCGGCTACGTAGGAGAACGCCGTGTCCACGTCGGGATAGGAGCGAAAGTTGGGCCACACCAGTTGTCCGGCGTAGACTTCCGCCGACGCCAGCACGCCGGTGATCACGCACGTGAGCACGGTGGCCAGCATGATGTTGCGCCGCGGGTTGTGAGCTTCTTCGGAGAGCGTGGAGATACCGTCGAACCCAATGTAGGTGAGCACCGCGACGGAAGTGCCGGTAGAGATTCTGCCCAGGCTGAAAGTATTCGGATCGTAGAACGGCTGCGTGAAGGAGACCCCATGCTGGTGCATGATGTAACGCACGGCCGCGACAAAGAAATACACGATGACCACGCACATGGCCAGCACCAGCACTTCATTGGTGCGCGCGGTGGCACGGATGCCCCGCAGATTCAGGAGCGTGAACAGCACCGCGAAGAATACGGCCCAGATCGCATAGGGAATCTCGGGCACCAGGTTGAGGGCCGCCTTGCTGCACCAGATAGTGCAGATGATGGGATTGAGAATGTAATCCATCGCCAGGCTCCATCCGGTGATGAAGCCCAGCCCGGAGTGGATCTCGCGGCCCACGTAGGTGTAGGCCGAGCCGGCGCTGGGATAGGCGCGCGCCATGCGGCCGTAGCTGATGGCGGTGAACAGCATGGCGACCATGGCGATCAGGACCGTGGTGACCACGTGGCCGTGCGCCACCTGACTGACGACGCCGAACGGCGGCATGGGCGCGGTCGGCTGGATGAGGATGATTCCGTAGAAGACGAGGTCCCACAATCCCAGGGCGCGCTTGAGGCGCGGGCCGGATTGCGGGGCTTGATCCGGACTGTCCGAACTGGTGGCACTCGACATGGAAGTTCGATTGTGACACAACAGAGGTGAGGCATTGGGAGACCTCTGGCGTTGGGCGCGCGTTGGTTCCGGATACGGCATTTGCTGCTGCGGCGGGTACGATACAAAGTCACGCGCGGCGGCGTGCTGTTTACGGCTGCCGTGGTGCTGGTGGGCTTCGCCGCGGTGGCCTCGGCCAACAATCTGCTGTTCCTGATCCTGGCCACCATGCTTTCCACGCTGATGGTTTCGGGGCTGGTGAGCCGCCTATGCCTGGCGGGGCTGGAGCTGGATTTCCTGGTTCCCGAGCACGTCTCGGCGGGGCGCACGATTCCGGCGAAGCTCTACGTGCGCAATGTGAAATTCTGGATGCCGTCGTTTTCCATCCACGTGGTGGGGGTGGAGCAGGATGCGCCGCCGGTGCTGCAATCGCCGGTGTATTTCCCCGTCATTCCGGGCGGCGCCACGTTGGAGGAGACCGTGCAAATCCGGTTTGCGCGGCGCGGCGAATACCGGCAGAACCACTTCGCCTTCCATACGCGGTTCCCGTTCGGTTTCCTGGAAAAGACCGCGCGCGTGGTGTTGCGCCGCGAAGTCGTCGTTTATCCATGCATCGACGCGCAGGCCGGATTCGAAGAACTGCTGGCCGATCTGGCGGGCGAGATCGAAACGCATTACCGCGGGCTGGGCCGGGACTTCTACCGCATACGGCCCTACGAGGCCTTCGAAAGCGCGCGGCACGTCGACTGGAAAGCCACGGCGCACACCGGCGCCTTGCAGGTGCGCGAGTTTGCGCGCGACCAGGAGCAGACGGTCGAGCTGTTTCTCGATCTGGAGGCGCCGGAGGGTTTCGAAGAATGGTTCGAACACGCGGTGGATTGCTGCGCGTTCCTCGCCTGGCGGCTGGCGGGCAAGGCGGTGGGGATTCATTTCCGCACGCAGGATATCGATTTCCGGTTGCCGGAGGAAGGGGACATTTATACGATTCTGAAGTATCTGGCGGTGGTGGAAAGCAAGGCGGGGAAGCCGCCGGAAGCGCCGGGCGATGAGACCAGCTTTCCGATTGTGCTGACGGCGTCGCCGGGGAGGTTTGGGGATGTGGGGTGGGCGGCGGCGCGGGTGATTGGGCCGGAGGTGTTGGTGGGGTTGGGCGGTGAGGAGCGGGAGTAGGGCTCTGTCGGGCGTGCTTTGCAATCTGAGCGTGGCGTCACATTTGGGGTTGACCAAGCAAACACTGAGTGCCGCGGAGTGCTCCCGCGCTGGAAACCGACCCACTTCCGAGATCCAGCCCAAGGGGACTGCTGAAGCGATTTGCCAGGATTCCCCGCTGCTGTGTTGGACCGGCACATGATATCAGGCTGGGCCGTAGACCGTCCGCGAATTGCGAACCGATCACCCCTAGGTAGCCTAGCCAAGCGCTACGCGAAGCAGAATGGCGTCTCATTGTCCAAGATGGTGGAGGCTTACCTCGCGTCGATCTCGGCACCCCAATCGGCAAAGAAGATGCCGCCGGTTCTCCGCCAGCTCCGCGGAATTCTCAAGGAGGGGGATCCCGAGGACTACAAGAAGCACTTGGCCGAAAAGTACCTATGAAAGTCCTCGTCGATGTGAACGCCGTGCTGGACGTTCTACTCGACCGCCAGCCTCATTACGCGGCGAGCGCCACGGTATGGTCCGCCATCGAAAGCGGCGCAGTGGAAGGCCTGCTTTCGGCCCACGCGGTTACAACTATTCACTACCTGGTCTGCAAAAACGCAGGCGCCGCCAAGGCCAGGCAAACGCTCACCGCGATCCTGCAAGTTTTCGGAGTGGCGATCTCATCGTGACGCGAGATCCCAGGGGATTTCGTGGATCGTCCGTCCAGGCGCTGGCGCCCGAGGCCGCCGCGCCTCTCCTCGCGTAATTCAATCGCCGGAACGTCTCGAACTTCGTTATCCGTTCGGTCCGCGGAACTCTCAAAACGACAGAGACTGAGGACCACAAAAGGCACTTGGCCCGCAAGTATCTCTGAAGCGCCGACCCTCTCTCCTGATCAATCCCCCGAAACCGTCTCGTACTCCCGCACCGCCGCCGGCTTAGACGCCGCCAGCGCGCCCAGGCTGACGTGAATCGTGGGCATCGCCCCAGTATCGAACGATTCCTGCACCTTACCTTGGTCGTGCTGCTTCTCACGCGCCAGTTGACGCCGCAGGCGGGCCTCGAATTCGGCCATCTGTTCCTCGATGCTCTTCACCTTCGTCTTGTTCGCCACCATGTCCTCGCGGTAGCGCTTCAGGAAGTAGCCGAT
>PKYZ01000069.1:9367-34236 GCA_003132865.1 Bryobacterales bacterium
TACTTGGCGGCCCACACTTTGCGCGACGTGTTCTCGCTGTACGAGTTTTTCCACACATCGTCGATGTTCATCGGATGCGGGATCTCGCCCGATTCCACCTCCGGCCCGAACAGGCGCCAGACCATGTCCTCGTCGATGGGCAGCGAATCCTGCGTGAAGACCGGATAACCGAGCTTCTGGAACTCTTCCAGGATTTCGTGGTTGACACCCGGATCGTTGTGATACGGGCGGCCCAGCACCACCACGCCCAGCCGGTCCTCGCGCTCGAGTTCCTCCAGCACTTGGCGCGCCTCGCCGCGGATGGTCACGTTGTTGTAGTAATCGAGGGCGCGATAGCCTTCATGGATGGCGCGCGCGTTCTCCTCGGCCGACAGTCCGAAAATATCCTTGAACTGCTCGAACATCTGGCGCTCCAGCACATCGGGCTTCGAGAGATTGACGAACGTATCCAGGAACAGGACGCCCTTCTCCTTGAACAGGTCGCCTTCCTTCGTGAAGGCAGCCTTCACCGCCGCGGGGGTGGCAGCCACGGTCGGGCACGAGCGGCTGGCCTGCACTCCGTGTAAGTCGGTGGTCAGGCAGTCGATCATCGGGAAGAAGATGATATCCAGCGGCTTCTTGGCATGCACTACGAACAGCAGATTGTGCACGTGCGGAATGCCCAGCTTCGACGGGAAGCACGGGTCGATGGCGCCGCGCTTGGCGCCTTCCTTATAAAGCTGCTCGCTGGTGTAGTCCGAGTAGACGATGTTTTCCGCCTTAATGCCCAGCGACGCGAAGTAGCCCGTGAACACAGGCGTCATCGAGTACATATTCAGCACGCGCGGCATGCCGACACGGATCTCGGAGCGCTTCTTCATCAACTCCACGCGCTTCTTGGCGGACGATGTGAGCACGAACTTAGGCAGCGGATCGGCCACCAGGGGCGCGTCCGGCACCCGGAATACGGCCTTCGCCGATATCTCGACAAAGTTGGGATTGGCCTTCTTGATCTTGTCCAGACTCCCCTTGATCTGGCGCATATCGTCGACGCTCTCGACGGTGCCCTTCTCGCATGTCGCGATGATGAGGCGCTGCGATCCGGCTTCCAGCGGAACCTTGGTCTTCACCGGAGGCTTGTAATCCGCATTCATCACCGTAGTCTTCACGTCGATGAAAGTGCGCAGGCACTTATTCTTGCAGAAATAACAGCGGGTAGCTTCCTCGCGCGTCGTCTTGTAACTGATCTGCGCGATGGCATCCATCCCGATGAAAGTGGACACGCGGCCGTGGTCCCACAGGCGGCCGGCCTCGAGCGCCGAACCGATGGCCCCGGCTTCGCCGCAATGCTCGTGTACGATCACGTCGGCCTTCACTTCTTTGCCCTTGAAGCGCGACTCGATGAAATCCACCTGCGCCTTCACCGCGGCCAGGTTGTACTGCGTTCCGCCTTGCAGCAGGAAGCGGCGCCCGATGGCGGAGATGTTCGGAATCTGCGAGACGTACAGCCAGATGTTCTTGGGCAGCACGTTGCACAGCCCGGCCATGATCTCTTCCGGCTTCCAGCCCTGGCGCTGAAAATCCACGATGTCCGACTGCATGAACACGGCGCAGCCATAGCCGAAGCTCGGATAGCCGTTAGCGGCGAAAGCCGTATCGGCGTACTGCTCCACGGGCACGTTGAAC
This sequence comes from Bryobacterales bacterium, assembly GCA_003132865.1. Next base: position 11,033 of record PKYZ01000069.1, read on the forward strand.
CCTTGCGCCGTGGATTGCAGGAAGTAGCCGTTCCCCGCCGAGCACTGCGTGTTCAGCTTGAAATCCTTCACGCGGCCGTTCTTCAGAATGATGATCTTGATGTCCTGGCCGCCCACGTCGCAGATCACGTCCACGTCGTCGTAGAAGTGCAGGCCGGCTTGCGTGTGGGCCACGGTTTCGACCAGCGCGGCGTCCGCGCCGATTACGTCCTTCAGGATGTCCTTGGCGTAGCCGGTGGTGCCCACGCCGAGAACATTAAGGGTGGCGCCCTGGTTGGCGATCTGCTCCACCAATTTGCCCATCACCTCGATGGTGTCTTCGATGGGATTGCCCTTGGAAAGCTGGTAAGTCTTGGCGAGGATGCGGCGCTCTTTGTCTTTCGAGAGCAGCACTGCCTTGGTCGAAGTGGAGCCGCCGTCGATGCCGACGAAGCCTTCCACCACTTCACCCGGCTGGAAGGTGGCCCCAACGAATTTCTTGGTGCGATATTTCTCTTTGAAGCGCGCCAGATCGGCGGCGTCTTTGGCCAAGCCGCCGGTGCCGCCGCGTTTGGTCTTCTCTTCTTCGCGGCCCACGTTGACGTACCATTCGAGCTTGTCGAAGCCGATGTAGCGGCCCACCTCGGCGTCTTCGGTCTTGCCGAATTCCACCGAACCGATGGCGGCGAAATACTGGGCATTATCCGGCGTGCGGATCAGATCCTCGGGCGGAACTCCCGCTGGCAGTTCGGTGCCGCGCTCCTCCCAAATTTTCGGGATGTTGTGCTTCCAGCAATCGCGCATGCCCTTGATGTAGCAATTGGGACCGCCCAACAGCAGCACCACCGGCAGCAGCGTGTTGCCGCGAGTGAGCACGGAGAGGTTCTGCATCACGATGGCTTCGAATAGCGACGCCATCAATTCGTCCGGCGGAACGCCCATCTTCTGCAGGCCGTTGATGTCGGTCTCCGCAAACACGCCGCACTTGCCGGCCACCGGGTGCAGTTTCACCCCTTTGTAGCCCATCTCGCAAAGCTGCTCGGTGGGGATGCGCAGCTTGGCATTGATCTTATCGATGACCGCTCCGGTGCCGCCCGCGCACTTGTCGTTCATGGAAGGCATCTTCTTCTTGCGGCCGGTCTCCGGGTCTTTCTTGAAGATGATGATCTTGGCGTCCTGGCCGCCCAATTCGATCACCGAACCACATTCCGGATACAGCTTTTCCACCGCCAGCGAAACGGCGTTCACTTCCTGGACGAACTTCGCGCCCAGGTATTTCGACATGCCATTGCCGCCCGAGCCGGTGATGAAAATGCGCGACTGGTCCGCCTTGAACCCTTCAATCTCAGTGTCGAAGCGCTTCAGAAACTCCAGCACCTTTTCCGGCTGCTTGGTATCGTGACGCTGATAGTCAGACCATAGGATCTGGTCGTTGGCCTGATCGACGACCACCGCCTTGACGGTGGTCGAACCTACGTCCATGCCGATGAAAAACTTTTTATCCATGGAATCCTCGGGCTATTGGACTGCCAGTACTTCTTCGCGCTCTGCCACGGCAATGGCAACCGGTGCGACGCCTTCTTTCTTCATTTGATCCGCGATGTGCATCACGAAATTGGCGGCCATACCCACTACGCCGTCGCTGTGCGGCACCGCATAAATCGGCCGCTTGGACTCGGGGTGCGCGTTTACCCAGGCGCGGCACTGGTCCATGGTCAAGCCGGTGCGCTCCAGAACCTCGGCGAACTCCTTCTTCGCCTTATTCTTGGCTTCGCCGAGCGCCATCTGCACGCGCGAATGGGCGTTGATCTCGCCTTCGCCGGAAGTCTCGACCGGCAGGTAGATCATGTCTTTGTAATTCGACACGACCGCCGATTGTGCACCATCCGATTGCGTCGACGGCATGCAGCCGAACGGCTTCACCGACAGCACCATGTGCGCCAGGCCTTTGTTCGAGTAATAAATGTTCTTGGCGACTTCCAGGTGGCCCTCGCCGCCGCCCGCGCGCGAGTTGTAGAACGGATGGCCGAGGCGCTGCAATTCGTACTGGTCGGTCAGGTGATGCGCGATGTCGCCCAGCGCGCCGACGATCTTGTGATATTCGTTCTTGAAGATGGCTTCGGCCAGTTTCAGCTTCGCCACTTTGTTGCGGAAACTCCACTCGATCTTGACGCGCTTATCGAGACGCCACAGGGGCGGCAGCACGGCGCCCTCTTCGAGTCCCTTGAAGTCCTTGTACTTCTGCACCACCTGGTGAATCATGTACATGATCCACGTGCCGATGGGCTCCACCAGCACCTGCGCGCCCTCGCGCTGCAGGAAGTTGAACATGTTGAAGTTGCCGTCGCCTTCGGTAGTCTGCGCCCAGAACTCGCCGGTGATCTTCACGATGGGCTTTACGCGCAGCCGGTCGATTTCGATCTCGTTGAACGCGTCGCGGCAGCGGTGCAGCGCCGGGATGTACTCGTCGCCCTTCAATTGGTTCACGAACTTGCCGATGTACTCCGCGGTGTCCTTAAAGCCGCCCAGGTATTTCGTCAAGCTGTCGCCCAGTTGCCACGGCTGCTTCTTGCGGAAGACCTCGTGCATGTAGTCCATCGCGTCGTCGAGTTTCTGGTCCGTCTCGCCGGCATTGACCTCGTACGGGCGAACCGCGTATGCGACTTCGTTCAGCACATCCCCGCAGTTCAGCGCGTTGAGAATGCCCAGGAAGAAGTCCAGGTTCATCTCCAGGCCGGCCTCGGCGTCGGACTGGCTCAGGCCGCCGGATTGCTGGAACAGCAGCACGCGGAAGCCGTCGAAGCCCGCGTTGCGCAGGGCCAGGCGATACTCGGCTTCGTACATGCCGAAACGGCACGGTCCGCAGGCGCCCGCTGTGAAGAACACGTAGCGGTCGATGATTTCCTGCTTGGTCAGCCCCTGTTCTTCCAGAGTTTGCAGATATTGCACCAGGTTGCCCACGGTGAAGTAAGTCGGGTTGCACTGGCCGTTGTTGCCGTACTCCTTGCCGGTCTGAAACGCGCGCACGTTGGGCGTGGGCACGGCTTCGGCGATGTAACCGAGGCCTTCCAGCGCGCCGTGCACGAGTTTCTCGTGCTTCCAGGTGAGGCCGCCGAACAGGAGAGTGGTCCGGCCGCGTTGTTCCTTGGTGAAAGGGTGCTCGACCGGGCGTTTGAATTGATGCGTCTCGCGCTTCACCACGCCGGCTTCGCGCTCCAGGCGCGCGCGCTCTTCCGCTAGGCGTTTCTGAATGACGTCTTCGATGCCGGCATTGATCTGGACGAGACCGGCAGATGGTGCGGGCTTCGGTTCAAACGGCTGAGTGCTCATAGTACTCCTCTGAGTCCGGGACAGTTTAGCGACACCTCTCCCGATTGAGTGCATCTTCGCCTGTTAAGCCATTGGAAATAAAGAGGCCTGCATCGAATGGCGGGTTTTTCAACAGGAATGGCGCGTAATACGGGTGAGCGGGAGGGTGCGGTTCGGCACGGTGGGAGTGGACCGGCTCATGAACGGCCGGTCAGGAGAGATAGGAGGTAGCCCTGTGCGATTGCTTCATTCTGAATCGCGCGCCAGATTTTGAAGGCTGTTTCGGCCTGGTTGACCATGCCAATCGCCTCAGTGCGGGACCATTTCCGGGAGCCATCGTAATCCGCAATGTGACGAAAGTCTTGGAGACGGACGAAGGTCTGGGCCAGGGTCTTCAGGTCCGCTACGGTTTGGCCGTTCTGATCGTGGAATTTGGCATGAATGAGTCCTTCAGATGCCTTTCTCATTCTGCCGTGCTCGAAAGTCCGGGCCAGACGTGCACGTTGAACATCTCTTTTCCAGTTGCCTGTCGCCTCCCTGATCAATAGGTGGAATAGCGCGTAGTAGGCCGTCGATATCGCCCGCCGCAGGCTCGCTTGCCTCGGTTTGGTTCTCTCGCGGCGAGCGAGATGGTATGCCTGTTCGAGCAAGTCCTCGGCAAAGGCCATGGCTTACGACCAGGCGGGGTCTTTCATCATGGCCTGTTCGGATTCACTTCGAAAGCTGGGGTACCACATAAGGCCTAGGTCATCGAGCTTCAACTTTTTGGATAATTCCGCCTCCACGCGCTCGACAACCTCTCCTAGTCTCTCTTCGCGGCTGGCATCGTCGGACAGAAGGATTCGGAAATAGATTGCTTCCTTATCGGTCGAATCCAAAGCTATTTCGTATCGAATCCGCACCACGTCTGGCGCCAGCTTACGTGCCACCGCCTTGACGCGACGATCCAGATCGGCCTCATTCAATACGATTCGGGTAATGATCACGATGCAAATTCCCTTTCTTTGAAGATAGCGCATCCGGCGGCCCGGCCGTCCTTGCGCCGCCTCTTTCAAATACGATAGCCTCTCCTTTCATGGCTACGCACACTGCGGATGTCGCCATCGTCGGAGCGGGCATTCTGGGCGTCGCGCACGCGTATGCGCTGGCCCGGCGGGGACGCTCGGTGGTGGTTTTCGAGCGCAGCCCGCAGGCCGCGGGCGCATCCGTCCGCAACTTCGGCATGATCTGGCCCATCGGGCAACCTGCCGGCCGCATGCACGAAATGGCGTTGCGCAGCCGCGACCGGTGGGCCGAAGTCTTGACAGCCGCGCGTCTCCCCTACTTCCCGACTGGCTCGCTGCACGTGGTCTACCGCGCAGACGAAGCCGCCGTCGCGCGTGAGTTCTGCGAAGTGGCTCCCAAACTGGGGTACACGTGCGAGTGGCTGAACCCGCCGGACGTCGTGGCGTGCACTCATGCCGTCCGTCCCGACGGCCTGCTCGGCGCCATCTGGAGTCCCACGGAAATCACAGTGGACCCACGCGTGGCGCTGGCGCAGCTTCCCCGGTTTTTAGCCGAACGATTCGGCGTGCAGTTCCGCTTCGGCATGGCGGCGCAGTCCATCGATCTGCCCATGGTCGAAGCGGGCGGCGAAAAGTGGCGCGTGGAATCCGCTATCGTGTGTACCGGCCACGACTTCGAAACGCTCTATCCGGAGATGTTCCGCGCCAGCGGCATCACCCGCTGCAAGCTCCAGATGATGCGCACGCGCCCGCAACCGCAAGGATGGCAGCTCGGTCCCGCTTTGGCCGCCGGGCTGACGTTACGTTTCTATGAATCGTTCCAGGTGTGCGGGACGCTGCCCGCGCTGAAGGACCGCATCGCCGCCGAAACGCCGGAGTACGATCGCTGGGGCATTCACGTGCTCGTTTCCCAGACCGCCGGCCGCGAGGTGACCATCGGCGACTCACACGAATATGGCGCGGCCATCGATCCCTTCGACCGCGCCGAAATCGACGATCTCATTCTGCGTTACGCCCGCGGCTTTCTGCAAGCGCCCGTGCCGGAGATCGCCCAGCACTGGCATGGCGTCTACGCCAAACATCCGGACAAGCCGTATCTCTCACTAACGCCCGCGCCCAACGTGCGCGTGGTCACGGCCACCGGCGGCTCGGGCATGACGCTGTCGTTCGGTCTCGCCGAAGACACCGTGAAGGAGATGGGATTGTGATGGGCCGCGTCACGGCCGTCATCCTCGATTGGGCCGGCACCACCGTCGATCATGGCAGCCTCGCGCCCGTCCGCACGTTGCAAAAGCTGTTCGCCGGCCGCGGCATGGCAGTCACTGAAGAAGAGGCCCGTCGCGATATGGGCGTCCATAAAAAGGACCACATCCGCGCGTTGCTGCGCGCGAAGACCGGCGGGCCGCCGGACGAAGCCCCAGACGAAGCAGATGTCGAAGATCTTTTCGCCGCCTTCATCCCCATGCAGATGGATTCGCTCGCCGCCTACTCCGCCGTGATTCCCGGCGTTCCGGCCACGGTCGAAGAGCTGCGCGCCCGCGGCCCAGGGTTATCAACCCGATTGCGCGTTCTGCCCCGACGACGCCGGCGCCGGACGCCCCTGGCCCTGGATGTGCTACCTTAACGCGATCCGCCTCCGAACCTACCCGATGGACACTATGATCAAGATCGGCGACACCATCAGCGACATCGAAGAAGGATCGAACGCCGGCATGTGGACCATTGGGATCGCGCGCACTGGAAACATGATCGGGCTTACGGCCGAGGAACTCGCGGCGCTTCCGGCAACCGAACAAGCCGCCCGCCTGGATGCCGCGCGCCGCAAGCTGAGCAAAGCCGGCGCGCATTACGTCGCGGACGCCGTCGCCGATTGCATCCCACTGGTCGACGCGATTGAAAAGCGCCTGGCGAAGGGCGAGCGTCCATGAATCGCCGACGGCTGGCCGTCTGGCAAGGGATCACCATCGCGCTTCTCTTCGTCGGCTACGCCGGCTACTATCTCTGCCGCTCGGATTTCTCCGTGAGCCTGCCGCTCATCATCGACGAGCTGGCCGCGCACGGCATGTCTCCCGCCCAAGCCAAGATCCGCCTCGGCGCCGTCACCTCGATCGCTGTGCTGGCCTATGCGATCGGCAAGTTCTTTCTGGCCGGCACCGCCGATTTCCTGGGCGGCAAGCGGAATTTCCTGATTGGCATGGGTGGCTCCATTCTGTTTACGCTCCTGTTTTCGCTGGCAGGCGGATTGCCCGTCTTCACGCTGGCGTGGATCGGTAACCGCCTGGTGCAATCCACGGGCTGGGCGGGCATGGTGAAGATTACGTCGCGCTGGTTCTCGTATTCCTCGTACGGCGCGGTAATGGGAGCCATCAGCCTGAGCTACCTGTTTGGCGACGCCGCGGCGCGCCAGTTCATGGGCTTCCTCATCGGCCACGGGTTCGGCTGGCGCGCGGTCTTTCAAGTGGCGGCGGGCACGTTGTTCGTCATCTTCATTGCGAATCTTCTGCTGCTGAAGGAATCGCGCGCGCAGATCGGCCTCGGGGAGCCGGACGTGAATCCGCTGAATCTGTTCGGCGCGGAGGGCAGCGATCCGAAACCATCCAGCGTGCGCGATTTGCTCGCGCCGCTGTTCCGCAGCCCGCCATTCTGGATTGTATGCGCGCTGTCGCTCGGAACCACGCTCGTGCGCGAAACCTTTAATACCTGGACGCCCACTTACTTCAACCAGGTGGTGGGATATAGCAAGGCTGAAGCGGCCGGAATGAGCGCGGTCTTCCCGCTGTTCGGCGGCGTTTCCGTGCTCCTCTCGGGTTTCTGGAGCGATCGTCTGGGCCGCACCGGGCGCTCGGCGATCATGTTCTACAGCCTGCTGCTGAGCTCGTTCGCGCTATTTGCGCTCGGCTCGCTGCGCGCGGGTGGCGGGCACGCATTGCCAACATTTCTGGTGGGCTTGGTCGGCTTCCTGGTGATCGGGCCGTATGCCTATCTGGCGGGCGCCATCGCTCTGGATTTCGGCGGCAAGCATGGCAGCGCGACATCCTCCGGCATCATCGATGGCGTCGGCTATTTGGGCGGCATACTCGCGGGCGACACCGTGGCGCGCATTTCGGTGAGCTTCGGCTGGACGGGAGCTTTCCTGGCGCTGGCAGGCGTCGCATTGCTATCGAGCGGTGCGGCCGCGCTGCTGTTTATCGGCCAGCGGCGGACTCCTGTGGCGCAAGGGGCGTAATTGTTATGCAAATCGGCGATCGAATCATCGAAATCTTCGAAGCCAAAGGTGGCGCGGCGTACTTCGGCGAGCCGGTCTCGCAACTGGAACACGCGTTGCAGGCCGCGTATCACGCAGCGCGCGACGATGCACCGGACTGGCTGGTGGTCGCGGCGCTGTTGCACGATATCGGCCACCTCCTGCATGACATGCCGGAGCATGTCGCGGATCTGGGCATCGACGCGCGGCATGAAGACCTGGGTCATGCCTGGCTGGCGCAGCATTTCGGTCCCGAAGTGACCGCGCCGGTGCGCATGCATGTGGACGCCAAGCGCTATCTCTGCGCGACAGACGCCGAATATTTGAGCCTCCTTTCACCCGCCTCCGTCGAGAGCTTGCGACTGCAAGGAGGGCCCTTCACCGCAGCGGAAGCCCGCGCATTCGAGCAACGGCCGTTTGCGCGGGAGGCAGTGCGCCTGCGGCGCTGGGACGATCTGGCCAAGGTCCCCGGTATGCGCGTGCCGGGACTGGAGCACTACCGGGCGATGATTGAGGGGTCGCAATTGCGCGCGTCGTGAGTGCGGCACACGCGTCCGCTGAATACCACACTCTGGTATCGCCGGCTTCGATTCCCGAGGCAGTAATTCTGGCTGACAGATCCGTGTCAAACTCTACGTATGGTTGCGGCCTATATACGACAGCGATACGCGGAAGAGATCCGCGCCAATACCAACATTACTTCCGCCGCCCTGCTGAAAGCGTTCGCANNGTCCCACGCGAGGTATTCGCCGGCTCTGGCCCTTGGAAGGTGCTGTCACGAGTGCCTGGGCAGATGCAACCTCAAGCGGTTGACGTGACAGACCCGACGGAACTGTATCATGACGTGGCGATATTGCTGGACCGATCGCGGTCTCTCACAAATGGTAATCCCGGCACTCTGGCGCCATGGCTGGATGCCCTCAACCTCTCAACGGGGAAATCCGTTTTTCATCTCGGATGTGGAACAGGGTACTACACCGCCATCATGGCCGAAATGGTGGGACCAAAGGGCCGAGTGACAGCGGTCGAGATCGACCCGGCGCTGGCAACCCAAGCCCAAGCAAACCTGGCGCGCTACCCGAACGTCGAACTCGTCGAGGGGGATGGAGGCTTGGTGGACACCGGCGCCAGAGACGCGATCCTGATCAACGCGGGCGTGACTCATCCGAGGGAAAGTTGGCTTGACAACCTGCAGCCTGCGGGCGCTCTCGTTCTACCGCTGACGATTGAATTCGGGATGCCCCATTTGGGTAAAGGAATGGTGCTGCATGTGACCAAGCTCCCCTCGGGCCACACAGCTCGTTTCTTTCCTATTCCCGTGATGATCTACTCGTGTTCTAGCGTGCGGGACCCCGAGTTCGGCAGCCTTCTCAGCCAGCCGTTCATGTCGGGTAGTTTCAGCTCAGTGCAATCGCTTCGGCGCGACGCGCATTCTACGGAACCCGGTTGCTGGCTGCACACCTCGACGTTCTGTCTGTCGACCCGTCCGCCGATTTGACCTACTTCGCAACAGCGCAGAAGACTTTCGCGCCTGCTAGGCTCATAATGATGATTTTGGCAGCTTGTTGTTGGTCGTGTGGTGCGGGGTCCTGCGTTATCGCCGTCTCGCTTCGCGCCGCGGCCCTTCGTGGATGAGGATCTTCAAGAGCGTTTTACTAGCCGATCCCCTTGCAGCCGGCGATCTCGCGGGCTTTACCGAGATCCGGCCGGGGCAAGCGCTACTCGATCTACACGCTGCGCGCGGCTCAGGTTGGTCACGAGGCGCGATCCCTTGTGCTTTTTAGAAGTTCCCGCGGGAGGCTGCTGCTTGAGAAACTCCCGCCCCGCCGCGCTCGCCCACCACTTCGCTTCCTCGTCCCCGCTCATGAACTTCGGCATTCTCGTCAGTTGCTCTTTCCGCTCATTCATCGCATCACTCTCCTCCACTAAATCGCACGACCGGCCGTGCCGGGATCCGCGATTCGTCGTGCTGCGTCCGGACTCAATGAATACGACGTAATCGATCCGGCGCTCAGCGCGGTTGCCGACTTGGGATTCAGAAGCAGTCGCGTGAGCACGTAGGCTAGCGGGAACAGGCTTTTGAAATCAATCCGCACTGGCAGCAGTTCCTCCCGGCTTTCTGCGTATGGCCCGCGTCCTCGAATGGCTCGTACGAGTTCGACAATGACGTCGAGCCGCCTCCTCCTGGAAGCAGCTTTTGACAGCAATGCCATAAGCAGCATGTGGGTCCGGACTTCTTTGCCGCTGGGCTCGACCGTTGCAATTGGCTCGCCGATTGAGACTCGCACCAATACGTCGGCGAGGTTCACGCCGCTGAAAACGGCGTTCATCGGCTCAACAAGGCGCGGGTTTGCGTCGATGAAGAGAGGAACTTCGTTCTCCTGCTGGACGATACAATCCAGCGACAGCGCGCCATGCCACTGCAAGTCACCGCCGAGCCGCCTGACATAATTGCACACGTTGGCCCGGCTAACGCTCAGCTTGGCGACGTCTCCCCCGCCCAGACCCTCTGCTATCTGCCGGTAGCCGTGAATGGCGATCAGTCTTCCGCGGTCGAAAACAGCTTGCACCCGTTCCAAGATTCCCTCAGCCGGTTCCTNNAGTCCCGGTCGCCGTCCATCAGATCCAGCGACGCCAGCTCCGCGCTCTTCGATTCGAGTTCCTCCACGCTGTGGATTCGCCATACCGCTGTGGAGGCCGTTGCATAATCGGCCTTCAGATAAAACGGAAATCGGCGTTCGCGCAACAGCTCCTCCCGCGTTCGGATCACTCGCGAAGCCGGTTGCGGTATCGATAGGCGCTCAAGTGTCCTGACAAGGGCCGCCTTCCCCTGAACCTGAAGGAACGACCGGAAATCTGCGACGGCCAGTCCGATTCCCGGTGGAATGCGCGCTCTTTCCCTGGAGAACAGAAATGCTTGTTCGTGCGTCGGGAAGAGCACGTCCCAACCGCCATGGGAGAGAAGACCCAGCACAACATCCAGGTACGCCCAAGGATCTTTGCCGATCGCCGGGCACCGGTAGTAATGAGAGACGAAGCGTGAGAAACGCCCAAGGCAGAGCGGATCGGGATCGCAGACCCCCACCTGATGGCCCGCCATGCCGAGTGCCGTGACCGCCTGCCGCGCTGAAAGACTCGACCCTTCCGACACCAAGACTCGCTTCCGTGAGGACATACGGTGAACCACCATTGTCGCGCCGATGTTCCACATAAGATGGATAATGGCTTATGGAATGTCCGGTCCCCGTGCGAGCTGGCGCTCTGCTGATAGCCGCGGCGGCCAGCGTGTTTTGTGCCGACGCCACCCGTTGGGGGAGTGTCGTAGACGGTCTACAGTTGGGCATCGGAGCAACGTCAACGCCCGAACCCGCGTTGCACGTTCTGTTGAAGAACGCCGGCCCTAGAGTACAAGAGGTGCCGACCGGCTTTGAAGGGGAGCCTGATCCACCGTTCAACGTGACGATCACAGCTCGGGCTCCCCGGGAAGGTGACCTTCAGGTGTTCGATTTGAATGCCGCAAGGTACTGGCCGCCTGATATTGGCCCTGGTCCAGCAAGAAGTTTCCGGCTGGAACCCGGCGGCGTTCACGAATTCACATACCCGTTGAGCCAGCTCATCTGCCTTGTGAATCGAACGGACACTCCGCTCAGCAAGCTCCTAAAGCAGGGTTACACCGTACGCGCGTCTTTCGAATTTCGTGGCACGGCAGTAATGTCGCGCCCACTCAGTGTGCTGCGGCCGGTGGCGGAGCGTACCGCAACACCGTAGTCAGGTCGATCCCGCGAACGATGCTGGCGCTGTTGTAAAACAAACCCCACGAATCGATGGACGACATATCGGGGAAGATGCAAGCCTCCAGCACCGTGTCTTTGGAGCCCTTGCCGACCCAGCCGCCGCCCGCGGCATTCACGCCGCCAAACGAGTCCGAGCCGCCTAGTTGCGTGCAATAGTAGGAAGCCGGATTGCCTCCGCCACCCTGGCCCGGCGCAACCTTCGCGTAATAGGCCAGCGCGGCCAGGGTCGGAGTTGTGGCGTACAACGTCTCCAGCAGCACGTGAATGCGCGAGCCATCCGTCGGCGAGGTGAACTGGCAAAACTTGCGCGTTCCCGTCAGCACGAGCCAGCTCGACGGCGGACCGTTGGTGCCAAAGATAGGAGCGCGGTCGATCACCTTACCGCCGCTCTGCTCGCAGTATGCGGCCGGCGCGCCGGCGCCAGAGTCGGCCGCTTTCATGTTTCCAGCCACCGATAACAGCGCCAACAGCGACGCGGCGGCTGTCTGTATCAAGAACGAATGTTTCAAATCGTCCCTCCTTTAGGGTCCCATCAGTTTAGCAGGGGGCGGCCCGACGCCCAGCCTCGCGGCGGTTTCAACCAGGCACTCCCATGTCCCGTCGCCCAGTGGAATCCCGTTCTGGCGGCGCTCGGCTTCGGCGCGCCATTCCGGATCGCCCGCCACCATCACCTCGCGATAGCCTTTGGCGGGCGCGGCGGATTTCACCGTATTCACCAGCCACTCGACGCGCCGGTGGAACTCTTCCACGGGCATGAAACGGCCGGCATCCACGGCCACGAAAGTCTGGCTCACGCGCGTGGGCTTGCCCTGGATGCGTATGCCGCCCACGTCGACGCTCATGGCTCCGCCGCTCAGCACACCGCACAAAATCTCAACCATCATCGCCAGTCCGCTGCCCTTGTAGCCGCCCAGCGGCATGGGCATGCCCCGGATCGCCGCATCGGTATCGGTCGTCGGCACGCCTTCGGAATCCACGGCCCACCCGGCGGGAATGGTTTCCTCGCCATTCATCAGGGCCTTGAAGATGCGGTTATTCGCGACGGTAGTGGTGGCCATGTCGAGCAGCCAAGGTCCCGGCACGGACATGCAGATGGGGTTGGTGCCGAGGCGCGGCTCCTTCGCCTGCCAGGGAGCCACGATTGGCGAGGCATTGCACATGACAATGCCGATCATCCCGGCCGCGGATATCTTCTGGCCCCAATAGGCCGCCGCGCCGAAATGGTTCGATTCGCGCGCGGCGACGATCGAGATGCCGTGCTTGTGCGCCAGCCGCACGGCATGTCCGCAGCAGACGCTCGCGACCTTCTGTCCCGCTCCGTTCGCGCCATCGTACAGCAGGCATGCCCCGGATTCCAACACGATGCGGCCTTCGGCGCTGGCGTCCATGTCGCCGCGCTCGACTTGTTCCACGTAATATGGCAGCAACTGCACGCCGTGCGAATCCACGCCGCGCAGGTTGGCCGCCACCAGCGATTCGGCGACCAGGTGCGCGGTCGGCCGCGGGAAGGCGGCGGCTTCGAGTAGCCCGGCCGACCAGGAAGTGAGATCTTCGGCTGAGATGATAGGCAAGATACTAGAATAAACCTGTGCCCGCATTCACATTCGAGGAAGCCCGGCGTTGCGTGTTGGACACGGTCCGCACCGCGCGCGCGGCGCCGCCGGCTGAGAGCGTGGCGCTGGAAGCCGCCGCGGGGCGTGTCCTGGCCGAGTCCATCGCGGCGGATCGCGACTACCCGGCCCTGGCACGTTCGGTGCGCGACGGATACGCGGTGCGCGCCATCGATTCACCCGGCGAACTGGAGGTCATCGGCGAAGTGCGCGCCGGCGAAAGCTTCAGCGGCGAGGTCGGCGCGCGCCAGGCCGTCGAAATCATGACGGGCGCCCCCGTGCCGCGTGGCGCGGATGCGGTGGTCATGCTCGAGCACGTGCGTCGCGACGGCGCGCGCGTGATCGCCGGCCAATCCGCCGCATCCGGCCAATTCATCAATCCGCAAGCGTGTGAGGCGCGCGCCGGCGAGATCCTCCTCCATCCCGGCAAGCGCCTGGATTTCACCGATATCGCCATGCTCGCGGCCGCCGGCAAACAGAGCGTGCCGGTGTACGCCGTGCCGCGCGTAGCCATCGTCGCGACAGGCGATGAGATCGTGCCGGTCGCCGAAACGCCGCACGACTTCCAGATCCGCAACTCCAACGTGTACTCGCTGGCCGCGCAGGTGGCGCGCGCCGGCGGCGTGCCGGAGATTCTGCCCGTGGCGCGCGACGAGCGCGCGCACACCCGGGATCTGATCGAGCGCGGCTTGGCCGCCGATCTGCTGCTGCTCTCCGGCGGCGTCTCGGCGGGTAAGTACGACATCGTCGAGCCCGTGCTGGAGGGTCTGGGCGCGGAGTTCTTTTTCGACCGCGTCCTGATTCAGCCCGGCCAGCCGCTGGTATTCGGCAAAGCGCGCGGGAAGTTCTTCTTCGGCCTCCCCGGCAATCCGTCGTCCACCATGGTAACCTTCGAGATCTTCGCCCGCGCGGCGCTAGAACTGTTGGGCGGGCAGGAGGAGGTCGCGCTGCACATGCCGTTTGCCCGGCTCACGGAGGAATTCCATCACCGGGTGGGGCTGACCCGCTTCCTGCCCGCGCGTCTCAGCCCTGACGGCGCCGCGGTGACCCCCATCGCCTGGCGCGGCTCGAGCGATGTGCCCGCGTTGACGCGCGCCAACGCGTTCATGGTGGTGGACTCCGATCGCCCCGACTGGCAGGCCGGCGACTGGATCCGCGTGCTGCTCAAGTGAAGAAGATCGGATGAAGAAGCTCTCGCATTTCGACGCCGCCGGCAGCCCGCGCATGGTGGACGTGTCGGCCAAGCCGGAGACCCGCCGCACCGCGCGCGCCCACGCTTTTGTGCGCATGCGGCCCGCCGTGCTGCGTAGCCTGCCCGAGAATCCCAAGGGCAATCCGCTGGAGATCGCGCGCATAGCGGGCATTGCCGCCGCCAAGAAGACCGCGGACCTGATTCCGCTATGCCATCCGCTGATGCTGTCCCACGCCGATGTGGAGGTGCGGGTGGAAAAGACAGGCGTGCGCATCATTGCTACAGCGGCCACCACCGCGCAGACCGGCGTCGAGATGGAAGCGCTCACGGCCGCGGCCGTCGCCGCGCTGACCGTCTACGACATGACCAAGGCGCTCGACAAATCGATTGAGATTCAGGACGTGTATCTGCTCGAAAAGACGGGCGGCAAGAGCGGAGAATATCGAAGGAATGCAGAGAGAGGCTGACTATCGTATGTATCAATCGGCTATACTAATGCATATGAGAACTACGCTCAATCTGGACGACGATTTGGTTCGCGAAGCCCGCAAGTACACTGGGATCGAGGAAAAGACGGCCCTGATTCATGAAGCCCTGCGTCACCTGATCGCCAGAGAAGCCGGGAAGCGGCTGGCAGCTCTCGGAGGCACTATGCCCGATTTCGAACTTCCACGGCGGAGGCGCAGCGCCGTAGGGACCAAGGAATGATCCTAGTCGACTCTTCAGTGTGGATCGACCACTTCCGGAAAACGGAGCCTCGCCTGGAGGCTCTGCTGGTCCATGAACTCGTTTCGCTGCATCCCTTTGTCCTCGGTGAATTGGCCTGCGGCAACCTGTCAAGGCGGACTGAGACGATTGCCCGCCTGGAAAAGCTTCCCGTCGCAGCGGTTGCCTCAGAACCGCAGGTCCGTCACCTATTGGAATCCCGCCGCTTGTGGGGTACCGGCCTTGGTTGGATCGATATGCATCTCCTCGCATCGGCACTGGTGGAGGGGCTGAGGCTGTGGTCCGCCGATCGCGCCGTGGCTGCCACGGCCAAGCAACTCGGCGTCGCCTTCCCCGGATAGTCCGGCCTCAAGCTGACTTATGCCAAAGCCAAACAAAACGGGACGCTACGAGGTCATAACCTTGCGCGCCCGCAGAGAACAAAGACTTCTGATTGACCGCGCGGCGGAAGCGCTTGGCAGGAGCCGGTCCGATTTCATGCTGAGCGCGGCCTGCCGCGAAGCCGAATCGGTGCTGCGGGATCGGCGCAATTTCGCACTGTCGACGGAGGCGTTCCGCCTGTTCAGGAGGATGATCGATAGCCCGCCGACGGACAATCCCAGGCTGCGGCGGCTGCTCCAAACGAAAGCGCCCTGGGACCGATGAACACGATCTCTCCGGATTCGATTCCGGTAAGTCAGCCCTGGACGACTGGCTTCGCCGCCGTGAGGAGTCGAATGAGTCGAGCGCAGCTGATCCGCTGACATTAATGATGGCGCTGGCATAAGAGCGGCTTGACGAGCCGCACTTATTGCCCCGTATTCACCCCGTTCCACTCCGAGCAGATGGCTTGCCCCGCACCCGTGGTCAACGCCGCCTGGATGGTCACGTCTCCCAGGTTCGGAACGTCGCTCCAGGTCATGGTGAACGCCCGCGGTGGCACAGTGGCCGGAATCTCCTTGGAGAACGGCCGCGCAACACCGGAAGCGCTATGTAGCAGGATGTCGAAGGTGGCCGGAGTGTCGATCCCCAGATTGAAGTTCATCGTCAGGGTGCCGCCTGTGAAGTTGACCCCGAACCCAAGGCCGCATGCCGGCGCGCGCCCGATCCGGCCGGTATTGGCCTCTGTGAACCACAGCCCGCCATCCGGACCCGCTGCGACTGCGTAGGAGAACCCGCCCATCGGCATGGGGTACGTGGTGATCGCACCGCCGACGGTGATCCGACCGATCCTATAGGCGTTGTCTAGAGTAAACCACAGTGCGCCGTCCGGCCCCGCCGTGATTCCATCGGGGCCGATACCGTTGCCCGGCACGGCGTACTCCGTGATGTCCCCGGCAGTAGTGATCCGCCCGATCTTGCTCTTGTTGGATTCGGCAAACCACAGCGCGCCGTCCGGCCCTGGCCGGTCATCGGGACCGGGCGACACACCTTTGGCGGNNCCCTGCCGCTATCCCGGCGGGCCAGCCAAACGCGGTCGGCACAGGGTACTCGGTGATGTACCCTGCCGTAGTGATTCGCCCGATTTTGTCGCCGAGTTGTTCTGTAAACCATAGCGCGCCATCTGGACCCGCCACGATCCCAATAGGCCAGCTACCGGCAGTCGGTATGGGGTACTCAGTGACGTACCCTGCGGTAGTGATCCGCCCGATCTGGTTGCTGTTGAACTCGGTAAACCACAGAGCGCCGTCGGGCCCCGCTGTAATCCCACCGGCGCCGCCGGTGCTCGGCCGGGGGTACTCAGTGATGTCCCCGGCAGTGGTGATCCGCCCAATCTTGCTCATGCCGGATTCGGTAAACCACAGCGCACCGTCCGGACCCACAGTGATTCCGCTGGGTTCGCTATTGGAAGTTGGCAGGGCGTACTCGGTCACGTCCCAAGCTGTTGAAATACGCCCAATCTTGCCGATGGTTTCAGTAAACCACAGCCGTCCGGCCCCGCTGTGATCCCATAAGGGTCACAACGCGGGTCGGGCAGTCGCCGCTCGGCGATGTTGCTATACGTGCGGGGTACCTGCGCGTTCGCGCAGACGAAGCCCAGCAACAACGCTACCCACGCTCTCGACATTCTCTTCCAAATCGACCCATGCATTGTTCTGCCCTCCTTGGGTAGCGTCCCGCCGACAACAACCATCGCGGCGCGTTGATTCTTCCGCAGGTCTGAAACGCCATTAAAGGATAGCACGAGCACCGACGGCGGCACACCGAACCCAAATTCGAATCAAGCAAATCCTCTAGGTTCCTAGACGCCGTGGCTATCCGGAAGGCCTCCGCGAACCCAAGTATCCGGCATTCATCGGCGGCCAATATCCTCAATGCACGCCGCCCAATTTCCCCGCCGCCAGCAGACGCGCATCCACGCGATTCAACCGGCGCGTCAAATCCGGATTCAACAACGGTGTGTGCGGGATACCCGTCAGGTACTGCGGGATCTCCCAGACATCGTCCTCGGCGGTCATCCAGCCCAGCGGGTCGAAGCGCCGCAGGTCCACAGGACGCGAGTAGTTGCGCAGGGTCTTCTCGCCGGCCAGATTGTAATAGTGCTCGAAATACGAAATCGCCAGCTCGCGCAGCGTGCGATACACCGGCTCGCGGAATCGCAGACCCGAATAGTTGGATTTGGCGATGGCTCCCCAGTGCCCGCGCTGCCGGAAAATCGCCAGCACATGATCGTCGTCGCGCACGGCTTCCAGATCCAGCAGCAGGGGCGGAAAGCCGTGCACACGCAACGCCGCGGCGGCGAATAGCGCGCCTTCCATGCAATGCGCCAGCCGGTCCCGCAGAACCCGGCGCGGCGAGCGACACGTAGCGCCTTGAAGTTCCTTGTTGTAGCCGATCTCGCTATCGAGGAAAGATTGGATACTCTCGGGCGTCTTCAGACGACGCAGGATAGCGAGCTCGTCCCGGCCGAAGCCGTGCGGCGGATCGATCACCCGCGCAACAGTGCCCGCTTGGCTGCCCGCCGCGCCTTCAGGCGGGCATTGGCCTTCTGCTGCTTCTCATAGGCCACCACCTCCTGGCACGCGTCGCAGCGCTTCCGGATGCGCGATTTCGTCGTGAACGTCGCCCCGCAACGCCGGCAGGACTTCGTGATCGTCTCATCGAACGGAAGGATCCCCGGTTTTTGGGGCAACAGATAAGAATAGTGGAATTCGCAATGACTCATAAGCAAGCACCTAATCCCAGTGCCGCACTGGGCGAAATCACGCACCCAACTTCACGCAGGCCCCACGCCTGCCCTCGTTCAAGCCGCATTCAAGCCGCGCAACTTTTCACCGGCCACACGCCACGGGTAGCCCCGCTCGTGGGACCGATATAGTTGTACCGCAAGGAGTTGCTGTTTCTCCGTTTTCTTGGAGCCTCTCCCCACGAGTTCCTCGACCGAACGGCAACGATCGGGACCCACTCGTACAGGCTCACAACGGACTCATGATTGTACAGTTTCTCATGCACACTTGCAACCGAAATCTTTTCCCGGCGTTTTCACGCCGCGGAAGCCGGCCGAAACGGCTCGGCCCGATCGGTCAGTTCCCATGACAGGTGATTTATATAAAATAGCAGAACCGGCTCGGAATAAACGGCCCGAAATTTCTCGAACACCCGTTCCGCCCAACCTTCCGTCAAATAGCTCTTCGCGTTCAGGTCCTTGTTGAAGAACCCGCCTTCGTGCGGGACCCCCAGGAAATCAAGGACCGCCACAATCATGTCCAGGTGTGATACTAACACAGTCTGGGCCAGATCTTTGGCGAATTGCTCGTCGTGCTCCGCCAGGCGCGCCCAGAATCGCGGAATGTGCTTGTGCAACGACTCCGTGTTGAGCTTGGCCAGATGCGCGCTGCCCTTGAACGCGTCGTAGAGCTGGTAGGTCTTCAGCTTGCCGATCGAGATGCCTCGAATCAGTTGTCCAAATCCGCTCTCCCCGAGCGCCAGGTAGACTTCCGAAAGCTGCATTTAAGGTCAGGTTATCACATGCGGTAGAATGAATGGGTTTGACCATGAGCAACGTAATCATTTTGGGCGCGCAGTGGGGCGATGAAGGCAAGGGAAAGGTGGTCGACCTTTTCTCCGAACGCTTCGATGTGGTGGCCCGCTACCAGGGCGGGCATAACGCAGGGCACACCGTGCGCATCGGCGACCGCAAGTTCGTGCTGAAGCTGATCCCCAGCGGAATTCTGCGGCCCGGCAAGAAGGCGGTGATCGGCAACGGGCTGGTCGTCGATCCGGCCGCGCTGCTGGACGAGATCCAAATGCTGGAAGCCGCCGGCTTGCAGGTGGAGGGCAATCTGTTCATCAGCAACCGCGCGCAGGTGCTGCTGCCCACGCACCGCCTTATGGAGAAGCTGGGCGAAGCGCGGCCCGGGCGGGTTTCCATCGGCACCACTTCGCGCGGCATCGGCCCCTGCTACGAAGATAAGATCGCGCGCCGCGGCATGCGCATCGGCGATCTGATGGATCGGGAAGTGTTCGAGCCGCTGTTCGACACGCTGGTGGCGGAACACCAGACGGCCGCACGGGCTTTGGGCGTCGACGACGGGCTGGACGCCGACAGCGTCCGCGCCGAATACGAAAGGCTGGCGGAGCGCATCCGCCCCATGGTCTGCGACACCGCCCGGTTGCTGCACGATGCCATCGCCGCCGGCCAGAGCGTGATGTTCGAAGGCGCGCAGGGCACCATGCTGGACATCGATCACGGCACGTATCCATTCGTCACTTCGTCGAATGCGACATCCGGCGGTGTGGCCACGGGGCTTGGAGTGGCGCCGACAAGGCTGACGGGAGTGGTGGGCGTAACCAAGGCATACACCACGCGAGTGGGCAGCGGGCCGTTTCCTACCGAAATGCCTGATCTGGACGCGCAGGCGCTGCGCGAACGCGGGAAGGAATTTGGCGCTGTCACCGGGCGTCCGCGGCGCTGCGGCTGGCTGGACCTGGAAGTCTTGCGTTTCGCGAAAATGCTCAGCGGTATCGATTCGCTGGTGGTGACGAAACTCGATGTCTTCGATGCGCAGAAAGAAATAAAAATCTGCACCGGCTATCGCTACAAAGGAAAGCGCCTGACGGAAATGCCGCCTGACACCGAGACGTTGGCGGAGATCGAGCCTGAATATCACACCATGCCCGGCTGGCAGACGCCGACCCCGGGAATCCGCGACGTGAAAGGTTTGCCCCTGGCGGCCCGCGATTACTTGAATTTTATCTCCGACCAGCTACAGGTTGAGATTGGGATGATATCCACCGGCCCGGAACGAGATGCTACAATTGTGCCAAGAGGAACCAAGCTCGCATCCTGGCTGTAATAACCCTCATGCTTTCCTACGAAGCAGCCCGCGCGAAAGTAATCGAGATCGTTCACGCGCGAACCAGCGCGCCCGCCGCAACAGAGAACATCGAGTTTGCGGAGAATCCGTCGCGCGTGCTCGGCCGGATCCTGGCCGAGGAACTGATTGCAGACCGCAACTATCCTCCGTTTGACCGTTCGACGCGCGATGGATTTGCAGTGCGCGCCGCTGATGCCGTGCGTCCTGGAGTCCGGTTGCGATTAATTGGAGAAAGCCGCGCGGGGCACGCCTTTGCAGGGCAAATGGAGGCGGGCGCATGCGTGCAAATCATGACGGGCGCGCCTCTGCCGCGTGGCGCGAATGCGGTCGTGATGCAGGAGGACACTGCGGTCGAAGGCGATTCAGTTGTTTTTGAGCGCGGCGTTCGCGCCGGTCAGCACTACGTTTTGGAGGGGCAGGAGACGCGAGTAGGTGAAAGCGTGGTCGGCCGCGGTAAGCGCCTCGGGTATGCCGAACTTGCGATGGCCGCGCAGGTAGGGCGATCGAGCGTTTTAGTAGCGAAGAAACCGCGTGTCGCGATTCTCTCGACCGGTGACGAAGTAATTTCTGTGGGTCAGTTGCCGCAGCGGTTTCAAATTCGTAACAGCAATAGCATATCGCTGGCCGCGCAAGTTGCGCTCGCCGGGGGCGAACCGGCGATACAAGGGATTGCGCCCGATCATGTATCCGAACTTCGCGCCCGCATTGAGCAGGCGCTGAAAGCCGATATCGTGATTTTGACCGGTGGCGTATCGGTGGGCAAATACGATCACGTTGAGCAAGTATTAAAAGAGATTGGCGTTGAATTTTTCTTTGATGCGCTGGCGATTCGGCCGGGGCGCCCCGCCGTATTCGGTATGTGCCACGATAAGCCGGTGTTCGGGCTGCCGGGGAATCCGGTTTCGACCATGGTTACATTCGAACTGCTAGTAGTGCCGGCGATAGAATTGCTCGGCGGTCACCCGCCGGGTTCGCTGCATTTGCTCAAAGCCAAGCTTGCGCATCCAGTGGACGAAAAACCTCCTCTCGCGCATTTTGTTCCAGCGCGAGTGAGCTGGCCGGGCGGAGAGCCGACGGTGGAAGTATTGCACTGGGAAGGATCCGGAGATATTGGGGCCGTGGTTCGCGGCAATTGCTTTTTGGTGGTGCACGAATCGAAGTTAAGGCTCGAAGCCGGGGAAATGGCCGATATCCTGCCGCGACGCGGACTCTTTTAACATTCGCGAATGAAAAAACTCTCGCACTATGACAAGGCCGGGCGCGTGCGTATGGTGGACGTGACCGCCAAAGCCGCAACATCGCGCTTCGCTGTGGCCCACGCATTCATTCGCATGCAGCGCGCGACAATCGCCAGCATACGGCGGCTGAAATCGCCGAAGGGCAATCCGCTTGAAATCGCTCGAATCGCGGGTATAACGGCCGCCAAGCGCACGGCGGAGCTGATTCCACTTTGTCATCCCCTGGCATTGACGCACGTGGATGTGAGTGCGAAGCTGTGCCAGAATGGAATCGAAGTTACCTCCGAGGCTACTGCCACGGGGCCGACCGGAGTCGAGATGGAAGCGCTGGTAGCTGCGGCGGTCGCGTCACTGACGATATACGATATGTGCAAGGCTCTGGAACGGGGCATGGAAATTACGAAACTCTATCTTGTCAAAAAATCGGGCGGCCACAGCGGCGATTACAATCGCAAAGGAAAGCGTGTAAAGCGATGACACTGGGGAAGGGAGTAAAAGTCCTGGTGGTCGACGATAACGCGCTGATACTCGACCTATTGATGAAGGGCCTGATGCCGCACTGCGACGCGAGGGCGGCTGCTGACGGCGCCGATGCGCTATTGAAAATCGTGGATGATCCGCCGGACCTGGTGGTGTGCGATTACCGCATGCCGGGACTCGATGGCCGCCAGCTTTACGAAAAGCTTCGCACGCGGCAACAGACCAAGTTGATTCCATTTATTTTTCTGGCCAGCCGGGGTGACATCGAAGAGAAACTGCGGCCCATCGTCGAAGGCGTCGAGGAGTTTATTCCCAAACCGTTTTTCGTGAAGGATTTGGTGCGGCGGGCGAAGAAAGTAGTAGATCGGCTGCAGCTTGAAAAATTGCAGAAGCGGCAAGTTCGTCCGGGCGTGATTCAAGGAAGGCTGGAAGAAATGAGCATCATGGATTTGATGCAGTCGCTCGAAATGGGTCAGAAATCATGCCAGCTCTCGATCCGCCGGGGCGAAGAAACTTGCGAGCTGTTCTTTTCCGCTGGGCAGTGCAAAGACGCACGATTCGGTTCTTACGAAGGCGAGGCTGCTGTGTTTCAGGCGGTGCGTTGGACCGATGGCGAATTTGAAATTGATTTCAATGTGGCTCCCTCGCGCTCGACGATTTCTCGCACCACAACC
This sequence comes from Bryobacterales bacterium, assembly GCA_003132865.1. Next base: position 33,579 of record PKYZ01000069.1, read on the forward strand.
GGTCTGCTGATGGAAGCGCTGCGGTTGATCGACGAAGAGCAACATCAATCCTCTGATGAAGACGCGGAAGTAACCGAAGGATAGTGGGTCGCAAACCTCGCCATGCGTGTTGCCATCGTCACAATCAGTGACTCCGTAAGCAGTGGGAAGCACGAAGACCGCTCGGGACCCGCGGTTGTAAACCGTTGTAAGGAACTTGGCTGGCAGATTGTGGCGTCCACGGTGTTGCGAGACGACCGCTCCGCGATTGAGACACTCTTAAAAGAAATGGCGGGAGCGGCAAGCGCCGACGTGATTCTCACGACCGGCGGAACCGGCCTAGGCCCGCGCGATGTGACGCCCGAGGCGACGATGGCAGTCTCTGAGCGGCTAATCCCAGGTTTTTCCGAGCATATGCGTTCGGAGGGCGCCAAGAAAACCGCTCGCGCAATTTTGTCGCGCGCTGTCGCTGGGATTCGCGGCGCGACAATCATCATTAATCTTCCCGGCAGCCCGCGCGGAGCCGTCGAGTCGCTCGATGCTATCGCGGAGTTGCTGCCTCATGCAGTTGCGATCCTCCACGGCGCGCGCCACGATTCCGAATCTTCGTAACACCGGGAAGTTTTGTTCCTTGCTGCTCGACTCGGCTCGCGTATAATCCCTCGCAAATGGCACTCAC
>PKYZ01000266.1 GCA_003132865.1 Bryobacterales bacterium
GACGTCGGCCGCAGGACTGGAGTCCTGCCCCACAATTCGTGCAGGTTAGATTAGCTATCGCGCCGCTTCAGCGTGGGCCGTTCGTCCTGATCGGCCGGCTGCTTGTCGTTATCGTCTACCGGACCGGTGCCGCTGCCCGGACTCCGCCGCAAGGTCGGGCGGCTCGGGTCGTCCTTGCCCTTGTCCAACTTCCGGCGGTTGTGTAGCGAGTACAGGCGCGCCTTGACGTCGTTGAATTCCGAGGTGTTGACCACGTACTCGGGCTTGGCCTTTAAGATCGTCTGAATCTCGTCCTGCGAAGCCTTGATGCGGTCGTCCGTCATCGGATGCGTCGAAAACACCTTGGCGACAGTGCCCGGCTTGCGCTTTTCCATGGTCTGGATCTTCTCGAAGAAGTCCACGAACGAGGTCGGGTCGTAGCCCGATTTGTACATGTACTGCAGGCCGAGGTAATCCGCTTCGCGTTCCATGGTGCGGGTGAAGGCCAGGAATCCCATGGGGATCGCCAAGCCCATGCCCTGCCGAATGGCGTAGCCGGTCCAGCCGCCCATGAAAATCAGCGGAATCGTGGCGATGTTGATCAGTTCGCCCTTGGTGGCCTGCCGTGTGCCGTGGCGCGCCGCAACATGTGCGATCTCGTGCGCCATCACGCCCGCCAGCTCGGATTCGCTGTCCGCCTTCAGGATCAAGCCGGAGTTGACGAAGAAGAACCCGCCGGGTAGCGCGAAAGCATTGACCTCTTCGGAATCGAGCACCTTAATCGTGAACGGAACTTTGGCGTCGGAATTGCGCACCAGGTTCTGACCGACCCGGTTCACGTACTCGGCGATGATCGGGTCATCGACGATTTTGGCCTGGCGCTCGACTTCCTGCGCCAGTTGCTTGCCGAGGGCGATTTCTTTCTCCAGAGACCAGAAATTGACGCCTTTGCCAACGTCCCGATTGCCAATTTCGTCGGGATCTTTCTTTTTGTCGTCGGCGAAAGCGCCGTTCGGCAGTAGGGTGAGAACTGCCAGGAAGGCCACGGGGACCGCTGAGAAGCGCTTCATGAGTGGAAAACTCCTGTTACTCTACTATACGCCCAAACCGGCGTACCTGTACCGCTGAATTGTACTGGACCGCTGAATTGTATACGTACACCGGGGCTGCCGGGTTACTCCTCTAAATCGCGTCGTTTGATCGTCGGACGGTCGTCGCCGGAATCGTTGTCGGGCGGGGCAGGCGTCCCGCTGCCGGGGGAGCGGCGCAGCACCGGTCCTTTGGGATCCTTCTCCGTGGAGCGCAACTTGCGCTGGTTCTCGATGGCCAGCAGGCGTCCCCGCACTTCCGCGTATTCCGAAGTATTCACTACGTATTCCGCCTTCTCCGGCAGAATCTTCTGGATCTCGGCCTGAGTCTTCTTCAGCCGGTCGCCGTTCATGGGGTGGGTGGAGAAGACCTTGGCGATGGAGCCGGGCTTCCGTTTTTCGAGCGACATCATCTTCTCAAACATGTCGATCAAAGCCGTCGGATCGTAACCGGCTGCATAAAGGTATTGCAAACCCAGGTAATCCGCTTCGGCCTCATACCCGCGCGAGAACGACAGGAAAGTCATGGGGATAGCCGCACTGGCCGCTTGCCGGATGGCATAGCCGCCCCAGCCTCCCAGGAGGATCAGGGGGAGGGTGGCGATGTTGGCAACCTGCGCCCGGCAAGCCTGGCGGGTCATGTGCCGGGCGGCCACGTGGGCGATCTCGTGCGCCATGGCGCTGGCCATCTCAGCTTCGGTTTCCGCAGCCGTCAACAGGCCGGTATTCACGAAGATGAACCCGCCTGGGAGCGCGAAGGCGTTCAGAGTGGGGTCGTCGATCACCTGAAAGGTGAACGGCACCTTGGCGTCGGAGTTGCGCGCCAGGTTCTGGCCCACCCGGTTCACGTACTCGGTGACGATCGGGTCGTCCATCAGCTTCGCTTGGCGCTGGACCTCTCCGGCCAGTTGCTTGCCCATGGCGATCTCTTTTTCGATGGAATAGCAATTGAAACCGCTCACGTCCCGGTTGCCGATCTGGCTGGGATCGTCTTTTTTGGCTTTATTATCATCGGCTAACGCGACGGTTAGGGATGGAATTAGCAGCACCATGCCGGCGCAGACCAGCCGCATGACTCTCCTCCTAAAGGGCATATAACGTATATTCATGATAATGGGTTTCGAAACGATTGCAAAATCTCAGGAAGAGTTGTGGCTTCAGTATGCGGACCAGTTTCCCGTCCGCCAGCGCCTCGTCTATTTGAACCATGCCGCCGTGTCGCCTTTGTGCCGGCCGGCGGCGGAAGCCATGCGGTGGCTGGCCGCGGATGCCATGGAATACGGCAGTCTGCATTACGGACAGTGGCTGGAGACGTATGAAGGGCTGCGGGCAGCGGCGGCGCGGTTGATCGGGGCAGGCCGGAGCGAAATCGCGCTGGTGAAGAATACTTCGGAAGGCATCGCCACCATCGCCATGGGCCTGGATTGGCGCTCCGGCGACACGATCGTCGCCTTTCGCGAAGAGTTCCCCGCCAACTACTACCCCTGGAAAAGGCTGGAAGAAACCGGCGTGCGCGTCGAATGGCTCTCCTACCTCGATCCGCTGGATCGCATCGACCAGGCATGCCGCGGCGCGCGTCTGCTGGCGATCAGCTTCGTGCAGTATTTGAGCGGGCATCGCGCGGACCTGGAAGCCATCGGCGAGATTTGCCATCGCCATCACTGCGCCTATCTGGTGGATGCCATACAAGGGCTGGGCGCGTTCCCGGTGGATGTGCGGCGGGCGCATATCGATGCGCTCGCGGCCGATGGGCACAAGTGGCTGCTGGGGCCGGAGGGTTGCGGTATCTTATTTGTTTCTCAGGAGTCTCAAGAGTCGGTGCGACCCGTGGAATTCGGTTGGACTAACGTGGCGGGCTACGCGGATTACGCTTCACGCGACATGACCCTAAGGCCGGATGCGGGACGCTACGAGTGCGGCACGCTCAACACCATCGGGTGCTATGGGCTGCGCGCGTCGATCGAGTTCCTGCTGGAGGTCGGCGTCGACGCCGTCGCTCCGGCTGTCCAGCGGCTGGGCGATCTGGTGGCAGATGGCGCCCAAGCCAAAGGATATGAAGTACTTGGAAGCCGTTCGCCGGCGAATGGGGCGGGCATTGTCAGCTTCCGCAAGCCGGGTTTGGAGGCCGGGTCCATCGTGCAGAAGCTTATGGCGGCCGGGGTGACGGCCGCCCCGCGCCAGGGTTGGGTGCGAGTCTCGCCGCACTTCTATATCAGTCCGGATGATATCGGACGCATGCTGCAGGCTTTGCCGTGAGGACGCGTTCCGCGTCGGGGCGGGGGGCTAGGGGCTGGGGGTTGGGGTTTTGTCTGCTCCTGGCTTCTGGCGCGCTTGCCGGCACTCCGCCTTCACCGGAAAGCTATTTTGGCCAGCGGATGGGGTCGGACCACTTGGTCCTCGACTGGGACAAGGTCGTCTCGTATTTTCAGACGATCAAAGCCAATTCCGACCGGATCCGCGTGGAAGAGCTGGGCAAGAGTACGGAAGGGCGGCCGTTCATCGCCGCCACCATCGCCTCTCCCGAGACTTTGCAGCACCTGGATCGGTATTTGGAAATTCAGCGCCGCCTGGCCGATCCGCGCCTGACCTCGGAAAGCGATGCCCAAAAGCTGGCCGCCGAAGGCAAGACGGTAGTCTTGATTACCTGTTCGATACATGCGACGGAGTTGGCATCCACTCAGACCGCCGTCGAGTTCGCCTATCGCCTGCTCACCGAAGACACGCCCCGTTTCCGGGCCATCCTTCAAAACACGATCTTCCTGCTGGTGCCCTCGCTCAATCCGGATGGCGTGGACATCGTGACACGCTGGTACCGGCGCACCCTCGGCACACCCTTCGAGGGCGCCAATCCGCCGGAGCTTTACCAGAAGTANNGCCAAGCTGCACAACGTCTGGCATCCGCAGATCGTCTACGACGTGCACCAGATGGGTTCCAACGCGGCGCGCATCTTCGTGCCACCGTGGCTGGACCCCATCGAACCGAATATCGACGCCATCCTGATGCAGGAATCCAACATGATCGGGACGGCCATGGCGGCGGACCTGACTGCCGCCGGACAGACGGGCGTCGCCATTCACGCCATGTACGATTTCTGGACGCCGTCGCGGCACTACCAGGCGTTCCACGGCGGCATGCGCATCCTGACCGAGTCGGCCAGCGCGAAACTGGCCAGCCCCATCACGGTGGAACCCGGCCGGCTTGAGCGCGACGCGCTGGGCTACAACGCGCGGGAGCGAAGCTGGAATTTCCTGGAGCCTTGGCCGGGCGGCATCTGGCGCTTGCGCGATATCGTGGACGACCAGTCGATCGCTATGGAGTCGTGCCTCTACCAGGCGGCCTTGCATCGCGAAGAACTGCTGCGCAACTTCTACAAAATCGGGCAGCGGCAGGTGGCGCGAAAGTCGCCGTGGGGGTTCGTGATTCCGGCGGAGCAGCGCGATCCAGGCGCTACGCGGCAGCTGCTGGAGACGCTGGCGTTCGGCCAGGTGGAGATCGAGCACAACGACGCTGGAGACCACGTGATCCGGATGGCGCAGCCTTACAGCGGTTGGGCCAAGGCGCTGCTGGAGCGGCAGCATTACCCGGACATGCGGCTCTACCCCGGCGGGCCGCCGCAGCGCCCTTATGATGTGACGGCGCATACGCTGCCGCTGCTGATGGGCGTGCGCGTGGAGGCCACCGACACGCCAATCCCGAACCTTTTTCCGGGCACCGTTGCCTGGGGCTCGGCGGGACTCCGGGCTTCTGATACGGAATCGTGGAAGACTATCAATCGGATCTGGAGTTCGGGCGGCGCGGTCTGGCGGAACTTGGCCACGGGCGATTTCGCCACGGCGGGGACGCCCGGCGCCGGATGGAAGCCAATCCAGCGGCCGCGCACCGGCCTGTACCGCAGCTTTATCCCCAACAACGACGAAGGCTGGACCCGCTGGCTGCTGGAGCAGTTCGGCTTTGTTTACACTTCGCTCGAGAACAAGGAAATCCAGGCCGGCGGCCTGCGGAAGCATTTCGATGTCATCGTGTTTCCCGATGCTGGTCCGGAATCATCTTCAAGCATGGAAAACGGCTACCGGGCAGGGAGCATGCCGCCGGAATTCACGGGCGGCCTGGGGTCCACCGGCGCGGATGCGTTGCGCGAGTTCGCCTCCGCCGGCGGCACGTTGATCTTCCTGAACCGCGCATCCGAATATGCCACGCGCCAGCTTGGCGTAGCCGCCCATAATGCGGTGCACGGCGTTGCCAACAGCGAATATTATTCACCCGGCTCGCTGCTGAACGCACGCCTCGACCTGCACCATCCGCTGGCGGCAGGCTTACCCGAAGACCTGACCATCTGGTCCGAGCAGAGCCCCGCCTGGGATACTCAGGAGAGCGCCCCGGTGCGCTATCCGGATGCGAATCTGCTGGCTTCGGGCTGGCTGCTGGGCGAGAAATACCTGGTCCGCAAGGCCGCCCTGGTGGATGCCCGGCTGGGCACCGGCCACGTAATTCTGTTCGGCATGCGGCCGCAATACCGCGCGCAAAGTTACCTGACTTTCAAGCTGTTCTTCAACGCGCTCCTCACCACCGGCCAGTAGCGCTTGCAAGTTGGGACATCCTTGGTCACAATGCTAGAAGCCGGACAGGAGGGTTATCCATGATTGTCTTCCGCAGGTTTGCACATCTGGTGCTGGCGATAGCCACAATTGCAGGCTTTGCCCTTGGAGCGGGACCGGACACGTGGTACCAGACTGGAACGATGACGGTGCCGCTGTCGGGCCACACCGCCACGCTGCTGGGGTCCGGCCAGGTTGTTGCGGCCGGCGGCTGCGGGATTTCGAGTTGTCCCACGGCCACCAGCGAGACCTACGATCCTCAGTCCGCCGCCTGGACGTCCGCCGGCAACATATACCCAGGAGCTGTCTGGTCGAGTGCGGAGCAGTTTGTACCGTAGCTTGGACTGGAGGCCGCGCCGGCCGCCAGGTGTGCGGCTGTTCCGATGGGAACGTGCGCCACATAACGCGGTGGGATTGGATCTGAAGGCAAGAGCTAAAATAGACCTCGGATGGAGAACAAGGAGATAGCCCACATCCTTCTGGAAACCGCTAAGCTCATGGAGATCGCGGGCGAAGATTTCCGACCGGTGAGCGCCTATCGCAACGGTGCGAGCTCCGTTGAGGGCTATCCCGAACGGGTCGAAGACATCCTCAAGGACCCAGAACGTAAGGTCACAGAGATCCCTGGGATCGGAGACAAGCTAGCCGTCGCGCTGCGTGAGATCTGCGATCACGGGTCCTGCGAGCGCCGCGATCTGATGCTCAAGAAGTTCCCCCCGGCCGCCCTGGAATTCCTCGAAATCCAAGGCCTCGGACCGAAGAGCATCGCGCTGCTGTTCGAGCATTATCAAGTGAGCACCATCGACGAGTTGGAGCGTTTATGCCTCGACCAGAAGCTGCGCGTGCTGCCGCGCATGGGCGCCAAGCTCGAAGAAAAGGTGCTCAAGTCCATCGCGCAATACCGCCAGCGCACCGGCCGCTACCTGTTGAGCTACGCCGAAGATATGGCGCGCGAGTTGACCGGCTACCTGGGCGAGACGCCCGGCATCGAGCAGATCACCCCCGCCGGCAGCCTGCGGCGCGGGCGCGAAACGGTGGGCGATCTCGACCTGCTGGTCA
>PKYZ01000481.1:0-392 GCA_003132865.1 Bryobacterales bacterium
TGGTGGCGGCCCAGACGTCGTGCGTCTTCTTATCGACGGCCACGTACGTTACGGCGCGATGCGCCAGGCCGTCCGCCGGGCGGAACACCTTCCATTTGCCGTTCTCGTACAATCCCAGACCGTTTTCGGTGCCGGCCCAGATGCGCGAGCCATCCACCGCNNCCACGCTGAAGACGCGATTGTCGGGCAAGCCGTCCGCGGTGGTGAAATTCTGCCAGCGGTAGCGCGGCATGGGTTGAGCCGAGGCCGCCAGCGGCACGAGCGATAGGAGCAGACAGCAGATCTTATGCGTCATAACGTCTTTAAATACTCAATCAGATCGTTGAGTTCGTCTTTAGCCAAGTCATTAGTTACCCCGTGCGTGTCCTTGGGGTTGAACACGGTCCAGATCT
>PKYZ01000481.1:399-2623 GCA_003132865.1 Bryobacterales bacterium
CGGTCGGACCACTTACCGCTGCCGACATCCACTTGAGTCTGGTTGGTATAGTGGCGGCCCGCATGGCAGAATCCGCATTGATTTGCCTTCGGAATGGGAGTGCCGTCTTTGCGGCGGGTGCGCTCGAAAATGTCCTTACCGCGTTCCTGCGCAGCGGTCAACTCGCCGTTCGGCAGGCGGTAGCGGTTGGGACGCAGCGGCATCGACTTGATATAGCCGACCAGGTCGCCCAACTCCTCGCGCGAATAACTCTGCGAGCGGTAGAAATACTTTTCGGTGCGCGGTCCGCATTCGGTTTCCAGGTCCGGATTGCCGCCATTCCACTTGAACGGCTCGGTGCCATCCACATCTTCCAACAACCGGTTGTCCACGATGTCCTTGCCGAAGCCGTCCGGCTCCAGGTCCCATTGTAGTCCGTCGAAGGTGGATTCCAAGTGACAGTTGGCGCAACTGAAGCCGCCGTGGAAGGCGAAGCGCGCATCGAAGAACAGCCGCTCGCCACGGCGTTGCGGCGTGAGTTCGGCCGGGCCGCCCAGTTCGATCATGCGCACTACCTTGCGTGTGGCCGTGTCGATCACTGAAACGGTATCGTCCAGGCGATTGGCCACGTAGAGCAGCGCGCCATCAGGCGAAAGCGCGAGGCCTTTGGGACTGCGGCCCACCGGAATGCGCGCGGCCACGAAGTGCGCCGAAGCGGACAAATCGTTGGCCAAAGCGCGCCGCTCGCGGGGTGAAGCCGCGCGCACGAACTCCAGCAGCCGCCGGATGTCGATGACAGTCACGCTGTTGGCGCCGGTGGTGGAAATGTAAGCCGCGCTCTTATCCGGGGCGATGACCACGGCGAAAGGCATCGTGTAATAGCGCTCCAGCTCGTCGATCAAAACCTGCACGCTCTCGCCCACGTCGGCGCCGAACAACGTCAACGAGTCGCCGAAGACCCAGCCGTGCTCGACGTGCGCCAGGGGCACGAGGTTCTTGGGGCGCAACTGGCAAGCTAGCCCCAAGCGGCCGTCGCTCGAAAACGCCACGTGGAAAACGCCGGCCACGTTGTGCAGCGGCTGGCGCTCGCGGACAATCTGGTGTTCGACATCGATGACCGTGATCTCGGATTCCGGCGGTGCGCGGTGGCGGCCGATGTTCGGGTAAATATGCGTGCAGAAGAGCGACTGGCCATCGGGCGTTGGTGTCAGGTAGCTGGCTCCACGCCCGGCTGCCAGCCGCCGTGTTTCGGCGCCGCTGGCCAGGTCGATTACCGAAATGTCGTTGCCGATGCGATTCGCGGTGTAGATGGTGGCTCCGGCAGGGTCTGCGAAGACCGCGTTGGGCTCGAAGCCGGTCTTGAGGGTGCGGGTCACCTGTAGGGTCGCGGTATCGACCACCGACACGGTGTCGCTCCACGAGTTGGCAACGTATGCGTAGCGCCCGCTGAGCCACAAACCCTTCGGCACGCGGCCTACCTGCACGCGTCCCGCGATTTTGCCCGAGTGTGCATCGGCGAAGACAAGCTCGTCGGTGCCTTCGCAGAGGACAAACAGGCGTGCGCCATCCGGCGAAACCGCGAGTTCAATCGGCGTAGGATAGCGCACAGGCGCGGCGTGCAGTGTGCCGAGGAGGGATAGGGCTGCTAGAAGGAGGGTGCTCCAAAAGTGGGGCAGGCCCATGGCCTGCNNGCGGCCTCCCAGGCCGCCTGGCTTGAGAGTCTTCACACGCCAGGCGCACTATCCGAATATGGTTCTCAGAGAGCGCCGACTCCCACATCTCCATATCACCGGCCAGCCGTTGTTCGTCACCTTCCGCCTGCACGACAGTCTTCCCCGCAATCGTGCTTTTCCTGCCGCGAACCTGACCTCCGGCGAAGCGTTCGTCGCCATGGACCGGCTGCTCGATCAAGCCCGGAGCGGGCCGATGTTTCTCAGGCAGCCGGACATTGCTCAACTGGTCTTGGCTTCCATCGAGTACGGCGCAGAAACCGGGCACTACCAGATGCACGCGTGGGTCATCATGCCCAATCATGTTCACCTNNCAACCGCCAAACGAGCGAACCTGCTGCTGGAACGGACTGGTCAGCCCTTTTGGCAGGATGAGAGCTTTGACCGCCTGGTGCGGGATGGTGAAGAATTTCGCCGCATGCAGCGATATATCGAGAACAATCCGGTAGTTGCAGGTCTGGTGACAAGGGCTGAGGAGTATTTGTGGTCCAGCGCGGGGCGGCCTGGGAGGCCGC
>PKYZ01000722.1 GCA_003132865.1 Bryobacterales bacterium
TATTCGCCCGCTCTTCGCCTGACACGCTTGCCTTGTTCCCCTGTCCCCAAAAGTTCACCTTCCGGGACAAGACTTTCTCCCGAGGGGGCACATTCTGGTCAACTCCTCCGCCGGTCGGCAAGCGGACGCTCCAAGGCCGTTTTCCTCCTGCTCGCCTGCTGCACCCAGGAGGATCCTTTAGCTTGGCTGCGGCGCCGCTCAAGGCACTTCCGCTTACAGCATCAACAGGTCGGGTGCCATCACGGGATACTGCGTTGACGCAAGTTCAGTCATTCATGGCTTCCTGCGGACGCCATGAAATCGCCCTAGTGCTGATGCGTGGTGCGGCCCGTGTCTGGGTTATTTTACCGCGGGACACGCAGCTCTCGACGCCACCCTTAGACGCCGGCCCTTGGGCGCCGGCCCGGTGAAGCAGTACCAAACGTACCTGCTTCTAGGCCTAGAAATACGGAGCGTGGAACGGTTCCTGCAAGCACAGGATGCGCGCGCCACCTACTTCGACTGCGACAGCCTACAGCTTGATGGTCGTTCGTCTCGTCGGCGCACGCGAACGTGGTGGGAAGGGGATTTTCCGCGGTGCGGCAGCCCGGCCTCGCCCTAGCGCGGCCGGCCGATGGATGTTTCCTCATGGATGATCCCGGACATCGCAGGATCAAACGCGCGGGTTTAGGCATTCTTGCCAGAAGTCCTGTTGGCCTGGGGCAGAGATTAAACTCAAATTCGGATCACTGGAGCTGGTTGTCTCTGCTGTCGATGAATGGCCGGGTACAATAGCACCATGCAGCACGGAACCATTGAAGATGCGAAGGGTATCGATCTCCTCGAACGTCAAATAGACGAACTCGTTCGCGAGAATCCCGAAGTGGGGGACTTCCGCGAGGGGTTCCAACTCTATTGCGTGGGGAAGTACTCTCTTGGGACGTCGGCCAGCACAATCAGTGCCGCGGGCAAGGACGATTTGGGCGTAGCTTTCTATTCAGGCCGGGATAGGACTTATCACGTCGTCCAGTGTAGGGTTCCTGAGCGTGATTGGCTCGAAGCGCACCCCGGGGAAGTGAGGTCCTTCGGTCCGGCAGCCATCCAGGATAGCCGCACTGCGCTGCAGTACTTGCTGGAGAATTCCGACAAGACAGCAAATGATCAGCTGCAAGACTTGCGCGCACGCATTGGTGCCGATCGCCAGCAGGAAGATTTCGAGCTGGTGTTCTTCTTAATAGTTTACGGCTGCCTGAACGAACGGGCGAAGGCTGCCTTTACCCAGCTCAAGCTTGACTACGAGCAGAAGGGGGTCCGTTTGCTTCTGCAACAGATCTCCGACCTCGCAGACGAGTTCCTCGTCGGCACTGCACACCAGTCGGGTGAGATTCAACTGGATCTGCGATACGCCACCGATGTCGGAATTCTTCGAGCGCATGATTATTGCTACTTCCTCGCGAATGCCGCCGATCTTTTGGACGGATTTAAGAAGTACGGATGGCGTCTATTCGACTTAAACCTCCGCTACGAGGTGCGCAACTCCTCGATCAACGGCGACATCTTGCGTTCGCTCCAGCACCAGAAGACCCGCCGACACTTTCACCACTACAACAATGGCTTGATTGTCGTCTCCAAAACCTACAGCGTGCGAGACAAGCAGAATTGCATTCACCTCACCGGCCCCCAAATCGTCAACGGGCTCCAGACAGTGAAGTCGATTTACAATGCGGTGACGGCGAACGACGTCANNCGGCGTCACGCGAGAACAACTCGACCGGGAGTGCTTGGTGCAAGTCAAGGTCATCAACACCAGCGATGCGGATTTTGTTGCTAAGGTTGTCCAAGCTACGAACAACCAAAATCCGATGCACCCGCGGAATCTGAAGGCGAACGGACGGGAGCAGCGAGTGTTGAGATCTGGTTTCGCTTCCATGACGCCGAGGTGGTTCTTGCAGGTGAAAGAAAGTGAATGGGAATCGCTGACAGACGAAGGAGGGCGATTCTTCAAACAAGTCGTGGGCTTTACTGCGGTGGACTTCCGGCCCGATCCGCACCGGCGGAAAGGTAGGGTAGTCGATAACCAGGAGGCGGCGAAGGCGTGGTTGGCTCTAATCGGTTTTGCCGACCTGGCCGGTGATCGGGTGACCCACTATTTTTCCGACCCCGATGTATACCAACTGGCGTTCGGCATGAGCCCGACGGAACACCACTGGAACCTCTTTGCGAGGAATATTGATTTCGATGCTGGACGCCGCCACACATTGAAGACCGTTCAAGGCGAGGCAGCCCAGTTCATGCTGGCGTACGCGCTTTGGCAGTTCGTTCGAAATTTTGTGCCGTCGGCGCAGCGCTATCGGGAAGAAGCCCTGGACGAAGGAGTTCGGGCCGGTAAACTCCAAAAGACAAGCGGAAGTGTGACGAGCCCACCTTCGGTGCACGAACAATTCTTGGCGGACAATTTGACCTACCAGACATGGCGCCTGATGGCGAACATGAAGGAGCTACTTCTGGAAGTCGCCTCTCATATCCTGGCGCGGCGGTATGGACCTCTGGAAGCGTCGCTTTGTTCCGCGATCATTCACCGGCCCGAAATCGAGCAGTTCCTCGTTACAGGGGAGATGCGGGAGGTCGCTGTAGCTGCGGCCAAGGGTGGCGAGCTAGCAAAAGATGCAATCTTCGCGAGGATATTTGCCTGCTGAAGTACGTGGCCGCCCAGTTTTGGGAGGACAGACGGACCGCGCTGTTATCCACCTCAAGAATACGGACCGTCTTGCTCCGCAGAGATATTGCCGCAGAATTCAAACGCCGGGTTTGGGAAGTGGACTCTCGGAGAGGCCTGGATCGCGTTTGGAAGCCCGAAGGCGTGACCTTTCTGGAGTCCTTGCCTGATCTACCATTGAGCCCGCGGGAGGATTAGTTTGATTCGGGCTTTGCACTGGCGCTCCGGGTTGGACCGCAAAGGAACGGCGTCGCCTTGAGCGCCTCAGCGAAACCAAGTTGCCACCCGCTCGGGAGCCGCCCGATGGCGAGGCAGGTCTCGCCCACTATCGTCAGGAATTCGGCTTCGGGCCCAGTCGGGTTTACCTTCGGTCGGAGGAACTGCGGCACATGCTGTGGGTCTGGCACCAGCTCCATCATAAGGTCGAGAGCGCAGGCGCGGATGCCGCGTTTCGCGTGGTCGGTTTCGTTTTCACTATGCACAATCGCGTAATTTACGCCCCAGAAACCCGCGAGTTGGAGGGCGGCGAACAAATCAATCCAAGCCTCGGGTTGGCGGTTTGCGTAACTGAGAATCAGGCAGCCGGTTGGCTTGAGGATGCGCTGACACTCTCGAAAGATGCGGGAAAGCAGGGCACGGTAGTCATAGGAGTCCGCGGTAAAGCCGTTCGTGGAATTAACCACGGCTTCGTTGACGAGCTTCTGCATTGAGAGCCGAGACCAGGCGCGAAGCGGCATTGAAAGTTCGTCATACTGGACGTCGTCGTGATACGGCGGATCGGTGAGAACCAGGTCGGCTGACCTCGATGGCAAGCTCATCCTCTCCGAACTGCCTTCCACAAGATACGCATTGACTCCCTGCCGCAGTGTCCGGCGCCGAGTTGAAGGGGGCACGGGTCCGATCACTGTGAGTGGGCCGGCGATTCGCTCCTGAAGCCAAGCGGAGGCTTTTGCAAACAGGGCTAGACGCCGGGTGACTGTACCCCGACCGCTTCTGGCAGCGCCCCAGACATTCGGCTCTGCCGGGAGCGTCGTGAAATTGAAACGGTGGCCCGCCATGGCCTCGTAGCTCTTGAGATACCAACGGTCCCAACGCGAGAGCAAGCCCGCCATTTCGGCCGAACCGTAGATCGCCATGCGTAATGCGGCTAGGGCTCGGTCGTCGGTAGCCACACTTTCGGACATCGCCAAGAGCGCTTCCATGACGGACCGCTGGCGGGGCGGGNNAAAGCCGTGCCGCAGGAGCACCTTAGTTTCTTGGCCGTCCGGAATGCAGCCGAGGTTGAGCGTCGGTTTCCACCGCGGATTCTCCGCCTGCCGAATTTCGTCCGGCGAGGCGAGAGCCAATTCGCGGCTCCGGCCCGCCGTTCGTTCGACCAATACGACCTCCCACCGCCAATCGCCGTGGGTGGCTCTAGTCTGCAACTTCTCGACGTGCCGACACTGCTGACATACAACGGTTCTCTCGGATGTGTATTCCGCGCCCGGGTCGGTCTGGACACCGCATTCCCGGCAACGGGTTACCGCCCCGATCTTTCCGTAGAACAGGTGCCCACGGGGACAACTAAGGATCGCTTCCGGACGGCCTCGCTCTTTGCGGGTGAGGAGCGAAACCATTGCATAGGGAAACAGGCGGCTCCGGACGCCACACTTGGAACACTTCGCCGTGGCGACCCGGAAGGTATGCGAGATCGTCGCCGGCTCACCGCTAGAAAAAGTGGTGGCATAGGCGGAGCGCAGTAACGTCTCCGCTGCCTCCTGAAGCTGCCGCTCAAGTTGATGGATTTCGCTTGGGCTCGGCAACCGTAGCATCCCCGCCAGGCCTTGCGTAGCCCAGGGATTAAGGTCCTGCGCGTACACGCTGTGGCCGCGGATAACCGCGGCGAGTGGAATCACCCCGCCTCCCGAAAAGGGGTCAACCACCAAGCCCGATCCTGACCGGTTCGAGAAGAATGCGTCTAGGATTCCGCCAAATACCGCCTCCGTCCGTCGGGCCCACCACCGGTAAACGCTGACAGGGGGCAGGTGAATCTCGCGGTTGCGCACTTCTCGCGCCGCGCGGAGGCTGACGGCGACCGAGTCGAACCGCTCCAGGACACCGGTGTGGTCTCCCACCTCGGGTTCGTCAATCTGCCGAGCAACCTTTGCCGGTCTGGACTTCGACGCCGACTTATTCATACGGCGGAAGTCCTTCCTTCAGCGTTTCCCGGTCGAGCTGGAGCTTGGCTTGTGTCCAGCGCCCCCGTGGATGCTTGTCAGACGGTAGCACAGGCGCAAACGCTTCCGCGCGGCACCAGCCGACAACCTCAGCGCGGGAAGGATCGCACACCCGACACAGCACAAGTGCCCACGAGGGGTCGCGTAATGCAACGGCCGCTTCGTTGCGGCTGAGGTATATCTCGAAATGGGTTTGCGCTCCGCTACTCGTGGTTTTCACTTCCATGCGGCGCGGTTTGCCCCGCAATGTGGGAGCGACGACGTCGTAACCGAGTTGATCGGAAATCAGACTAACTCGTTGCACCAACGCGGCGAGATCACTGCGGCCGGCACTTTCCAACCCTTGCCGGCTGAGGTTCACGACTGCGCATTCTCCAAGCTCGCCAAGGCACATCGCCGGGGCGCCTTGGAAGCGATTGGCGAGGGCGAGCAGAAACGCTTCCCGCTGGTCGGGATCGGGGATCACTTGCGACAGAACTTGCTCGTCCGCATCCGAGATGAGTTCCGACCAGACGGCCTCGCCGCGCACTGCAATATGAAGCCAGAGGGGCGGAGATTGCTGCGCAGCCAAGGCGAGTAGGACCCGCGGAGCTTCGTCTGAGGGAAGACCTCTTAGGGCGCGCAGCTGCTCGGAGGGATACAGGATGCTACCGCTCGATGTGAGCAGGCCGCATTGGATGAGCAGTCGTTCACCCTTCTCCAGATCCTCGTAGTGATACATCCCGCCAGTCGGCAGCCTCAGGTACGATTGGTGGGCAACCGCAGCTTCCACGCCCGCGGCATCGCAAACCGAGGCGGCTACAAGGGCCGACCGAAGGAGATGAATCGTCGGCAAACCCGCGATGGCTTCAACGGGCGCGCGCATCACCCTCCCCCCCTCTCAGGTGAGCAAGTAGCACTGCGATGTCCGCCTCCGAATCAATGGCGGGACCGTAGTCTTCGTCGTCGGGCAACGCCATCGTAACGATATCCGGATCGTTAAGCATGTCGCCGAGGCGCTCTGCTTTCTCCCGGACTCTGCCGTCCACCACCTCGTCGATGGTGTTGGACATGACCAAGAAGGTGATCTGGGTGTCTTGATCCGGCGACATGCCCAAGCGGTGAATGCGGTCTATGCTCTGCAAGTACTGGCCGGCATTGAACGTCCGCTCAAGGTAGATTGCGTCGTGGCAAACTTCATGCAGGCTGACCCCCTCACTCGTCGCCGCAGGATTGGCAAGCAGGACCTGACAGGCCGCGTCTGTTCGGAAACGTGCGAGTTCGGCCTCACGGGTGCGAGGAGCGGAGGCATCGCTGACTTCGGACGGGATGCCGCCATGAATCAACGCTGGCCGATACAGATGTAACATGCGTTCTAATGTTTCGAGGTTGCGGACGAAGTTTGACCAGATCAACGTCTTTCGGCCGGCTGCGACGTTGCGTTCGACCAACTGAAGCAATTGGATAAACTTCTTCGGAGTCTCGTACTTGCCGTATTCAGCCAGCAACTCGCTCAACTGGGAACCGGGCGGCACTGACAGGGGAGGGTGCCGAAAGTCAATCGAATCGTGGCGGGAGCCGCCGACCGCGAGGAGGGCAGGGTTGGTGGCGGCCTCCAGTAGGTACATCGTGATTTTACCCATCTGCGCGAAGCTCACGCGTTCCGGTCGCGTCAGCGCGAACTGGCCGGCATACCGATCACGAAGGGCCTGATAGATCTCAGCCTGAAGGCCAGTCAGTGGGATCTCTAAGACGCTGTAATCTGGTGGCCGAAGGCCGAGTTCCTTTTTCGTGGTGCGGACGAACAGTGGCCGAATTGCCTCGGCTACCTGCTGGGCGGTGCCGGGCGGCGGCACTGTCATGAGGGCGGCTCGAGGAAGGATGCGGCGGGCCTGATTGGGCCATAGGAAATCCAGGAGTGCCCGCAGGTCCGCGGGGCTCTGTGGTGCAGGCGTGCCGGAAAGGAGATCCCTCCGGGTGGCCAAGTAAGCGAGGTTCAGGCACGTTGTGCCCCACTGGCCATCTCGCCCTCGCTTCATACGGTGGGCTTCGTCGAGGAGTACCAAGGTCGGCCGCTGGCACACCCACGCGGACAGCCGCTCATAGCTGGCTGCGAGTCGCTGGTAATTGACGAGTAGAACCTCGGCAGAAGTGTCGATTCGGCTCCCCTCAAAGCGTGATACGACCGGGTACGGCTGGAAACAGACCTCGACCTCCCGTAACCAGGAGTCAAACGCGGACAGCGGAGCCACCACGAGCATCTGCTGAACTCTGCCGCGGACCCGTTCAGCTTCGTACGTGGCATATGCCACGGCGGTCTTGCCGGCACCCGGAACTGAAAAGTTGGCGCCATGGGCCAGGCGGAGGAGATGGTTTAGATCTCGCGTCTGGAACGGACGGAGCGCCCGCAGAAACCGCCCAGAATTTATCTCCACCCCGCTTGTCGGGACCGGTTCAACTCCAAATAATCTGAGAGTCCCGTCGAGTGTTCGGCGCTCGGCGTTTGCCGCCATGACTTGGCGCTTCAGACCCTCCTCCCACTCGATCTCCACCTTGAATTTGCGGCAGGCTGGGCCGAGCCAGGTGAGATTTGCCAGAAACTGCTCAAGTGGCAGAGTAATGGCGCGCGCGGGGACCTTTCCGTTCGATCCCCACTCGGCCCGAGCCTGCAGCCAGAAGATGTCGCCTATTCCGTCTTCTCGGCGCACCTCAACAACCGGAGGCGTCTGCCTCAGAGATAGGTGGAGCTTCGGCAGTCGGGTCGGTTCAGGTGAGAGAACTGAATTCATCCGTAAACGCTTCCATAGTCCGTCTGATCTTTCCAAAAAGGCGGTTGAGTTTCTTGTGATCCAAGGATGGATCGCCTTTGACCGCGCGGCACGCTTCTAACCCGAGGCGCAAACTCCGTTCTGCACTTTCAAGATGAGCGATGGGAGCCCGGAGTTGATTACCGGCCAGACGGCCCAGCCGGGCGCTCTCCGCAGCCTCGTCCATGGCTCGCCGGATTGCCTCAATTACATCGTCCCGTGGAAGGGCGACCCGTTCGGCATCACCCGTAGGTAACTCAACCTGTTCATCGTCGGTGGAAGCGGCAACCAGGCGCAGCAGCAGCCCCGGGCTGCGCTCCGATTCCTGCGCCTGGGGCGGGAGGACTTCGAGGCCAGGCAGATCTTCATCCGTTGGCTGCTCCATAGTGAGGGCGTCTACGTACTTGCCGAGCAGTTTGTCATCGGCAAGCGCTGGGATGAGATAGTTTTCCATAAAGCGCTCGTCGATCTCCCGAAGTTCCCGGTAACCCAGGCCGACAAGCACCCCGATCATCGTGGTGTCCCGCACCTTCACTGCCTTTTCTGGGTCTACTTCGCGCGTTTGCTGGTAGTCTTTGTCAATCTCAATAAGCACCTGCTTCTTCTCGTCAAACTCCGTCAAGCGTAACTTCTGGCCGCTGAGTTCCTGGATTTGCCGAATCAAACTCAGTATGCGCACCGACTGGCAGACGCGCTCCTTGCCTTGGTTCAGCTCCTTCGCGGACCGGGAGGCTGCCCAGCGCAGATCGAGCGCAATCTCCGCGTGCGACCTGGCGTAGCGAGTGATAAGTTCGTCCACAAAAAGGAGCTCATTTGTGAATGTGTAATCCTGTTTGAGATCCTGCTTCATCTGCAGGTGGAGTTCAAGCTCGTCGATCTCCTCCTGTGTCGCGTCCCCAGGGAGTACCGCCACCCGGATATACTTCTTGCCGATGTCGAGGAGTGCCGCGGCTCGGGTGTTGCCGTTGACCAGGAGCCCGGCTCTCGTGACCACGCCCGCTTCGCGCTGGTCCTCTTCCGCCAGGTTGATCTTCAGCCTTTCATAGCCTTCGGTCTCACGCAGAAGAGCTGTAATGACTTCCTGCGATTCCGCGCTGAAAGGGCATTCTTGGACGAGTTGGCGTTGGGGGTGCGATTCGAGTTGGGAACGAATGCGGTGGCTCCGCGGATTCAGCAATACCGAGCCGAGCGGGATGTTTATGACAGGGAAGGTTTTCTTCGTATCCTGCCATTCGATCGGAATGCGTTCGCTGTCGCGCGGCAAAGCATCGAGCGCCTCCTCAATTCGTCTTTTGCGGGCTTCCTCGGAAATAATCGGCATGATCAGACGTCCTTTGTGTGGCCAATAAGATGATCGTGAATAGCCTGCGCCAATAGGCAGATCGTGCGGTCGGAATACACCCGACCGGCGAAAGCCGCGGCCATTTCGGCAGTTTCGTTTCGCAGCGACCAACCTGGTCCCGCAACGACGACGGCGACGGGCACGTGCGTCCGGGCAACCATCGCCTGCAACCGCCCCGCATTCTTTCTCGCTGTCCCACCGTCTCGAGCGATGGAGAAAGCCACCCCCAAGATCGGGTTGCCGGCCTGGGTGAGTGCGACAACTCCGATATGCGATCCGCCACCGGCCAGTCGGCGCACTTCCGAGGGGCGGATGCTTCCGCCAACGGACTTCGACCAACGGTATCTCACGCCCAGTTGGTCAAGCTCCGCGCAAAGGCCTGACGCGACCACTTCTAGTAATTTTGACGATGTCCGGTTGCGATGCGAACCCCAGGCGCTGCCGACGGTACGTTGGGCCAAGAGCCACTCGTAGGGCACACCAGAGCAGCGCATTTTTTCGATCTCGGCCCAACCGCCAGCCGACTCGCCGTTCAGGAGTAATTCGATAGGCCTCAATGGGATGGCCCCTTTGGCAAATTCGGCTTTCTCGGTGCCGCGCACAATCCCGTCCACCACCGAAAATGCCGCGGTAATTGCCCCTGCGCGCCAGCGACCGCCAGACTTGTTGGGTAGCTCATCACCCACGCGTTCCTTAAGATCCCGGAACGACAGGCCGGCGATGGCGCAGAGCACTTCCATCGTGAGGGGGTCTTCATGCTGGGCGGCCCCGACTGCTTCCGGCGTCAGCCCGCGTAACGTTCGTGTTGGACTCTTGCGAGCTAGCAGATCAAGAATCGGTTTGTAGCCTCTTAGAGGTCCGAGCAATTCCGGATTGAAGATCNNCGCGGTATCGAGGTCGGACTCGGTCGCCGCGCGGGCGACCCGTCTCAATGCTGCCTGATGGTTTTCTCCGCCTCCGTCGATGCCGACCACAGCCTGGAGCAGCACCTGCAAGCCTACCTCGGGTTTCAGAGAATGCCCCTCGGCAATCCAGGCCAGTGCGTCTTCAACACTCGACTGGCCCGTTGCGGCCTGGACAACATCCGCGTTAGTCACCCCATATCCTCATGCTCCCCTGACCGGTTGGCGAGAGGTGAACTCCTTTTCTATCACGTTTCTAGCGCTCGCGTTCGGCTGAATCATCTCCCACCTCCTAAATCACAGGCGACCTGCCAACCGGAGAAACCGGGGAATTGGTACCCGAAAACGTGTAGTGCGGCCTTAACTTTGCGCTTGAGCTTGCCCCCCCGGAGGAATCTCTTTCCCAACTGGATAGACGGCCCGGCGCGCAAGAGCCTCGTTTCGCAATATCTTCCTCCTGGGTGCAGCA